>CAZUAN010000114.1:0-5852 GCA_964618385.1 uncultured Oscillospiraceae bacterium | reverse complement strand
TTCCAAAATCGGAGGAATACTGTATGTATTTCCCGATTTTGGAACCGCAGAGCTGTGGTAAAAGATCCGCTGTCCAGCCACAGACGATTTATTCAGAGGTTCCTTAGGTATTGGGCAAAGAAACCTTGTGGATGCTGTCAATTTCCGGGTCGCCGATGAGGATGTAGTCCACCTCGTCCAGGTCGATGGGGGTAGAGAAGTAGAATGTACCGCCGCTATAGTTGCCGCCGTCGTATTCACCGCCATAGCTGACCAAAACCGGGCTGGTTCCATCCTTCATGACCACCTGGAATTGAAGGTTGAATCCCATTCTTTCATCGCTGCAGGTATAGTCGCACGTCCATTCGACACTCAGCGGGGAAATTTTCAAGCTCTTGGGCGTAACCGTATAGTCCCAGCTCTCCATATGGATCGGCAGGCCGGTATCCGGGTCGGTTTCGCCTGTCAGCACCTCTTGGCAGGGATCGAGGCAGGGGCTGTCGTGGGTCCAGGTGCGGGTCTTTTGTCCGCCGTAAGTCAGGCCGTCCACATTGACATCCACCGTCTGCACCTCATTGACGATACCCACATCAAAGGTGAAGCTGCCGGGCGCCAGAAGGACAAAGCCGTCCTCATCCCCATCCACATCCGGTATCTGCTGGTAAATGCCCGCAATGTTCAGGAACTTGGAAACCCCATCGTTAAACGCAAATCCGGTGGCCTTCGGCTCTCTGGTCCCCGTCAGGCAGAATTCCTTTTTGTTGTCGTTGGGATTTTCATCGGGCAATACTTCGATATTGTAGTCGGCATAGTAGGGATCAGACTGTGCGTCCTGTCCCTTTGTGAGCCACTGCCAATGTGTGCCTTTCCAATCGGCAAACTGATAGATAATTCCATCCGGTAGCACCGTTCCCTCCGGCGCCTCCACGCTTAGGTACACCCGCAGCATATTGGCATCGGCATAGGCGGCCTTCAGGGTCACGGTAGTGCCCTCGCTGGTTTTCGTCACCGGCTGGAAATCCTTGCCCAGCTCGTTGACCACATCGATCTGCCCCTGGCTTACGGTTTCCCGAACGGTGATGTCCCCGTTGTCCTGCTGCACCGTTTCCTTGTCTTTCTTCAGCTGGTCGTTGAAGATGCTCCGAAACAGGTCTCCCGAGCCGAACACGGCCTCCGCCGCGAAGGCGGTCACGGTCATCAGGGATATGACGGCTGCCGCCACCAGCACCCGGAAGACAATCCGCTTGCCGGATTTTTCTTTTTTGGTAATCTTGCTCATAGTCAGCTCCTTAATCCGCTCGGAGGACAGGGGCGTGCTGCTTTCCAATTCCACGGTTCCATCCCGGAAGCCGTCCATAATATCCGATATTCTTCGTTTCATGCTACACCCCACCTCAGTAGTATTGTTTTCAGCCGCATGCGGCCTCTTCGTAATTTGGTTTTGACGGTTGATTCGTTCAGTCTCATTTCCTGAGAGATTTCCTTCACACTCTGGGCGTAATAGTAATGCCGCAGGAAGATTTCCCGGTCCGGCTCTCCCAGCTGGTCAACAGCCTTGCGCACCAGCTTCCGCTCCTCCGCTTTTTCGGCGGCGGTAACGGGAGTGTTCTCGTCCGGAAGCTCCAGAATGTCCTCCTCCAGCGGAAGCTCCCTGCCCATCTGACGGAGTTTGGTTTTCGCCTTGTTCCGGGCCACCGCGCCGAGCCAGGCCTTGGCATACCCCGATTTGATATCCGCCGCCTGCTTCCACGCTGCCAGAAACACATCCGAAACCACTTCTTCGGCATCCTCGGGCGTCATAGAGGTGCGCAGAATGTTCCACACAATGGCGGAAACATAGGGTATGTAACGCTCCATCAGCGCCTCCAGTCCCGCCTCATCGCCGGAACGCATTTTCCGTAGCATGATTTCTTCTCTCATGTTGAATACTCCTAATCAAGCCGAAAAGTGAAAGCTGCTTTCACCTATCATATCGCAGATTTGGGTCAGCGGGTTTCACTTTTTTCAAAAAAGCAGAAAAAACGCCGCACCCGGACGGTACGGCGTTATGCGTTACTTTTTGACTTCCTTTTCTTCCTTGATCTGGGCCTGCAGATGGACGGAAAGCACCGCCAAAGACGTGGCCATATTCTCATACTGCACCAGAATATTCGGCGGGACATCCAAATGGGTGGGTGCGAAATTCCAGATGCCTTTGATGCCGCCGTCAACCAGCAGATTCGCCACCTCCTGCGCACTTTCCAACGGTACGGTGATGATCCCCATCAGCACCTTATGAGCGCGGCAGAACGGGGTCAGCTTGGAAATGTGGTAAACGGGTTTCCCCTCCTCCGTTTTTCCAAGCTTCGGGTCAGTATCGAAGGCAGCCAGAATATTCAGGCCGTATTCGTTGAAGCCCTTATAGCCCATCAGCGCCTGCCCCAGTTTCCCCGCGCCAATCAGGACGGCGTCCGTGGTGTTGTCATAGCCCAGAAACTGCTCGATATCGTCAATCAGGCTCTCCCGGTTGTAGCCGATCTTGGGCCGCCCGCCGTTGGAAACCAAGGCCAGATCCTTGCGCACCTGCACCTCTCCCATACCCAGGGCATTGGCCAGCGCTGTGGCGGAAATGTTGGGCGGCGTGTTTTCCGGCATGTTTTTCAGATAAGCCAGATAGCCGGGCAGACGCTTCAAAACGGATTTTGATATCTTTTTTTCTTCCATAGCACCCTTTCTTTCTTGTCAGTATCGAGATATCGATATGAATTTGTATCGATTATAGCATACCCATTCCGCAAAATCAAGCGCAGCTTGTCTGTCGGATAAATTCTTTTTTCAGCCGCTGCATAATCCGTTTTTCCAGCCGGGAAATGTAGGACTGGGAAATTCCCATTTTCTGGGCCACTTCCTTTTGGGTCAGTTCCCTTCGCCCCTCCAGGCCGAAACGCAGAAACACGATTTCCCGCTCCCGTTCCGGGAGCTCCTGCAGAGCCTGACGAAGAACGCACAGATCCACATCATCCTCCAATGGCCGCAGAATCATGTCCTCATCGGTGCCCAGAATGTCCGAAAGCAGCAGCTCATTGCCGTCGCAGTCCATATTGATCGGCTCATCCAGGGAAACCTCCGTTTTCTGGTTCGCCGTTTTGCGAATGTGCATCAAAATCTCATTCTCAATGCACCGGGAGGCGTAGGTTGCCAATTTTATCTTCTTGTCCAGCTTGTAGGTGCTGATGGCTTTGATCAGTCCGATGGTGCCGATGGAAATCAGATCCTCCAGATTAATCCCCGTGTTTTCAAACCGCCGCGCAATGTATACCACCAGCCGGAGGTTGTGTTCCACCAGACGCTGCTTTGCGGCTTCCTCCCCGCGATCCAGTGCTTCCAGCGTTTCCTGTTCCTCCGCGCCCTTCAGCGGCGGCGGCAGGACGTCGCTGCCGCCGATATAGTAGATGCCGTTTTCCCTGAATAGTCCCAGCCTGCGCAGTAGTTCCCGTAATTTCATATTGTCCTCCTTGCCCGTCATGCCTCCGCTTCTTCGTCCTACGCCGTTACCAACGCCTGATAGATTTCTCCCCTTCCCAGGCCATCCGGAGCAAATGCCACCACAGCGCTCCGTGTCCGGCCTTCCATCTGCACATGCTCCATCCGCACGCCCAGCAGCATTCCGCCGCTGCCAACTGCCCGATACGGAATCAGCCGCAGCCCCGGAATAGGCCGCAGAGCCAGCGTTTCCAGAGGGGTGCGGAGCTGGCTTTCCGACAGTCCCGTCAGCCTCTGGGCCACTTCCCCGGCAATGACAAAGACCTGCTCCCCGGTAATGGGGTCCCGAAGGGTGTTTCCGGAATCCCGCAGGGCAATGACGCTGGCAGTATTTTCATCATATGTAAAGGTGATGGGCACATATTCCCGGCCTCCCACTGTCTCCCCGAAGGCCACCCGGCACAGCAGCCACACCCCAGCAGCGGCCAGCACCAGCGTCAGGAAATTTCCCTTGCCGAAGCTTATGGCAATCCCTCCCAGGGCCATGCACAGCAGCAGGAACACACCGCCCCGCTTCCAGGCGCAGCGGCTGCAGCCGAAGGCAATGGCCGCAATCAGCCCGAGGCACACCACACGCCAAAGCAGACTGCCAAGAAAGCGAAAGCCCGGAAGCATACAAACCCCTCCATAAACGCCGCCCAGAGCGGCGGCAAGCGCGCAGCGCTTTGCCCCCAGCGGGAAGCCCGACAGACGGTTTGTCCCCAAAAGCAGCAGAAAGTCCACCAGAAAGTTGAGAATCACCACAAGATCCAAATAAACCTCCAACTGATCACCTCCGCATCCGGTATGGCTCCAGTATACCTGGACGCGGAAAAAAAGTCGGTCGCTTCCTTGTCCCGGGACAAAAGCAAGTTCCCCCATGTCCGCCGTGATTTCAGCGCAGAACGGGCGCAAACCGGAAAGCCCGCTGTCGCATACTATTTTTTTGATAAAATGGTTCCATTTTATCAAAAAGGCTGCCTTGCGGCGCTGTCATTTTTGGCATTTTCGGAATAGAAAAAGCCTCCGGCATCCTCAGCCGGAGGTTTCCTTGCGCTCAATGGAGCGGATATTTTTTTCAGCCTTGAAGCGCGGCGTCATCAGCTCACGTCCACAGCCCAGGCACCGCAGGCGGAAATCCGCACCGGTGCGCAGCACCAGCCAGCGTTTTTCGCCGCAGGGATGGGGCTTCTTCATGACCAGAATGTCGTTCAGACGGATGTCCATAGCTGCCTCCTATTTCTTGATGGCGTCCCAATACTGCTTGGCGGACTGTTCCAGCTTGTTGGGGCCGTACACATAGTAATGGGTGCCAACCAGTTCGTCAGGAAGGTACTGCTGCCGCACCCAGTGGTTAGGGAAATCGTGGGGGTACAGATAGCCCTGTTCCCGCTCCATGGTGTAGGAATCGGCGTGGACGTTTTGCAGGTGCCGGGGGAAGTCCCCGCTTTTTCCCTTGCGGACGTCTGACAAAGCGGCGTCCAGGGCAATGTAGGCAGAGTTGGATTTGGGGGAGGTGGCCATCAGCACCGCCGCGTCTCCCAGGGGAATCCTGGCCTCCGGCATCCCCAGCTTCAGCGCCATATCCACGCAGGCGTTGACAATGGGGATAATCTGGGGATAGGCAAGCCCCACGTCCTCCGCCGCAATGACCATAAGCCGGCGGCAGGCGGAGGGCATCTGCCCCGCCTCCAGAAGCCTGGCCAGGTAATGGCAGGCGGCATCCGGGTCGGAGCCGCGGATGGATTTTTGCAGGGCGGACAGCAGATCATAATGGCTGTCTCCGTCCCGATCCGCCCGCATGGCGCTTTTCTGGGTGACAGTTTTGGCGTCTGCCAAGGTCAGCGTCAGCTTTCCGTTTTCGGGAATCCCGGCGGAAAACAGAACCTCCACAGCGTTCATGGCCTTGCGCAGGTCCCCGCCGCAGGCAGAGGCAATATACTCCAATGCGCCTTCCTCGGGAACCGCCGTCAAGGCAGTGCGCTGCTCCATGTAGCCAACGGCACGGGTGACGGCCTGCAACGCGGCGGACGCGGAAATCTGCTTGAACTCAAAAACCGTGGAGCGGCTGAGAATCGCGTTGAACACGTAAAAATAGGGATTCTCCGTGGTGGAGGCGATCAGGGTGATCTTGCCGTTTTCGATATGCTCCAGCAGCGACTGCTGCTGCTTTTTGTTGAAGGACTGAATCTCATCCAGATACAGCAGTACCCCATTGGGCGCCATAAAGGTGTCCAGCTGGGCCACGATCTCCTTGATATCCGCCGTGGATGCGGTGGTAGCGTTGAGCTTATAGAGCGTGCGGTTGGTCTGCCTGGCGATGATGTTGGCCACGGTGGTTTTTCCCGTCCCGCTGGGGCCGTAAAAGACCA
>CAZUAN010000113.1:0-5946 GCA_964618385.1 uncultured Oscillospiraceae bacterium | reverse complement strand
ATCCATACTGTCATGGTCCTTTCTATGGAACCTCTGATGAAATCGGCAAGAACTGGCAGCGAGAGATTTTGACTCAGGTCAAGGTTCCAAAATCGGAGGAATCCTGTATGTATTTCCCGATTTTGGAACCGCAGAGCTGGGGCAAAAAATCCGCTGTCCAGCCGCAGACGATTGATTCAGAGGTTCCCTATATCAGCAAGATTGGTTCGCAAGATGGGCAGCAGCGGAAAGCGGAATCCGCCGCTGCCCTGTAGAGAAGAAACAATGGGTGTTATCCTTTGACCGCGCCGCTGGTAACGCCTTCCACATAGAACTTCTGCATGATGAAAAACAGAATGGAAATGGGAATGGAAACCAGCACACCGCCGCAGCAGAACTGGGTGAAATAGGTGTTAATCAGGCTTTTATCCAGCATCTTGTACAGTCCCACAGCCACCGTGTAATACTCCGATACGCCAGCGTTCAAAATCATCTTGGAGTAAACAAAGTCCATCCAGGGTGTCAGGAAACTGCTGATGACCGTATAGACGATGATGGGCCGGCTCATGGGGATGATGATCTGGAAGAAAATTCTGGCCTCGCTGCATCCGTCCAGGCGGGCCGCCTCGCACAGAGAACGGGGAACTGTGTCAAAAAAGCCCTTGCAGATCAGGTAACCCAGACCGGAGGAGGCGGAGTAAACAAGGATCAGACCGATATGGCTGTTGGTCAGGCCGAAGGTTTTCAGCACAAAGTAAACCGCGATCATGGACAGTACGCCGGGGAACAGGTTCAGAATCACCGCCATGTTCATCAAGAATTTCCGGGACTTAAAGTTCTTGAAGGAGGTCGCATAGGCCACCATCAGCACAAAGGCCGTGGAAATGACACAGGTAAAACACGCGATCTTGAACGTGTTCATAAACCACTGCGGAAACTGGTTGACTGAGTCTGAATTGAACAGCTTCACATAATGCTCCACACTCCAGACCTGGGGGAAAAAGGTGCTGGTGTTCATGCCGGAATAAGCGCTGAATGAGGTGCAGACCAACCATACAATGGGGATCAGCCACACAAAGCACAGAACCGCGATAAAAACATTATGAAGGATTTTCCCCGTAAGCTTTTTCCCTTTCATTAGTTGTACACCCCCTCTTTGTCTCCGCTGATCAGGAAATTAAAGGCAATCAGGGTAAAGACGGCACAGACGATGAATACCATAATGCCGATGACCGCCGCCATTTTATAGTTGTAATAGTCCTGGGTCAAGGTAAACAGCCAGGTTACCAGAAGATCGGTTTCCTTGGCCTGGGAATTTGCCATGGCCTGATTGGTAGTGGTATAAACATCCTGGGTCAGCAGGTAGATGACGTTGAAGTTGTTGATGTTTTTCACAAAATCCGTGACCAGAGTCGGCCCGGTAACGAACAGCAGGTAGGGCATGGTGATATGCCGGAAGATCTGATAGGGGTTTGCTCCGTCAATCCGGGCGCTTTCCAGCTGATCAGAAGGCAGATTCATCAGCACGCCTGTGGAAATCAGCATCTGATAGGGTAGGCCAATCCAGATATTAATCAGAATAATCATAACATGTGCCCAGCCGGGAGCTGACAGGAACGGTATGTAGGCGGTGGAGATCAATCCGACATCCCGCAGGAAGCCGGTTAGTCCGATATTGGCACAGATGGTATTGACAATGCCATCCGTGGCAAAGAAGTTGCGCACCAGCAGCAGGGATACGAACTGAGGAACCGCGATGGTAATCACCAGAAGCAGTCTCCACAGTTTCACGCCGACAGTCTTCTTGCTGTTCAGAAGCAGAGACAGCAGAATCCCGCCAATATATGTGGTGAAGGTGGCAAAGAATGCCCAAATCAGCGTCCATCCCAGGACCCGGACAAAGGCATAGCCAAAGGTGATGGTAATGCCGCCTCCGCCAAACAGGTTGACAAAATTCTGAAAGCCGACCCAGCTGAACAGCTCTGTGGGCGGCATATGCTGCTGGTCATAGTTGGTAAAGGCCACGAAGATCAGCAGCAGGATGGGAATGACCGTAAAAACCACGATGCCGACAACGGGAAGAGTCAGCATGGTGATATGGAACTTTTCCTCAATATAGGAATGAAGATCCTCCCGGAAGGAGTTGATGTGCCGGCCTTCCTGCTCCGCCTGCTGGAGGCGGTAGCAATTTACCACATTGCGCAGCATGACGGCCAGGCCGAATATCCAGACAACAAAGCTGAACAGGCTCATCAGCAGAATCATGAAGGAATTGTCGTAATCGTTCCATTCGTTCTGCATTGTAGCGATGTTGAATACGCTTTCCGCTTTAACTGTACCCAAGGTACCGAAGTCCGGAACATATTTCAGTGAAATCTTCAGGGAGAAAATGAGAATAACCGCTTCCAGCAGGGTCATAATCAGGGCTTTGACATACTGCTTCCGGCGGACATAGCCGGCGCCCCACCACAAGACGGACAGCTTGACAAAGATGTCGCCCCGGGCAAATGCAGTGCCAAATTCCCGGAAGAACCCGGCGACGGCGCCAAAGAAGCTTCTCAAAGCCGTGAGGAGCGCACTTCCTTTTTCTTTCATAAGGACCTCCTTTTTTCTTTTCTGTACAGATACCGAATCGCAGGCAACGCTCTCCCCCGCCCTGCGCACGGGAAACCAGAAGGCAGCCGTCCGCCTCGCGATTTCTTGATAAAAAAGCGGATTGCGGGGAATCGGAAAATTGTGAGCCTCAAAACAGTATCCTGCCATAGGGCAATACAGGCCCATATGCGATATGCATACGGGCCTGTTGTCTCACATTTCGGTTATGATGGCTTGCCCCGAGCTATCAGCCTGTACAAAATCAGCCAATTGCGGCACTGACGCCCTCTACCATTGTGTCCAGAGCGGCTTGGATTGCGGCTTCGTCATCAACGGGCAGCTGGCCCTGCGCAATAATCTCGCCGAAGGTTGCGGTAGGATCCCAATACTTGTCACCGACAGACTGGACAACGCCAAAGGCATCCTGCTCATTAATGGCGTTCAGTGCAACATTCTCCGTAATTTCCGGCACAGAAGCGGCCACCGTATTGGTAGGCAGAGACTGGCGCTGCTGGAAGCGTGTTGCCTGAGAGGTTTCATTGGTCAGATACTCTGCCAGCAGAGTGGCCCATCCGGTGTTGGAGCTGTAAGCGTTGACGCCGATCAGCTTAAAGCCGGCGAAGTCACCCATCTGAACCTGCTGGCCATCTACGGTGAAGGTGGGCAGCTTGCAGGCTGCGTAGCCCTCGCCGAAGGCTTCCTCGGCGGCGGAAGCATCCCAGGTGCCGTCAACCACGGCGCACAGGCCGCCGGCAGCGATGGTGCCGGACAAACTTCCATCCGCAATCGCCTGGAAAGCGGGATTCCCAGCAATGGTCAGCATAGCCTGCGTGACCTGCACACCGGTGAAGCCGGACGAAGAGGTGCCGTTCCAGTCAATGTAGGTGGTGCCGTCTTCATTCAGCGCGGTGGTGAAACCGGCGCCCAGGAAGAAACCGGCATTGTACCAGCCGGAGTTCAGAGTCATGCCGACTTTCTTGCCGGCAGCATTGGCAGCCTCAAGCAGAGTATCCCAGCTCTGGGCCTGTTCTTCGCTGACCACAGTGGAATCATAGTACAGGAAGTAGCCGTTGCCGCCGCTCATGGGGAACGCGTAAAGCGTATCTCCGGAGGTGGCAGCCGTAACGGAGCCTGCGCTGTTGGCAGACTTGACATCGGCAACACTCTTGTTAGCATAGGCCTGCAGGACGGGGTCCATGGCGTCGATGGACTGGAGCGCACCGGCGCTGACCAGGGCGGCCAGCTGGTCATCCGCAAAGGCGAATACATCAGCGGCGGCTTCGATATCGGTCAGAATCGTGTCCTTGGCAGTGGATTCGGATTCCACGCCGATGGAAATGTTGAAGGTCTGGTCGGGATAAAGTGCTTCAAAGTCCGCTACCAGTTCCTTCAGCAGGTCCTGATCCTCTTCACCGCCCCAGACGGTCAGATTAATCGTCTCGGACGGGGTCTGAGCGCCGGAACCCACTTCTGCGGCATTGGTAGCCGAGGAATCAGAAGATGCGGATTCGCTGCCGGAGCAGGCAGCCATGGACAGAACCATGACCAGCACAAGCAGCAATGCAAGCATTTTTTTCATTGTTTTTTCCTCCTGTTTTTATATGGCACCGGAAATTAGGCAACCGGTTGCCGACTAATTAAAGTATACCCCGTTAAAAACTGGTTGTCAATCCGTCATTCCCGACAACTTTTTGTTTCGTAAATTGGCTATTATTACTATTTTCCGCCGCTTCCTTTCGTAGTTGCAGCAATCGTTTATCATCTCTGTTTCCCTTGCGGCCTCCGCCGGGGTAAATTAACCTGTCTGTCGATCTGTTTGCGCGTGTTTTGCCCGGAAATGCCGCTATCTGGCCATTCCCCGGATTCGGAAAAAGAAAAAAATCAGGAAAAAGCTGCCGCAGCGTTCAAAAAAGCGTTTCGGCAAGCCGTTTTCCTGACAAAAAATCCCTCCAGCGCAGGCAGCGCAAGGTTCTGGCCTGCCTGGGAGGGGCTTTGTTTTCCAAATTCATCTGGTGGAATCCCGGAGAATCATTTGATATCCCGGCAAAATGTAATTTCTGCTCTGACGGCCCTCCAGCTGGTTGATCAGTTCCCGGCAGGCAATCCTTCCCAGCTCTGCGGAGTCGAAGCGAAGGCTTGTCACCGGCGGAATGCTGTTCTCCAGCAGAATATTGTCATAAAAGCTGACCAGCTTCACGTCCTCCGGAACCCGGACTCCGCAGCCGCGCAGACGAGCCAGCGTTAGATTGCAGATATAGTCATCCATACATACGATACAGTCCACCTTTTGCAGAAGAATCGCGTCCAGCGCCTCTGTAAGGCGGTGACCCTGCTGTACGTTCAGATAGATCATCTGCTCCTCCCGCATCACCCCAGCCAGGTCGCAGGCATCGCGGAAGCCCTTCAGTCGGCTATGTGTCACGCAGATATTATCGTCACCCCCCAGCAGAGCCATTTTCCGGGCGCCCTCGGCAATCAGCAAGGCGGTCAGATCCCGGCAGGCTCCCTGGTTGTCGTTGTCCACGCTGATGACCTCCGGGTCGGAGGTCGGCCCAATCAGCACAAAGGGCACCTGCTTCTCCTTCAGGAAGTCCGCAATGGGAGAATTGACAAGACTGCGCATGGCGATTACGCCGTCTACCTTCCTGTTGTCAATCAGCCGTGCGATTTGCTCCACCGGCGGCTCACCCCCCATGGCCACCAGTACATCATAGCCGTTGTCCGACGCGACTTTGCAGACCCCTTGCAGACAGTCCCGGAAAAAAGCCACGTCAAACACGCCGTTATCGTCCGGCACCATCAGGCCAATGTTATACGTCCGGTTCCGGGCAAGGCTCTGGGCCACGGCATTGGGCCGGTATCCGCATTGATCGATAAACGCTAAGATTCTCGCTCTTGTCTGCGCGCTCAGATTGCCCTTGCCGGAAATGGCCTTGGAAACGGTGGCTTTGTTTACCCCCAGCTCCTTTGCGATATCATTCAGAGTATATTTTTTCTTTTCAGTATGCTCTACAGACAAGCTCACACCCCATTTGCTCCGTACATGCGGCTGATGATTCGGCGAACAAATCTATTTTATCAGTGAACAATGCCTGTGTCAAGCGCCTGGATTTCCAGTATTTATACTAGGGAAACTCTGATGAAATCGGCAAGAACTGGCAGCAAGAGATTTTGACTCAGGTCAAGGTCCCAAAATCGCAGGAATCCTGTATGTATTTCCCGATTTCGGAACCGCAGAGCCGGGTCAAAAGATCCGCTGTCCAGCCGCAGACGATTTGTTCAGAGGTTTCCTTTATAAAAAATGAAACATTTTTATCTTAAATAAATTGATTATCCCGAAAGATGCTTGATTTACGGGCATTTCCGCAGGAT
>CAZUAN010000112.1:0-5982 GCA_964618385.1 uncultured Oscillospiraceae bacterium | reverse complement strand
GTTATTCATCCAGGGCCAAGAACTCCGCCGGATCCATCGGCTCACCGTACTGCGTAACGCTGAAATGGACGTGACTGCCCAGAGCCGTTTCCACGATGGCCGTATCATCCGCATAGCCAATGGTCTGCCCCATGGCTACGGTGTCCCCGGCTTCCACAGCCAGAGCTTCCGACAGACTGGAATACGTGGTGACATAGCCGTCGTTGTGCTGGATCACCACGGTGCAGCCCATGGCATCATCCTTGTAGACGCCGGACACCTTGCCGTCGGCGGCAGCATAGACCTCCGTTCCCGCTTCCGCAGCCAGGTCAATGCCGTTGTGAACGCGCCAGTCCCTGGTGGTTTGGTTGTAGCTCAGCGCCTCCATGGAGTAGCCAAAGATCGTATCGCCGGAAACCGGAGATGTGGTTGCCATTGTTTTCTTTTCAGCAGGCGCGGCGGTTGTCTCCCGGGTTGCGGGGGCAGCAGACGGGGTTTGGGTCTGTATCTGTATCTGTGTCTGAGGCTGCGTTGCCAGAACCGGAATATCCTCCGTGCCCATGGTACCTGCCAGGACATCCTCCTGCGTTTCCTGCAGGGAGACTTCCTGGACGCGGCTTGCGTTGCGGTAGTATACATAGCTTGTGATCCCAATGGCTGCGGCGCACAGGATCAGGGCTATGTAGTAGCCCTTTCCAGCCAGGCCGCGGCCGGCGTGTTTGTTATCGCTCATAATGAAGCACCTCCGAAGCTGAGTATAGCCCGGAAATTCGGAGGTTAAACAAAATCTGGAAATTTTTGCGGGGAAAACCGGAAATCACCGCGCCACGCAGTTTTCTATGACCTGCCGGATGGTTTCGGCCTGCGTTTCGGTCAGATCCGCTTGGCCGCCGCCGTGGCGGACAAAATAGTTTGTCAGGCTGATCTCATAGCCGGTGTCCATTTCCGTATCGGCGGCGTACTCCGCCGGGCAGCTGCATAGCTTGTCCGGGTCGTAGGACAGATTGTCCAGGATGTCCGTCAGGGCGATGGCATCGCTGCCCCAGATGATATGATCTTCGCCGTCAATGTACACAGTGGCGGAGGTGTTGCCGCAGTAGCCGATACCGTCCCCGGTAGCGGCTTCGGTCCCGGCGGCGGGGGCATGGGTGTGTCCGGCGTCTGCCGGAGCGACGCCCTGAGAACGTTCTTCTTTGGCTTCTTCTTGGGCATCCACGGTGTTGTCTTCCATGGCGGCGAAGGTTTCGGCAGCGGCGGGGTTCTGCATAGTTATCTCACTGGAGGCGCTTTTCTTCCCGCCCATGGCGCCCCGGACCAGCATACCCGCAAGCAGCACCACCGCAAAGCAGGCCGCCATAGCGGTTATGCGGCGCCAGGAAGAACGGGAAGCTTTCGGCTTAACCGAGCGGCGCAGGGCGTCGGTTTCGCCAACCAGGTCTGCTGGGAGCAGGCCGATGGCATCGTGGAGTTTTTCAGCAGTCATACGCAGAAGCCCTCCTTTTCCAGATATTCCTTCAGCCCCACCCGGGTGCGGTAGAGCAGGCTTTTGCATTTGCTTTCCGACATGCCGCAGTAGGCGGCAACCTCCTTCAGCGGGTCGAGGAAGTAGTACCGCCCGATAAAGGCGTTCCGGGCCTCCTCGCTTTGCAGCCGCAGATAGATGCCGATGGTGTCCGCCAGAAGCTTGACGTTGACGATTTCCTCCGGGGTATTGCCTCCGGACAAGCATTCGCCCAACTCGCTGAGGGAAATGGCGTACTCGGACGGCATCCGCTTATCCCGGGTACGGTAGCGGAAGCAGTCGATGGAAATGCGGCGGGTGAGCTTGGCCAGGTATGTGGAAAGGATGCCGGGTCTGTGGGGCGGCATGGAGTTCCAGGCCGCCAGGTATGTATCGTTGACGCTTTCCCGGCTGTCCTCCATATTTGCCAGAATGTTGTAGGCGATTTTGGTCAGATAACGGTCGTATTTGGTTTCGGTCTCCCGGATGGCGGCCTCGTCGCGGTTCCAGTACAGGGAAACGATCTGTTCATCCTCCATGGAAAAGCCTCCTCTCTACTTCCTATATCTCGACAAAAACCGCATTTGGTTGCGGATTTTGGAAAATTTTTTCCGGATGGAAGAATCAAAGCGCCCCGCTGGGATTCCGGCGGGGCGCGGGTATTACTCTTCGAGCAGCGCGATGTGGACGGTGTCCAGCTGGCTTTTGTCCACCGTGGTGGGAGCGCCCATCATCAGATCCTGGGCATTCTTGTTCATGGGGAAGGTGATGACCTCCCGGATGGACTCCTCGCCGGTGAGCAGCATAATGAGACGGTCAACGCCGGGGGCGGCGCCGGCATGGGGCGGCGCGCCGTAGGTGAAGGCGTTGTACATGGCGGGGAACCTGGCCTTCACGTCCTCCTCGCCCAGGCCCACCATCTGGAAGGCCTTGACCATGATCTCGGGATCGTGGTTCCGCACAGCGCCGGAGGCGGACTCGTAGCCGTTGACCACCAGGTCGTACTGGTCGGCGTTGATGGCCAGCAGCTTCTCGGTATCGCCCTCGGCCTCCTCCAGGGCCTTCAGGCCGCCCTGGGGCATGGAGAAGGGGTTGTGGCAGAATTCCAGCTGGCCGGATTCCTCGCCGATTTCGTACATGGGGAAGTCCACAATCCAGCACAGGGCGTACTGCTCCTCGTCAAAGTGGCCGGGGATGCGCCTGCCCAGCATGGTGCGGATCACGCCGGCGGTTTTCTGGGCAGCGGCCTTTTTGCCCGCCGCCATGCACACGAAGCTGCCGGGCTTCAGATCCAGCTTGGCGGTGAGAGCGTCCCTGCGTTCATTCAGGAACTTGGAAACGCCGCCGGTAAAGTTGCCGTCTTCGTCCACCTTTACCCAGCAGGCCTTGTTTCCCGTCTGAACCTCCACATCGGCCAGTAGCCTGTCAATCCATTTTCTGGCCTGAGTAAAATTGTCCACGGCCACGGCCTTGACCGTGGTTCCCTCAAAGGGGCCGAAGCCGCAGCCCCGCACCTCGGCGGTAATGTCCTGAATTTCCAGGTCGATGCGAAGATCTGGCTTGTCGGAGCCGTAGCGCTCCATGGCCTCCTGAAACGGAATACGGCGGAAGGGAGCCGGAGAAATCCGTTTATACTTGCCGAACTTTTCAAATACGGGCATCAGCACATCCTCCAGGGTAGACAACACATCCTCCTGGGTGGCGAAGGCCATTTCCATATCCAGCTGATAGAATTCCCCGGGGGTGCGGTCCGCCCGGGCATCCTCGTCCCGGAAGCAGGGGGCAATCTGGAAATAGCGGTCAAAGCCGGCGGTCATCAGCAGCTGCTTGAACTGCTGGGGAGCCTGAGGCAGAGCATAGAATTTTCCGGGATGGTTCCGGGCCGGAACCAGATAGTCCCGGGCACCCTCCGGGGAGGAAGCCGTCAGAATCGGTGTGGTAATCTCCAGAAAGCCCTTCTCGGTCATCAGCCGCCGCAGCTCCGCCACCACCTGGCAGCGCAGAACGATGTTGCGCTTGACGGCGGGGTTGCGCAGGTCCAGGAAGCGGTATTTCAGGCGGGTATTCTCATCGGCTTCCTTGCTCTTGTTGATCTCGAAGGGCAGCTGGTTATGCACGCATTTGCCCAGCACCTCGATTTTCTCCGGCACCACTTCGATCTCGCCGGTGGGGAGCCTGGGGTTTTTGCTCTCCCGCTCCCGAACCACGCCGGTGACGGAAAGGGTGGATTCCTTGTTGATGGGCTTGATGAGGCGCATCATTGCTTCGTTCTCAATGACCACCTGGGTGGTGCCGTAGTAGTCCCGCAGAACGGCAAAGGCAAAGTTGGCGCCAACCTCCCGAAGGTTTTCCAGCCAGCCCACAATGGTGACGGACTTTCCCGCATCGCAAAGCCGCAGCTGGCCGCAGTTATGTGTTCTGGATTGCATCATCGATCAAATCCTCTCTTCTTTTCTGTAATTCAACTTTCCTATTATTTCACAAACAGGCTGAAAAGTCAATGATTTGCACCGGGCTTGCGCGAAAAGGGACGCAAGCCCGGCCCGCAGGCGGGCGGAATCCTCAGAAAAAAGGCCGTTCTCTGCGAATGGCGGGTTCCGTTTTCCGGCGGCGCGGAAATCCCCGGCAAACGCAGCCGCGCCGGCCGCTTTTTCCGGGGATGGACGGGGTATTTCCGCTTCGTTTCCACGTCTAATACTGTTCCTTTATAAAAATGTTCCATTCTTCGAATGAAACATTTTTATGAAATATCAGTATTAATAGGAACTGGTATAATCCGGCATGTAAACGTTCAGATCCACATAGCCGTTGATGCCGGGCACGCTGCCCTCGTTTGAATACTGCCACATTTCTACCTTCCAGGGGTAGGTCATCCGGTCCTGGTACAGTGCCAGCCAAAAGGGGGCATCCTCCAGCTCACTCAGGTAATACAGATTTTCCGACTGATGCCAGTTAAAGTAGACCATGGGCTGATAGCCCCTTTCCTCCATCACCTGGCAGAAGTGCAGCTGCATGTCCGTCAGCGTTCTGGCGTCCATGCCTGCGGTGCGGGGCGGCGTGGAATCGGTTCCGGGAATTTCCCAGTCCAGAACAATCGGCATGTCCAAATGAAATTCGTCCAGAATCTCCAGCATGAACTGAATCTCCTCGTCCACCTCCTGAATATTCAGCGCCTGGGAGAAGAAATAAGCCCCCACATTCAGCCCCGCTTCCTTGGCACCGTTTAGGTTCCGCCTGGCATAGCTGTCCTCCACCAGCTTGCCGCTGCCGTAGCCCCGGTAGCCAAGACGGACAATGGCAAACCAGATGCCGGACGATGCCACCGCCTCCCAGTCAATTTCGCCCTGATAGGCGGAAACATCGACGCCGGGATAGCTTGTCAGGTTTTGCAGCAGCAGGTAGTTGTTGCGGTTATACTGGAAATCATACCGATCATACGGATTCGGATCCGGGGGAATGGTGGGATTTTCCGGTTCCGTTTCCGGAATCGTCGGCTCCAGGATCGTCTCCTGCACGCTTTCCGTGACAGAATTGTGCCGCGCCAGCGGCTCCGGGTCCTCGTCAGGGTTAAAATAGGGGATGCACAGCACCACCATGACCAGCAGCAGGGCCGCAGACACAATGGCAATGAGTCCCATGATCAGCTCCGGCCGCACCCATTTGGGCAAAGCCGCTTTTTCCGTGCTTTCTTCGCCGGGACTGCTCTCATCCGGAATCGGACAGATGGTTTCCGCTTCTTCTGAAGCCGGCGCTTCGCGTTCTGCCGCGCTTTGCGCCGCTTCCGAATCGGCCGCTTCCCGTTTCGCCGCGGTTTCCGCCTGCCCCGGAGCCGATATTTCGCGTTCTGTTGCGGTATCCACTGCCTCGCCTCCCTGAAAAAGCTTCTTTCGACACAGTATACCATATTTTGTGCCGTTCGCCAAGGGAAAAATGCTGGAATTTCCTGCTTAAGAAAATCTTAAACAATCCGTTAATTTTCTTGCGGGGCAGTTGCATTCAGCATATTTTGCAATATAATAAAGAAAAGGATTTTTCTGCGCAAGGGTGATTTTCTATGAATCGGATTGGCAGTTGGTTTCGGCAGTTCTTCGCAAGATTATCGGCAGGGCTTCGCAGCTTCATGACGGGACGGTATGGCACAGACCGGCTGAATATGGTGATTCTGTGCGCGGGTCTTATCGCCAGCCTGGTATCGGTGTGGTGCCGGTCTGCGTGGCTGAATATGATTCTCTTTGTACTCAGCTACGGGCTGATGATCTGGGCCATCTTTCGCTGCCTGTCCCGGAACACCTATAAGCGCTATCAGGAAAATCGGAAATTCCTGCAGTTTTTCAGTCGGCTGAAAGACCGGCAGCACCGCTACTACAACTGCCCGAAGTGCCACCAGATGGTGCGTGTTCCCAGAGGAAAGGGCAAAGTTTCCATTACCTGCCCAAGGTGTAAAGAAAAGTTTGTCAGGAAAACCTGACTGACACGGGACGGCTGACGAATTTTTGGTGTTT
>CAZUAN010000111.1:0-5995 GCA_964618385.1 uncultured Oscillospiraceae bacterium | reverse complement strand
GTTGTTCGAGGATGCTGTCAAAATCCTCCGGCAATCCTTCCGTGGAGGAATCCTCCCACTGGCAGCTTGTGAGCGGCAGCGCCCCGCACAGAACCGCACGAATCCGGGAAAGTCCTTTCATTTAATCCTCCTTTGCGCCGCTGACGATGGCAAAATAGGCGTTGGAGGTAATGCGGTACACGATAACATAAAAGAGCGCAAACACAAGGAAGCTGACGATTGCCGTGCCTGCAAACAGCGGCCGGTTGTTCAGATTAAAAAGCAGCAGCAGCTTTTCCATAATCGGAAACGCGAATGCAAGATGCAGCCCCGCCAGAATCAGCGGCAGGAAGAATACCGTCAGAAGCTGGGAATTGATGCTGCTTCGGATATCCTTTTTTGTCATGCCGACCTTCTGCATGATCTCAAAGCGTGACGCGTCCATGTACCCTTCCGATATCTGCTTGTAGTAAATAATCAGCACAGCGGCAAAGAGGAACACGATACTGAGAATGATTCCAAGGTAGAAAAGGCCGCCATACAGCGAATAAAAGCCCTGCCGCTCAAATTCCCGGCTTTCAACGCTGTAAGAAAACGTGTCATAACCGTTCGCGCTCAGATTTCGGAAGGCTTCCTTGATTTCCTTGTGCATGGCTATGTCCGTCTCATCATCGGCAGAGGTATCGAAGCAGTAGTACCACTTTTTATAGGTCAGATCCGTTCCCGCGGAATTTGTCAGGCCTTCAGAGGCTTCCGACAAATCCGGCACAATCACCATGATAGCGGGTACAATGTCCATCGACATATCCGGACTGAGGAAGCAGTCTTTGATAACTTCCTTTACCTTGTACTGCTTTTGTCCCAGGAATCCGAAGTGTTCGCCGCCAAAGGTATTTCTCGGAGCGTAAATAAGAACCTCATCATCCGCAAGCGTTTCCTCGGTGCCCATCATATTGTTATAGTCCTGAATGGGAACCAGATAAAACTGATGCACATCGGAATACACCCCGATGGTCAAATCGTTTACCTTCTCTGTGTCAAAGATGACCTCGCCGCCGTTCAGCATTCCCGCTATGGCGACGGAGCGATACTGGATCACGTTATCCGCCGAAGTCCCGTGGCTTTCCAGAATCCCGTCAATTGTCCTTTCAAACAATTCCTGATCTTCCTGTGTCATATTCCGGTTTTCATACATCCGAAACCAGACGTTGATCTGTCTGGGATAACGGCTGTAAATCACGCTTTCCCCGCCGATGAAAAGCGCGGAGGTGGATGAGATCATCACCAGCACCATGGTCGCCAGGATACAAATCGACGCCAGTCCCGCGCCGTTTCGCTTCATGCGGTAAACCAGAGACGATACGGAAACAAAATGATTCGGTTTGTAGTAATAGCGTTCCCTCCTCTGCAGGATACGGCAGAACATCACAGATCCGGCAATCATAATGAGATACGTCGCCGCGATTACCATAAGAACGGCAACCAGGAATACCGCGATTGCGGAAATCGGGTCCTGGATTGTGACGGCCAGATAGTAGGCGGCTCCCAGAATTGCCAAACCCGCCAGCCCCAGCAGCCAGTTGGCCCTGGGCGGCTTTTCCCCCACGTTCTCGCTTTTCATCAGAGATACGGCGCTGGAAAACCAGATCTGCCGCAGGGAATTCAAAAACAGCAGCGCAAAGATCCCGGCAAAGGCAAGAACCGTCACGGCAACCGCCTGGGCGGGGACGGACATCGAATAGGTAATTTCGCTTTCCAGCATATTGGCAAAGCCCAGCTCGAACAGCTTGGAAAACGCGATTCCGAAAAACAGTCCCGGAAGCAGAGAAATCAGCGAGGTAAAAACGGATTCCCAGAACAGCACCCTCCCCAGATTCCCTTTTCCCATGCCCAGAACATGGTAAAGGCCAAATTCCTTTTTCCGGCGCTTCATCAGGAAGGAATTCGTGTAAAACAGAAAGATTGCCGCAAAGAAAATCATAACGACGGTGCCGATCTCCATGATTGTCTGAAGCGTAGCCCCACCGTTCATGCCGGCAATCGCCGGCGAATACTGAATGAACGAAACGATATAGGTCATCATGACCATGCCCGCGCAGGAGAGAAAATAGGGCAGGTACAGGCGGCTGTTTTTGCGGATGCCGTCCCAGGCCAGCTTCGGATAAAATGTCAGTTTCATGCCCGGTCACCGCCTGTCGCCAGCATGGTCAGCGTGTCCGAAATCTTCTGGTACAGCTGCTCGTTGGAACTTGCGCCCCGATAAATCTGGTGGAACACCTCGCCGTCTCGGATGAACAGCACCCGGCCCGCATGGCTGGCCGCCTTGACGGAGTGGGTGACCATCAGGATGGTGCGGCCGTCGGCGTTGATCTGGCCGAACAGGGCCAGCAGCTCGTCGGTGGAGCGGGAGTCCAGGGCGCCGGTAGGCTCGTCGGCCAGCACCAGCTTCGGCTCTGTGATGATGGCCCGGGCCACAGCAGAGCGCTGCTTCTGTCCGCCGGAAACCTCATAGGGGTACTTTTTCAGCAGGTCGTGGATGCCCAGCTGGAAGGCGATGGGCTTCAGGCGGTGCTGCATTTCCTTGTGGGATTTGCCCGCCAGAACCAGGGGCAGATAAATGTTGTCCTCCAGGGTGAAGGTATCCAGCAGATTGAATTCCTGGAACACAAAACCCAGATTGTCCCGGCGGAACGCGGCAACCTGACTCTCCCGCAGCTGGGAAAGGTCCTTCCCGTCCAGTACCACACGCCCGGCGGTGGGCTTGTCCAGAGCGGCCAGAATATTCAGCAGCGTGGTTTTACCGGAACCGGATTCGCCCATAATCGCCACATATTCCCCGTCCTCCACAGTGAAATTCACGTTTTTCAGCGCTTCCACCTTGTTCCCGCCGAAGCGGGTGGTATAGACCTTCTGCAGGCCCGATACCTCCAATATGCTCATATGAAAATCCTCCTTAATGGAAACTCTGTGAGGATTATAGCACAGCGAAGGACCCGCCCGCCTTGGAATCGGCTTACAAATTCTCCCGGAATTCTTACAATTCTGTAAGGTTTGCCGGGTCAGGCTTTCGCGGCCTGTCTTGCCCGCCGGGGCGGACAACATCCGCAAAACACGCCGCTCCCATATCTGCGCACCCCCGCCGCCTTCACTCGGCCTCCAGCTTCCGCTGGTTCAGGTCGATGCGGATGGTGGTGCCTTCATCCGGGACGGACTCGGCGGAAATGGCGTGGCCCAGCCTCCGGCAGATCTGCCTGCACAGATACAGGCCAATGCCACTGGCCCTCTGGTCCCGGCGGCCATTGCAGCCGGTGTAGCCCTTCTCAAAGATCCGGGGCAAATCCTCCGGCGCGATGCCAATGCCGGTGTCCCGAACGCAAAGAGCCCCGTCCTCCAGATAGATACGGATACTCCCCTGCGGCGTGTACTTCAGCGCGTTGGACAGCACCTGCTCCACCACAAAGGACAGCCATTTCCCGTCGGTGACAACCTGCGCCTGCACAGGCTCGTACACCAGCTTCAGCCGCCGGGCAATAAACTCCCCGGCAAATTTGCGGACGGCCTGACGCACAATGCCGTCCAGATCGCGGGGCTGAATCACATAGTCCATGGAATCGGAATCCAGCCGCAGAAACATCAGCGCCATGTCCACATACTGCTCGACCCGCATCAGATCGGACGAAAGCTGCCGGGAAAGGGGGGTGTCCTCATTCTGCAGGTTCAGCTTCATGGCCGCGATGGGGGTCTTGATCTGATGGGCCCAGACGGTATAGTAGTCGGTCATTTCCCGGTATTTCCGGCTCATGTCATCCGATTGGCGCTTCTGCTCCCGGCACAGCAGGCGCAGAAGGCGCTGATAGTCCTGCTCCAGAATCCCCTGCGCCTCAGGAAGGGGCAGCGTGAGTACATCGGCCGCGCTGCGGATGCCGTTCATCTGGCGGTGCCGGTGAAAAACCCTTCCAAAATCCACGAGCAGCCCGCACAGCCCTATGACGGCGCACAGCCCCAGGGGATAGACCGCAGCCGCAATGGGCAGCCGATACAGCGCCTGTACAGCAACATCAATCCCGGCAAACAGGCAGAACATGCCGATCACCTGCCGCCGCTGTTTCAGATACCGCCAAAACATCTTCATCGCGCCCTCATTTCACAATATAGCCCACGCCGAACTTTGTCTCAATAAAGCCGGTCAGCCCGGCGGCGTCCAGCTTTCTGCGCAGCCTGCCCACATTGACCGTCAGCGTGTTCTCGTCCACAAAGCTGTCCGTCTGCCACAGCTTTTCCATCAGCCTTTCCCGGCTGACCACATTGCCCTTGCTCTCCATCAGAGTCAGCAGAATGCGGTACTCGTTTTTGCTCAGGGGAATATCCTGACCCTGATAGGTCAGCGTATTTTCGGCAGTGTTCAGCATGGCGCCCCGGTGCTGCAAAACCGGCACCGCCCCGGTAAAATCGTAGGTTCGGCGCAGCATCGCGTTGATTTTCGCCATCAGCACGCTTCCGTCAAAGGGCTTGGCAATAAAATCGTCACCGCCCATGCTCATGGCCATGATGATGTTGAGATTGTCCGACGCGGAGGAGATGAAAATAATCGGCACCTTGGACACCTGCCGGATCTGACTGCACCAGTGGTAGCCGTTGAAAACGGGCAGAGTAATATCCATCAGCACCAGATGGGGCTGAAAATCCAGAAATTCCTCCAGGACATTGCGGAAATTCCGGACGCACCGGGTCTCCAGCTCCCACACCCGGGCCTGGGTCTGGATGGCCCCGGCGATGCCGCGGTCATCCTCCACAATAAAAATACGGTACACGCGCTTCACCTGCCCTTGGCATTTTTCTCATTTTATCCCGAGCCGCCGCCTATTTCAAGCGCGGAAAGCATTTTTTGTTCAGAGGTTCCGGAATCCCTGCCGGAATCAGCCCTGCCAGAACTCGCTGAGGCTTTGGCGGCGCTTGCCGCCGAAGCCGGTAACGGCCCGGGCCTCCAGCAAGGCGCGCAGCACGGCTTCCTCGGTAGCCTCCGCCACGGCCCGGAAAGCGTCGTCCATCCGGGACTCGTGGAGGCAGCGCAGCGTCAGGCATCCGCCCTCCGCCGGAATGCGGTTGGCCGTGCTGAAGCCTACCATCACTTCGCCGCTGCCATGGCCGATATAGCTTCCCAGCCGGGCCAGCCCCACACTGCACCGGCGGATGATCCGTCCCAATTGACGGGACGTTACGGGAAGATCGGTGGCCGTAACCATAATGCAGCTCCCCTCATCCGGCCCGTCGGCATGAATCCGGGCCTGAATGTCCTGCCCCACCCGGCAGCCTTCTATCGTCAGATCCCGCAGAGATCCGTGGTTTGCCAGCACCAGCACCCCGATGGTAAAGCGCTCCTCCCCGATCTGCACAATGCGGGAGGACGATCCGATGCCGCCCTTCAGACCGTGGCAGGTCATGCCCTTGCCCGCGCCCACGTCCCCCTGGGCAAAGTCCGCCGAAGCGCTTTCTATGGCCGCAAAGACCTCCTTTTCCCCCACAGCCCGGTGGCGGATATCATTGAGAGAGGCGTCGTTGCATTCGCATACCACCGGATTGACCGAGCGGACCGCATAGCCTGCCGCCTCTGCCCGGCGGCACATGTATTCCACCATCGCGTCGTACACCAGCCCCACATTCAGTGTGTTGGTCAGCGCAATGGGCGTCTCCAGCGTACCCAGCTCCCCGATCTGCATCAGTCCGGCTGTTTTGCCAAAGCCGTTCAGCACATGATACGCCGCCACCATTTTATTCCGAAAAATATCGTCCTGGCAGGGCATCACCACCGTCACACCGGTTTTATGCTGCGCGTTGTCCACCGTACAGTGGCCCACACGCACGCTGGGTACGTCCGTAATGGCGTTGCGCGGCCCCCGTTCCATTTGTCCGATTTGCATATCTATCCCTCCTGTCCGCCATACCGCGGTGCTGTTTCAGCCTATTATGGCCCCTTTCCGGCAAAAAAGCAAGCGCAAAACCGCAGTAACGCATTTCC
>CAZUAN010000110.1:0-6113 GCA_964618385.1 uncultured Oscillospiraceae bacterium | reverse complement strand
TCAGGCGGTTCCTTCTTTATAAAACCAAACGGTTTTATAAAGAATCAGTATCAGTCCTTGCCGATTTCATCCGAGTTTCCCTAGTATAAGATTCCGGTTTTCAACAGTAGCCCCTGTTTTTCAGCACCCGGATATCCTCGCCCACGAAGGTCAGCCCTTGGAAACTGCCGTGGAGGCGGGAGGCGATCTGCGGGGAGTACCGGCGGCTTAATTCATCCACATTCAGATTGGTAGAAATGACCATGGGTTTGTTGGCCAGGATTCGGTCGTTCAGGAGACTGTACAGCGCTGCTGTGATAAACTGGCCGGGCATTTCTGTGCCGAGATCATCCACGATCAGCAAATCGCAGTCTGTAAACTTTGCCGCTTCCCGGCGGGATTCCTCGCTGGGATTGAATCGGGCCTGTTCCAGCTTGCCAAACAGGTGTGAGGCGGTTTCATAGACCACGCTGTAGCCTCGATCTGCCACAGCTCGGGCAATACACGCGGACAGAAAGGTCTTGCCCAGGCCCGTGCCGCCCACGAACAGCAGATTTCCCGCCGTGGGGGAGAAGGCCAGGGCATACCGGCGGCAGTTCTGGAAATTCCGTTCCATAATGGTACGGGGGCTGGCGCCGTATTTGGGATCGAACTGGTCAGAGTAATAATCCAGCCGGAACTGGCTGAAGGTTTCTTTGCTCCCGGTCAGAATGGAAACCTCCTTTTTCTGCTCCTGACGGCAAAGCTCTTGCAGGCATTCGCACATGGTAGAGCCTACATAGCCGTTGCCCCCGCATTTTTCACAGATGGGGGTTTCGTCCAGATATCCTTCCTCAAAAAATTCCGCTGCCAATGCTGCCCGCTCCTGCTGCAAGCGCAAGTTTTCCTGTCGGGCCTGTTCCAGCAGCTCTCGGCCGTCGCTGCCCTGCGTAAACGCTGCCTGGGCTGCCTGGGCCATGGTGCGCCGCAGCTGCATGTCGATTTCCTTAATGCGGGGAACATGGGCATAGGCGGTGGCCAGGTGCTGCCGGTTTTCGGACTCCCGGTCTTCCTTTGCCTGTGCCAGCCGGGCCCTGGCCCGCTGCAGAACTTCCGCACTGTATGCCATCGGTTATCCCTCCCGTAAAACTCTTTGAATGGCTTCCAGCTCTGCTTCACCCAGCTGGCCGGAAGCTCCCGTGGGGGTGCTGCTTTTGTGATCGCTGCTGCGGACTTCCTCAGCGGTGTGCAGGCCCTGTTCATGCCAGCGCTGTATGATTTTGTTCATGTAAGCCCAGTTTAGCCCCCCGGTATTGAGGCAGGTTCGTTCATAGGCGATGGAAAGCATTTCCTCGTCCATTCCCATATCCAGCCAGCTCTGGGCATAGCGCTCCTCTGCACCCGTCAGGCTTCGGCCCCGGATTTGCAGGATGTTCATCAGACGGTACAGCTGAGAATTGCGGACATTTTGAGCCTGAATGAAAGCCGCCGCTTCCTCCATGGTGTCAATGCCCCGCTCCGCCCATGCGTAGGCTTCCTTCTCGATGGTGCGGAGGGAGGGATTTCTCAGGTTTCCTCTCTGACGGGCCCGCTCCTTGCAGTAGCAAACCAGCACAGAGATAACATCCGAAGGAAGCCCCAGATAGCGGACAAATCCCAGCAGAATTTTCAATTCCTCCGTGTTCAGGCTGCGCCCCAGCAGACGCTGGACTTCGCCGTAAAGACTGCGGAAGGAATTGTCCGTATCCATGGCTTCCAGCACATCCTGCTCGGAATAGCTGGGACGTTCCCCGGGAGCAATCGGAACGGGAGGCTGCTCTGCCGTCAGCCCCAGCTGACGCAGGGTTGCCCCGGCACAGTTCAGGCGGGAAGGCGTCAGGTGCAGATCCTCTTCCGCTGTTTCCGGGCGGTTCCCGCTTTTCAGATATAGGTATAAAAGCGCGGCGTCCGGGCTGGCTGCGCTCAAAAGCTTCCGTACATCGTTCTGAGAAAGCTTCAGGGATTCTGTCATCATGGGCCATTCCTCACAAATTTCGGGTATTACTGACATTATAACACAGCTTTTTCCGAAGGACAACGGCAGATGACAGGAGAAAATAGTAAAAAATGGGCATTGATTTTTGACGCGGCACAGGATGTTGTGGGTAATCCATCCCGGCAGCCCTATCGGTGCTTTCCCGGGCAAACAAAAAACCGGGCGGCCGCCCCGGTTTTCGTTTATTCTTCCTGAGCCTATGGCAAAATGTACACAGGAGAGCCGTTCCCTGCTCTCCTGCTGTTCGCATCATACCGCTGCGCTTGCGTTGACACACTTGACAGGCAATGTAAACAGAGGTATCAACCGCCGTCACGCTTGATTTCCGTTCCCTGACTGTCCAGGACTAGTATAACCGGAAAGCGTGCGTCCATTCGGAGGTATTTTATGGAAGAAATCATCACCTTGCTGATCCCCGCCATGCTGGCAGTGGTACTCATTCGGATGCTGCTGATTCCCATGAAGCTGATTTTTAAAATCGGAATTCATTCCGCCTGCGGGTTTCTGTGTCTATGGCTGCTGAACGCTATCTTTCCGTTTACGGGCATTTCTTTTCCCATCAATGCCGTTACCATGCTGATCGCGGGCTTTTTGGGCCTGCCGGGAATCGGATTTCTGGCGCTGCTGGCAATCCTGTGAGCGGCGCTGACGCGGCAACTGCCCGGCTTTTTCGCCTGACTAAGGGACGGATGCGATAATCTGGCACGCTGATCTGATTTGTATCCGTGCAGGCCGGAAGGAAAGACCGAAACCCAACGGTTTCCGGAAAAAGCAAAGGAAGATCGGCATCCGCTTGAACGCTTTGTCCGGGATGCCGATTTTTCCGTGTCCGCCCGGCCTAAGCCAAACGGGCGCTTTTTTTATTCCGGTATTGCAGAAGAACCATAATGCCAACCAGTGCCATGCCGACCAGGTCGGTTGTTAGCCCCGGATAAATCAGCATCAGCCCGCCCGCTGCGCTGAGAATGCGCAGATACCAGGGAATCCGTTGGAACAGATATTCTTCCAGGGCAGCGGCAATGGCGAAAATACCCACCAACGCAGTGATGCAGATCAGAACCACCTCTCCCACCGTGGTATCAACCAGCAGCATGGCGGGATTCAGGGCAAAGACATAGGGCACAATGAACGCTGCTATGGCCAGCTTGGTGGAGGTCAGCGCCGTCTTCATGGGATTTCCCTGGGCAATGGCGGCGCCTGCATAGGCAGCCAGAGCCACCGGAGGCGTCAGATCGGCCACAATGCCGAAATAAAACACGAAAAAGTGGGCGGCGATGGCGGGGACGCCCATCCGTACCAGAATGGGGGCGCAGGTGGCCGCCATAATGCAGTAGGTTGCGGTTGTGGGAACGCCCATGCCCAGAACAATGCAGCAGATCATGGTCAAAAACAGCGCGATAATCACATGATTTCCCGCCATGGCCACGATGCCGTTGATCAGCATATTGGCAAGGCCGGTCATGGTGATGGTACCCGCGATGATGCCGGCAATGCCGCAGGCTGCCGCTACCGTAATGGTACCCTGACCACCGGCGGCAAGAGCCTCCAGAATCCGTTTGGGGGTAATACGGTTTTCCCGGTTGAAGAGGCTGACGAAGATCGTTGCCAGGATGGCAATGGCAGCAGCGTACTGGATGCTCTTTTGACTGGTGCTGACCAGATAAATCAGCAGCACAAGGGGAAGCAGCAGATAGGTCTGCTTCAGCAGCGGCCTGATTCTGGGAAGCTCCTCCTTTTTCAGGCCCCGAAGCCCCAGTTTTTTGGCCTCCAGATGGACGGCAATGAAAATGCCTGTAAAGTACAGCACGGCGGGAAGAATGGCCTTGACCGCGATTTCACTGTAGGGGACCTGGACATAATCTGCCATCAGGAACGCGGCAGCGCCCAAAATGGGGGGCATGATCTGGCCTCCGGTAGAAGCGGAAGCTTCTACAGCTGCCGCGAACTCCGGGGTATAGCCGGTTTTTTTCATCAGAGGGATGGTGACGGAGCCGCTGCCTACTGTGTTGGCGACGGAGGAGCCGGAAACCATGCCCTCCATTGCGCTGGTGACGACCGCAACCTTGGCCGGGCCGCCGGAGAAGCCGCCTACCACCGCATTGGAGATATTGATAAAGAAATCCGCGATGCCCGTGCGCTCCAGAAACGCGCCGAAAATAATGAACACCACGATGAACTTGGAACACACGTTAATGGGGGTGGACAGGATGCCCTCCTTGCTGTAAAACAGATACCGGACGGTATAATTCAGCCGGCCAGCGAAGGAAGGGTTGGACAGCCCCCAGATCAGCGCATAGACGATAAAGCAGGCCGCGACGATCAGAATCGGGAAACCAACGCTGCGGCGGCAGACCTCGGCCAGAGACAAGATGCCCACGATGCCGATAACAATCTGATACCAGGTAAAATTGCTGCCCTGCTGGATGATATCCACAGCGTTGAAAGTAAAATACAGGAAAGCGCCGCTGCCCCCGATCATCAGCAGAATGTCATACCAGGGCATATAATTGGCCTTCTGCTGCCCCTTTCTGGCCGGGAATACCAGATAGCCCAGGAATACGATAAACGCGACAAAGGAAGTCAGGCGCAGCTCCTCCAGCCAGCTGGTGAACAGAGTGACGTATATGCAGAACAGGGAGAAAAGCGCCAGAATGCAGTTGACGGCCCATTTCGCCTTGCCCTCCCAGATCCGGACGTTGGATTCCCGGTCATATTTTTTCATGACGGATTCCAGATCCATCGGTGCTTCGTTCCGCGGTTTCTTCTTCAAAAAGGTCATGGCTGCCTCCTTCTCGGGGATGAATGATATCCGGTTCCTTTATAAAAAGGAAACATTTTTATATGGACATAGCATTACTGGGTATCGACTGTAACACCCTGCTCGGCAAAGTATTTGGCCGCGCCTGCGTGGAAGGGGGCGGACATGCCGCTGGTGGCGTTTTCGATGCTCAGCTCCGCGCCTTTGCCATTTTCCGCGGCAATAGCGGAAGTGTTGTCAAAAATCGCTTTTGTCAGTTCGTATACGGCGTCGTCGTCGGCCGAGGAGGACACAATCAGCGTGGCCTTCACGGTGACGGTTGTCACATCCTCGTCCTGTCCGCTGTAGGTTCCGGCGGGAATGATGTAGGTGGTGTAAAAGGGGCAGCCGGCAATCAGCGCGTCGGCGATCTCGCCGTCAATGGGGACCAGATACGCGCTGTTGGTGGTGCAAAGCTCGGTAATGGCGGCGGTGGGAGCGCCTGCCACAATGAAAGCGGCGTCGATCTTGCCGTCCTTCAGTGCGTCGGTGCTGTCCGCGAAGCTCTGGTACTGGGGCTTGATGTCCGCTTCTGTCAGGCCCGCAGCGGCAAGCACGTCCATGGCGTTGAAGTACACACCGGAGCCGGGGGCGCCGATGGACACGCTCTTGCCGGCGAGGTCGGCAATGCTCCTGATTTCCGGGTCCATGGTGACAAGCTGAACCGCCTCAGCGTAAAGTCCGGCAACCACCCGGAAGGAATCCACCTTGCCGGTGGTTTCGAAGGAACGGGTACCATCCCAGGCGTAAGCCATGACGTCGGACTGTACCAGACCCAGCTGATAATCTCCTGCGGCAATGCTTTCAATATTGGCCTTGGAGCCGTCTGTGGAGACAACCGTCACGTCGATCCCGGCATAATTTTTGATGTACTGCCCCAGCACGCCGCCAAAGGCGTAATAGGTTCCAGAGGTGCCGCCGGTGCCCATAGTCATTTTGGAGCTGCCGCCGGAGCTGCAGGCGGCCAGGGCAAATACCAGGGCCATTGCCAGAAGGACGGAAAGCATTTTTTTCATTTTCATAACGGGATCCTCCTTGTTTTTTCTATTTGAAACGGCTTCAAATAGAATGAATGTATTTATTATACACACAATTTGCAATTTTGCAAGTAAAAAATTTCAGACCGTCTTTTAAATTCCGGAAAATACGGCATCAATTTATATAAATTTGAGATTCTGAAACTTAAAAAATGCAAAATAATGACACAGCAAGAAGCAAAGTATAAATAATTTATGTATATTTTATACAAGAATTGCGGAAAAATCGGATGTATTTTCTCCGTTGTGCCGATTGCCCCCGAAGATGGAGCTGCAGACTTCCCAA
>CAZUAN010000109.1:0-6149 GCA_964618385.1 uncultured Oscillospiraceae bacterium | reverse complement strand
CGCCTCCTGTGGGATGTGTAAGGTCTGTTCCCGGAATAAACAAAGATTGAAATCGGAAAAGCCGCTCATGGTTCGCGGCTTTTTTCAGAAACATGTGTTAGCGAAAGCTAACCAGCAGGAGGGAGATTATGAAGTTCTATACCTTTGGAAAGCGGGAGAATCCGGCGATTTTGCTGCTCCCCGGCACCTGTTGCCACTGGAAACGGAACTTTGAAAACATCATCCCCCTTCTGGAGAAAGACTTTCGCGTGGTCTGTGTTTCCTATGACGGCTTTGACGAGACAGAGGAGACGGTGTTCCCGGATATGCTCACTGAGACGGCGAAGATAGAGGACTACATAAAGGATACCTTCGGCGGTCATATCTGTGCCGCATACGGATGCTCCATGGGTGGCAGCTTCGTGGGACTGTTGGTGCAGAGAAAGCGTGTACACATAGACCATGCCATTTTTGGAAGCTCGGATCTGGATCAGGAAACAGGGGCTTTCGCCCGGCTTAAGGCATGGCTGACTGCCAGGTTCCTGTACGGGATCCTTCAATCGGGGAAGCTGCCGGGTATTATGCAGAAATTTTTGAAGAAAGAGGCACCCGAGGAGCGGGCCTATATGGAGAAAATGATGGCGATGTTCGGCGTAGGCAGCCGGGACATGGCATTTGTCAAGCGGGAGAGCATCCGCAATCAGTTTTATTCCGACCTGGTCACGCCGCTGGAAAAGAATATTGCCGTTTCCGGCACCCAGGTGCATATCTTCTATGCGGTGAAAATGGGCGAGGAGTATGAAAAACGCTACCGCCAGCATTTCCAAAATCCGGACATTCGCCGCCATGATATGCAGCATGAGGAATTATTGGTATGTTATCCGGAAAAATGGACGGAGGAAATCCTGCGATGCTGCGGAGTGGAGGGGTAGCTGCGGGAAGCAGTATTGTGCAGTTTGTTGGGATCGTCATGGGATATACGCCGCTTCCCAAGTGGTACGCTCTGTTCAATCTGTTGATCGTGTCCGTGTTCTTCAATGCTTGCAGAGGAATTGGCAACTACGTCATCATATTTCCGATTTGTATAACTTTTATCTTTCAAACAAGGCCCAGCATGAAGCCCCTCCCGCAAGCGGGAGGGGCTGTTGCTTCCGGTAAGCCTCAGATGGCAGGCCCATTTATGGACTGGACAACAGGGTCACCCAGCGTTTCGACCTTGGAATCCTTAATCAGCTTCTTGGGACAGACGGTGGCACACAGGCCGCAATTGTCACACTTGGTATAATCGATGCGGGCCAGATTCTTTTCCACCGTGATGGCATCATTGGGACAGATTTTTTTGCACAGGCCGCAGCCGATACAGCCAACCGTACAAGCCCGGGTTGTGGCTGCGCCCTTGGCCAGCGACGCACAGGCGATCACCACATTCCGATGCGGTTCCACAGGTACGATCAGCTGGCGGGGACAGACAGCGGCGCAGGCCATACAGCCAACGCACAGATCCTCGTCCACCCTTGCCACGCCGTTGACCACCTGAATGGCTCCGTATTTACAGGCCTTGGTGCAGGAGCCGTAGCCCAGACAGCCGAATTTACAGGAAAGAGGGCCGCTACCGCCAACCTTGGAGGCGGCCATGCAATCCCGGAAGCCCTCATAATTGGCTTTGACCTTAGCACCCTTGGTCAGGTTACCGTCTTTGTCGTAGGTTTTCGCGCCGGAGCAGCGAACCAGCGCGACCTTGCGGGTGACAGCCTCCGCTTTGACGCCCATAATGGCGGCCATGGCCTGCGCACATTCATTGCCGCCGGAGGCACATTTGCCGATTTCCGCCTGACCGTTGAGAACCGCCTCCGCATAAGCGGAGCAGCCGGCATAGCCGCAGCCGCCGCAGTTTGCGCCGGGCAGACATTCGTTCAGCTGATCCAGACGGGGGTCCGTCTCCACATAAAAGACCTTGGAGGCGGCCGCCAGGACCAGACCGAAGATCAGTCCCAAGCCGCCCAGAATTGCAACAGCAATTAAAATTTCCATTCTTTCTCCCTCCTTAGAAAATGCTCAGGCCGGAGAAACCCGTAAACGCCAGAGCCAGCAAGCCGGCGGAAATCAGCGTAATGGGGAATCCTTTGAAGCATTCGGGGCAGTCGGTCTTATTGACCCGCTCCCGGACAGAGGCAAACAGGACAATCGCCAGCAAAAAGCCCAGACCGCCGGCGGCGCCGTTGACAACGCTGAGCAGGAAATTGTAGCCCTCCTGAACATTGACCAGAACAACGCCCAGAACAGCGCAGTTGGTTGTAATCAGGGGCAGGAAAACGCCCAGCGCCTTGTACAGGGCGGGGACCGCCTTCTTCAGGAACATTTCCACCACCTGCACGATAGAAGCAATGGCCAGAATAAAGACCACGGTCTGCATGTACGCCAGATTCAGGGCCACCAGCACCAGGTTAATGGCATAGCAGACAGCGGAGGCCAAGGCCATAACGAAGGTAACGGCCATGCCCATACCCAGCGCCGTGTCGATCTTTTTGGAAACGCCCATGAAGGGGCAGATGCCATAGAATTTCACAAGGATGAAGTTCTCGCTCAGCAGTGCGCTGATGATAATACCCAAAATCGCGCTCATACCTTAGCAGCCTCCTTCTTTTTATTCTTCTTTTCCAGATACTTCACCAGCCACTGGGAGCCGGCAATGACAATGCCCAAAATCAGGAAGCCGCCCACCGGCATGACCATCTGCATGGCGGGGAAGGGGCTGGGAATGATTGTGATTCCCTCACCGCCGTTGAGGATGCCTCCGCCGAAGGTACCGGAACCAAGCAGTTCCCGGATGACGCAGACAATAACCAGCGCTACGGTGTAACCAATGCCTTGGCACAGGCCGTCCACGGCAGAAGCCAGGACGCCGTTCTTGGAAGCGAACGCCTCCGCCCGGCCCAGAATAATGCAGTTGACCACGATCAGAGGAATGAACACGCCCAAGCTCTCGGACAGGGCGGGAATAAAGGCCTGAAGCACCAGATCCACCACCGTGACAAAGCCGGCGATGATGGTGATATAAGCCGCAATCCGAATCTGGGAGGGGATGAAATGCCGCAATGCAGAGATCAGCACATTGGAGCAGATCAGAATGACGGTCACGGCCAGGCCCATGCCAATGCCGTTGAACAGGCTGGTGGTAATGGCGAGGGTGGAGCACATACCCAGCAACTGAACCGTAACCGGGTTTTTGGTCAGCAGGCCCTCGTTAAATTGCTTTTTGAAATTCATTCGAAGTACCTCCTTAACCCATGCTGGCAACGCAGGCCAGCGCGGCGTTGATGCCGGTACAGACGGCCCGGGATGTAATGGTTGCGCCAGTGATGGCATCCATCTGGCCGCCATCCTTGGAGACAGCGACGCTGCCGCTGGCACCTGTGAACTGACTGCGGAACGCTTCACCGGCGGAGGTATCTGCCGCCGCTACCGCGCCCAGACCGGCAGTCTCCGAATTGGAGATAATGGAAATGCCAAGGACCTTGCCGTCCGTATCGATTCCCACCATCATGTCAATGGCGCCGCCAAAGCCGGAGGGCGTCACCTGAACGGCATAACCCGCGCCCCCCTGATAGACCGTGGTGACCAGGCCGGTATCGTCGGTAAAGCTGACCTCCTGGCCGCCGCCGGGCAGAACTGCTTCGATGGCGTCCTGGGTTTTCTGCGCGTTCAGCTCCGCGATTTTAGGCGCGGTGATAGAATTCACGCCGGCCAGCGCAATCGCCACCACGGCGGTAATCAGCAGCAGTGTCAGCGCCAGCCGCAGAACATAGGTAACATTGGATTCCGTTTTCATTGCTTTGCCGCCTCCTTCTTCGGTGCGCCGAACTTTACAGGACGGCCGATTCGATCCAGCAGAACAACGCACAGGTTCATAACCAGAATGGCATAGGACACGCCCTCGCTGTAGCCGCCGAAATAGCGGATCAGGATGGTAATGACGCCGCAGCCGATGCCATAGATGAGCTGCCCCAGTTTTGTCAGGGGAGAGGTAACGTAGTCCGTGGCCATAAAGATCGCTCCCAGCATCAGGCCGCCGCTAAACAGCTGCGCCGCCATCCAAGCAACGCGGTCATTGCCCTGGGGGAACAGGAAACTCAGAACGGCCACGGTGCCAATGAAGGCCACAGGAATGCGGGGGGTAATGACCTTGCGGTAGAGCAGATACACAAACCCGATCAGCAGCAGCAGCGCGGAAGTCTCGCCCAGGCAGCCGCCCACATTGCCCAGGAAGAGGTTTGCAAGGGAGTCCTCCGGCATCAGCCCCTGGTGCATATAGGACAAGGGCGTTGCCGCCGTGACGGCATCTGCGGTGGAGAACAGGCCGGCGGCATTATTAAAGCCGACCTTGACCCAGTTGCTCATCAGCACCGGCCAGCTGAACATAAACGCGCGGCCTGCCAGCGCAGGGTTGACGATGTTGCGGCCCAGGCCGCCGAAAAGCATTTTAACCAACACAATGGCAAACAGTGCGCCAAGGATGATGGTCCAGTAGGGAATGGTAACAGGGCAGACAAACGCCAGCAGCACGCCGGTGACACAGGCGGACAGGTCGTAGATTTTGCAGTGCATTCCGGTGATCTTGCAGTATGCCCACTCGAAAAATACGCAGGAGGCCACGCTTACCAGAGTGACCATCAGCGCCCGGAAACCGAAGAAGTAAACGGAACCAACCAGCGCGGGGGCCAGTGCAATCAGCACGTCCCGCATAATCGTCTGGGTGGTAATGGGGGAATGTACATGGGGAGAGCTGGAAATCGTCAGCTCATAAAAATATTTCATCTGTGCCATTTGACTTCCACCTCCTTAAACCTTGGCTTTTTCTTTGGCAGCCGCATTGCGGATAATCTGCTTGCCGACCCGGAAACTCAGTACCAGGGGGACACTGGCCGGGCAGGTATAGGCACAGCTTCCGCATTCGATACAGTCCATCATATTGACCGATTTCATTTCTTCCACGTCGTTGGACTGCAGGGCCTTGTACATCAGCACGGGCATCAGCTTCATGGGACAGACGTCCACACATCTGCCGCAGCGCAGGCACCGGGAGTCCGTCACCGCGTACTCGTTTTTCTTCCCAAGCACCGTGACGGCATTGACACCCTTGATGGTGGGTACGCTCAGGTCATACTGGGCAACGCCCATCATGGGGCCGCCGGACAGCACCTTATAGGGATATTCGGAGTGGCCGCATGCGTCGATCAGGTCGTTAAAGGAGGTTCCGATGGGGACCAGCAGATTCTTGGGGTCCATCAGAATATCGCCGGAAACGGTAACAATCCGCTTAATCAGCGGCATGCCCTCATAGACAGCGTCATAGATTGCCTTGCATGTGGCAGCGTTGAACACTGCGCAGCCTACGGCGGCAGGCAGCCCGCCGGAGGGAACTTCCCGGCCGGTAATGGCATAGATCAGCTGCTTCTCAGCGCCTTGCGGGTATTTGGCGGGAAGGACATCCACCGTAATTCCGTCGGCAGCCTCAAGATTGGCCTTCAGCGCCTTGACTGCCTCGGGCTTGTTGTCCTCAATTCCGATATGCCCTTCCTTCAGCCCCAGGATCTTCATAACGACCTTCAGGCCGGCAATCAGCTTTGCCGGCTCTTCCCGGCACAGGCGGTCATCGGCCGTGATGTAGGGCTCGCACTCGCCGGCATTGACGATGACGGTATCGACCTTTCCAATGCCGCCGGAGAGCTTGACATGGGTGGGAAATGTCGCGCCGCCCATACCAACGACCCCGCCCTGATGGATGATCTCCATCAGCTCCTCTGCGGAAAGCGCGTCAACCTCCTGCTGGGTACGGGGCTGAATGTCTTCGCAAAGGGTGTCCAAGTGGTCATTTTCGATCACCACGCTCATAACGGTAGTGCCGCTGGTGTGCGCTTTCATCTCCACAGCCTTGACCTTGCCGGAGACGGAGGCGTGAACCGGGACACACATTCCCTGATTATCGCCGATCTTCTGACCGACCTTAACCAGATCGCCCTTCTTGACGAGGGGCTTACAGGGGGCGCCGATATGCTGAGACATGGGGATCACGACGATGTCAGGCGCGGGAAACACCTGAGTCTCCTTGTCGCAAGCGTACCACTTATTTTCTTTGGGATGAACCCCTCCGAAAAAAGAAAACGCCATAT
>CAZUAN010000108.1:4773-6189 GCA_964618385.1 uncultured Oscillospiraceae bacterium | reverse complement strand
AAGAAGTCCATCTGGATCTTCGGCGGCGACGGCTGGGCATACGACATCGGCTTCGGCGGGGTCGACCACGTTCTGGCCTCCAACAAGGATGTCAACATTTTCGTCTTTGATACCGAGGTTTACTCCAATACCGGCGGCCAAGCCTCCAAGGCCTCCAATATCGGCCAGGTCGCTCAGTTTGCCGCTTCCGGTAAGGAAACCAAGAAGAAGTCCCTGTCTGAGATCGCCATGAGCTACGGCTATGTCTATGTGGCACAAATTGCCATGGGTGCCAATCCCGCTCAGACCATCAAGGCCATCACCGAGGCCGAGGCTTACCACGGTCCCTCTCTGGTCATCGGCTATGCCCCCTGCGAGATGCACTCCATCAAGGGTGGCATGATGAACTGCCAGGCTGAAATGAAGAAGGCTGTCGAGTGCGGCTACTGGAATCTGTTCCGCTTTGATCCTTCCAAGGAAACCGGCAAGTTCCAGCTGGACAGCAAGGCGCCGAAGGGCGGCTATCAGGAGTTCCTGATGAACGAGGCCCGTTACAGCCGTCTGACCCGCGAATTCCCCGAGCGCGCAACCGAACTGTTCGCGAGAAACGAAGCTGCCGCCAAGGAGCGTTGGGAGCACCTGAACAAGCTGGTCGAAATGTACAAGGACTAAGTTTTCCAGTCCAACCAAACGAACTGCCCGCCCCCGATTCCGGGGGCGGGCTTCATAAAAAGTCGGGAGTGAATCACTATGAAAGTATTATTGATCAACGGCAGCCCAAGAAAAAGCGGGAATACCGCCTATGCTCTCGGCCAAATGGCGGAGGTATTTACCCGGGAGGGGGTGGACGCGGAAATCGTTCAGGTGGGCAATCAGGCCATTCGGGGCTGTATCGCTTGCGGCAGCTGCGGCAAGAACGGAAAATGCGTTTTTGATGACGCGGTAAACCAGGCGGCGGGCAAATTTCAGGAGGCGGACGGCCTGGTTCTGGGAAGCCCCGTCTATTATGCCTCCGCCAATGCCACGCTGATTGCGTTTCTGGATCGGCTGTTCAGAAGCACCTCTTTTGACAAGCGGATGAAGGTGGGCGCTTCTGTGGTAGTCGCCCGCCGGGGCGGCTGCTCCGCCACCTTTGACGAGCTGAACAAATACTTCACCATCTCCGGTATGCCCGTTGCCTCCAGTCACTACTGGAACAGCATCCACGGCGCCGCTCCCGGAGAGGCCGCCCGGGATCCGGAGGGCGTTGCCACCGTCCGCAATCTTGCCAAAAACATGGTCTTTTTGATGAAGTCCATTGAGTTGGGCAAGCAAGCCTATGGTCTGCCCGAATACGACGCAAGAAACTCCACCAATTTCATCCGATAGGGAAAATGCCATGCCATGTGCCGTTTAGGGCATCCTGAGTCCGGCATCACGCTATTACCTGATAAAAAA
>CAZUAN010000108.1:0-4673 GCA_964618385.1 uncultured Oscillospiraceae bacterium | reverse complement strand
AAAGGAACAGAATGACGGGCATAAAAATCCGCTGGCCGGCAGGTCAGCGGATTCTCCTTTTAGGATACAGAGGCTTTTCTCTTTCGTTTACGAAACAGGCAGGATGACGCTTTTCAGAACATAGCCCCACAGTCCCTGATACCGGACAAGAGCAAAATCGCCATGCCAGCCGAACACCAGAAGCTCCCCCTGTCTGGGGATCCGCACAAGCGTCTCCGCCCCGGTATCCGGGGAAAGCCGCAGACTGATAAACTCCTGGCAGTCGGCATAATACCAGACCCGGGCAGTTGGCTGGAACTGTTCCTCCACCGGGTACGCTTCGGAATCGGCAAAGTGCCACCACTCGCCGAAATATCCGGAAAAGCCGTGCGCCTCCATGACGCTTTGCAGCAGGGAGGCATTCTGGGCGGCTGTTTCGGAGCAGTCGGAGTAGTTACGATCTGCCAGAGCAGAAAAATCGTCAAACCCGGTAGGCATTTCCAGCTCCTGACCGTTTTCATCCACCAGCGTCACATCTACCGCGTTGCCCCGGCTGTGGTTACTGTAACCCGTTTCCGGGTTCGCCACATAGGTGGAATCCGGGCAGGCTTCCCAGAGCCTGAACTGCGCGGCCACAGGGCGAAACGCGTCCCAGATTTTCAGACGCAGGCCCACTTCCTGCAGCTCCTCCTGCGCCGCCATCAGCTTTTTCACCGTGCCGTAGCGCAGAAAAGCGTCCTGAAAGTCATAAATAATCTGTCCGGTAAAATTATTCGGGGAGGCATATTGCAGCTCCACCAGAATATCCGGAACATATTCCGCAATCGCCGCGAAATCCCCGTCCTCCGGTTCCGGCTGAGCCGGCGCTTCGGAACGGATTTCCGGTTCCGGCGGAGTTGTCGTCTGAGCAGTTTCCACCGCCGCGGCCGTTTCCATAACGGTTTCCTCCTGTCCCTCTGTTTCCGCCGGAGCCGGATTCTTCCCGCCGCAGGCAGCCATCGGAAAGCAAAGGACCGCGCCGAAAAGCAGCAAAAATACAGGCTTCCAGTTCATTTCTTTTTCTGCTCCTGCATCTGCTGGAATTTCGCCTTCATCCTTTGCAGACGGATGCGTTCTTTTCTCTCCTTGTTTTTCTGGAACTGGGACTTCAGCTCCGGAGGCTGGTTCTGCAGCTTCTCCTGCGGAATATTCCGCTGGGAAAGCCGCTTATCCGTAAACTCCCGGGCCAGAGTATAGAGCACGGAGGTCAGCGGGATCATAAGCAGCATTCCGGCCACTCCCATAAGCTCTCCGCCCACGGTAACAGCCACCAGCACCCACATACCGGGCAGACCGATGGATGTCCCCACCACTCTGGGATAGATCAAATTGTTTTCCAGCTGCTGGATAATCAGGAACATGGCAACAAAGGTCAGCGCCAAAATGGGATCATCCACCAGGATAAAGAAGGCGCCGACAATGCAGCCCACAAACGCGCCCACCACCGGGATCAGAGCGGTCACGGCAATGACAACGCTGACCAGAGGAATGTAAGGCATTTTGAAAATTGCCATAGCAACGGCAAACAGGCATCCCAGAATGCAAGCCTCCAGGCACTGGCCGGAAATAAAATTGGAAAAGGTGGAATTAGTCAGCCGCAAAATTCGGATAATCTCATCGGCAGTTTTCTCCGGGATCAGGGAATACAGCACTCTCCTCCCCTGACGGGACAGGATTTCCTTCCGGGCCAGGCAGTACACCGCGAAAGCAATGCCGATTACCAGGTTAACAATCCCGGTCGTAACGCTGCCAATGACCGATACCGCGCCACCCATCATGGCGGTTCCCTGGTTGCCCAGGAAAGTGAGGAAATCCTTTACCATGGTACTCCAATCCAGACTTTCCAGATTGAATGCCCCCAGGACCCAGCTTTTCATATCCGGATGCTCGTCCATCAGGCTCATCAGGCTTTGGGCCGTACGATCTACAAAAGCAGGAATTTTCTCGGAAAGGGAAACCACAGTCAAGCGGATCTGCGGCACCAGAAGCTCCACGACAAACATGATGACCAGCACCAGAGCGGCCAGAGTTAACACGATGGCAAGGCCCCGGCGCAAACCGGTTTTTCGAATGCCCTCCAGCTGCCGCTCAACCGCGCGCATGGGAACATTGAACACAAACGCGATGCACGCGCCTACCGCAAACGGTGAAAACAGGCTCCACACCGTGGTAAACACAACGCTGGCTCTGGCCGTGTCCAGCAGGAGCCAGGCAAACACGATGCATCCGGCCACCAGGAGAAACAATCTGTGCATCAGTTTTTTATCAAAATGCACGCTACACCCCCCCTTTTTGCCAGTATACCACAGCTTGTGCCGAAAGTCCAATGAACATGCTGTAAATCCTTTCACCGGCACAGGCGACGCAGGTCGCGGCAAAGGGCTTCCACATTTTCCTCTGTGGTAGCCCAGCTGGTGCAGAAGCGCACTGCCCTGTGCGTCCCGTCCACCCGCTCCTGCTCGCAGAACGCATAGGATTTCGACAATTCCGCCAGCACAGAATCCGGCAGAATCGGAAACAGCTGGTTGGTAACGCCGGGAACCAGAAAAGGCACACCCAGCCCCAGGAAGGTTTGCCGGAGCTTGTCCGCCAGGCGGTCGGCATGAGCGGCAATCTCCAAATACAGGCCGTCCGTCATCAGCGCGTCGAATTGAACCCCCAGCAGCCGGCCCTTGGCCAGCATACCGCCGTGCTGCTTCATCAGATAGCGGAAATCCTCTGCCAGAATGGGATTGCCAATAACCACCGCCTCCCCGAACAGAACGCCGACCTTAGTTCCGCCGATGTAGAACACATCGCACAGCCGGGCAATGTCCGGCAGCGTTACATCATTCCCGGCGGCGGCCAGGCCGTATCCCAGCCGGGCGCCATCCAAAAACAGGTACAATCCCAGCCTATGGCAGGCATCCGACAGGGCTTCCAGCTCTGCCAGGGTGTAAAGGGTACCCAACTCCGTGGGATAGGAAATGTACACCAGCTTCGGCTGGACGGTATGCTCAAAGCTGGAATCTGACCGGTGGGCTTCCACCGCCCGGGTCACCTGGGCTGCGGTGATTTTCCCATCGGCGGAGGGAACGGAAAGCACCTTGTGGCCGGTAGCCTCCACCGCCCCGGTTTCATGGCCGTTGATGTGGCCGCTGACAGCGCACAGCGCTCCCTGATGGGGCCGCAGCGCGGCGTCAATAACTGTCAGGTTTGCCTGAGTACCGCCCACCAGAAAATGAACGGCAGCGTCCTCCCTGCCGCACAGGGCACGGATCTTCCCCGCTGCCCTTGCGCAGTATTCGTCCTCCCCGTAGCCCGGCGTCTGCTCCATGTTGGTGCGTACCAACGCCTCCAGTACCCTCTGGTGGCAGCCCTCGGCATAGTCGTTGCTGAAATAAATCACAGTCCTTCCTCCCGAACCGAACAGTTTTCGTTATTTTACCGCTTTCCTACCCCGGTGTCAAGCATTCATATCCGGCCGATATGGTGCATATGCTTTTTCAGCAGCACACAGCATCGGAGGGGAGCCTATGAAACAAAGTCTTGAGAAGCGAGCCTGTGACTTGGCTGTGTACATGATCGAAACCGGTGCCACCGTTCGGGCAGCCGCCCGGCACTTTGGCATTTCCAAATCCACGGTGCATAAGGACCTGACGCAAAGGCTAAAGCAATACAATCCCGGCCTGTATTCCCAGGTGCGGGAGATTCTGGACATAAACAAGCGGGAGCGCCACATCCGGGGCGGCATGGCAACACGCCGCAAATACAAGGGGAATTGCTAAACTGCCATGCAGAACGCAGAACGCAGGCGGATTGCTTTGCGTTCCGCGTTTTGCGCTCTTCCAAAAAAGCGGATTGCCATTTCCCAGGGAAAGTGGTAAAATCGGGTTATACAGGGAGGTGTGCCATGTTTGATATTACGCTGATTGCCATTGGCAGACTGAAGGAAAAATTCTACATCTCCGCCGCCGAGGAATACAAAAAACGCCTGGGAGGGTACTGCCGCTTTGCCCTTCTGGAGCTTCCGGAAAGCCGGCTTCCCGAGAACCCCTCCCCTTCCGAAATTGCTGCGGGACTGGAAAAGGAGGCGGATCTGATTTTCGCGAAAATTCCCAAGGGCGCATGGCTGTGTGTGCTTTCCCCAGAAGGAACGGAACTGTCCAGCGAGTCCTTCGCGGACAAGCTCCGGGACGTGAAAAACGCGGGCAAGTCCAGCGCCTGCTTTCTTATCGGCTCCTCCTTCGGCATCTCTCCCCGGGTCAAGGCCAAGGCGGACTTTCGTCTGTCCATGGGACCCATGACCTTCCCCCACCATCTGGCAAGAATCATGGTTCTGGAGCAGCTTTACCGGGCGGAGGCCATTCAGGCGGGAGGTAAGTACCACAAATGATGTCCCGTTACCGCAGCATAGGCATGGGGTAATTGTGTCCAAATAGGGATTCAAGTACCCCGAACAGATGCACGGCGGCCGAATCGAATGGCTGAATCAGACAGAAATGGCGTTATTTCAGACTGGCTATGGCCCGAAAACGGGAAAACCTGCAATGTCTGAGTGATAAATCGGATTTTTAGAGGCGGCCATATAGCCTGTTTATGGGGAAATATCCGGGAGGATGGCAAGCATTTATTCCAATGGCCTGTGATAGATGTGTGTACAAGAGTGCGACTTA
>CAZUAN010000107.1:0-6488 GCA_964618385.1 uncultured Oscillospiraceae bacterium | reverse complement strand
AATTTTTCCCAAGGGCGGAAGCGGAAGCTTTCGCCCTTGCTTTGCGAATAAAAGCCTGCGCAAGTGGGAAAACTTCCCACAAAAGGAGGCGGTAAATTATGGTAAAGGGTATTTCCCGGCAGGTCATTTTGGTGCATGCCCCGGAGCCGAAGCTGTTTGAGCAGGCCATTTTCATTCTGAAGGATGACGCGGTAGGGGAGGGCATCACCGATGAAGAACTGATGAAGGAAGCCCAGCTGGCCATTCACGGTTCGGACAAACAGGGGAAAAAGCGGCACTTCTACCTTTACGGCGCGGTTTGGGCTGCAGGCGGCGCGCTGCTGACCGGGCTGGTATGGCTGCTGACAGTGCTGCTATGACTTGCGAAAACGGCGGAAATATGATACAATTCCCTGCAGGGGGGACACTGACCCTTCCAAAATGATGCGGCGAATTTGCGGAAAGAGAGAAAATCATGCGGATCGGAAACATAGAAATTCAAAATCCTGTTTTTCTGGCACCCATGGCGGGTGTCACCGATTGGGCCTTCCGAACCGTCTGCGCGGAGTTGGGAGCCGGCGTTACCGTAACGGAAATGGTGTCCTCCCGGGCGTTGGTGTACCGGGACGAAAAAAGCGCCAAGCTGCTGCGGAAAAATGATGGCAGCGTCTGCGGCGCCCAGATTTTCGGCAATGACCCGGATATTATGGCGGAGGCCGCCCGGCTGGCTCTGGAAATTTCCGGCTGTGATTTTCTGGACATTAACATGGGCTGCCCCATGCCGAAGGTAGCTAATTCCGGAGACGGTTGCGGTCTGATGCGCACGCCGGAGCTGGCAGGGGCGATTGTGGCGGCAGTCAGCAGGGCGGTAGACGCTCCGGTTACCGTTAAATGCCGTCTGGGCTGGGACAGGGGGAGCATCAACGTCCTGGACTTTGCCAAACGGATGGAGGACAGCGGCGCGGCGATGGTCACCATCCATGGCCGCACCCGCAGCATGCTCTACAGCGGCGTTGCCGACTGGGACACCATCCGCAAGGTCAAGGAGAATTTGACCATCCCCGTCATTGCCAACGGTGACATTACGGGCGGAGAAGCGGCTGTTCGGTGCCTGAAGCGCACCGGGGCCGACGGCCTGATGATCGGCAGGAGCGCTTTCGGTGACCCCTGGATTTTTGAAGAAGTCAATGCCGCCCTCGCCGGGGAGAAATATGCCGGCCGCCCGTGTCTGAAAGAGCGGATTGGGGTGGCGGTGAAGCAATTCCAGCTGGCGCAGGCTGATCATGGGGAACATATTGCCTGCCTTCAGGCGCGCAAGCATTTTGCCTGGTACCTGCGGGGCGTGCCCTACAGCGGGTACTATAAGAACCAAATCACATCCCTGAATTCCATGGAGGATATCTACCGGGTGGCGGAGGATGTGGCGCGGGATTTGAAATAATTGACATGGATGAATTTTTGACCGCTTCATATCCTAAACCGGAGGTGAGGATATGAAGCGGCTTGTTTTGCTGTCTATCTTGCTTTTGCCCCTGCTGGCCGTCCCTGCGAAGGCGGATACCATCCGGTGGGTGGATTTTGACGCGCCCTATGAGTCTCTGAAGTACGCGCTGGATCAGGATATTGCCACGTCTGAACAGGAGAAACACATCCCCTGGATTGATATCCTGGCGCTGGCCGCCTGCCGTACCGGAGGAAAATGCGGTCTGGCCTCCGTCAAACAGGCGGCGGAGGAATTAAGGAAGGACCGTTCCGTGGAAGATATTCTGGGAGAGATGTATCCATATTATGATTACTACCACCGGGCCTATACCGCCGTCCTAGGCGGTCTGGTGGGCAGCTATGCCATCGAAAAGGACGGGAAGTGGATTCCGGCCTATGGTCTGAAGGCCTTTTCGCCCATTGCCGCGGGCTATGGCTACAGCCACTGCGACGATTTTGGCGCAGCCCGTTCCTTTGGCTTCCGGCGCAAGCACCTGGGCAACGATCTGATGGGTTCCCTGGGAACGCCTGTTGTGGCGGTGGAGGGCGGCGTGGTGGAGGCCATGGGCTGGAACCGCTACGGCGGCTGGCGGGTCGGCATTCGATCCTTTGACAGCAAGCGCTACTATTATTATGCCCATTTGCAGAAGGATACGCCCTTCGCGCCGGGGCTGGAGGTGGGGAACACCGTGCAGGCGGGGGATCTGATCGGATTTATGGGCAGATCCGGCTATTCCGACAGGGAAAACGTGAACAATATCGAGACGGTACACCTGCATTTTGGGCTGGAGCTGATTTTTGACGAGAGCCAGAAGGAGTGCAGCAGCGAAATCTGGATCGATGTGTACAACCTTGTCCGGCTGCTTTCCGCCCACCGCAGCAGCATCCGCAAAACCGCAGACGGCTGGGAACGGATCTATCCGTATCAGGATCTGGACGGGATAGAATATCCCCGGTGATGATAGAAAACAGGCCCGGATCACACGGCGGATTCCGCGCACGCTTCTCCGGATTCCGACTGGGACAGTTCCCGTATTTTGGATATTTCCGGTGAAAGCAATCCGGCATAGGCGGAAAGAGCGTCCGACATAATCGCCTCCGGGGTACAGTTGGCAACCTGACGGGCTGCTTCCGTATAAAACCGATATATGTAATTGGGAACGGTAACCTTTACCATAACGTGCATTTGCAATCGCCTCCTGGTACGGTTATTATAGCCCGAATACGGGCAATTGTCAAGAGACAGACAATGTTATAGGCTAGTCATATAGGAAAGCGGGGATATGTATGATCGTCTATGACCGTCTGTGGAAAACCATGAAGCGAAAGGGTATTTCCCAATACAAGCTGATTAAGGAATATGGTTTCAGCTCCGGGCAGCTGGACAGGATTCGCAAAGGGGACAATATCAACGTGTATACCCTGAACACGCTGTGCAGGATATTGGACTGCGCGGTGGAGGATATTATGGAATACAGGCCGGATGAGGAATGATATTGCTTCTTTATGTGTTTCTTGATGGTTTCTTTTGACAAAGGAAGCTTTTTCATGGAATATCCGTATAAAACTGTGCCGCGGCTTTCACCGCGGCACAATTCTCGCAATGTCAGGACAACATAGGCGCCCCGGCGCTAAGGGCGCTCGGGCGCAATGCATACATCCTGGACGGTCAGAAGACCGTCATTTACCGTAAACCGGATATCAAACCCGGCGAAGGTCAGACCGTACACCCGCTGGGGGTTGCGCTGATAGGAAGGGCGAGGGTCATGGGACAGTACGCCGATGGCAGCGGCCTGCTTTTCGGCAGGAAGGCGGCTGAGCAGTTCGTCGGGGAAGTGAACCTCCAGAAGAAATTCCCCGGCGCGGTCCGCAAAGCCCCCGATGGCGTCCATATGGCAGTCGCTGTAGGGTATATAGGGCTTGATGTCAAAAATCGGTGTCCCATCCATCAGATCGGCGCCGCCCACGTGGAGAACGGTGCCGTATCGGTCCGTGGGTTCCACGGCCAGCAGACGGACGCTGGACAGACCCAGATTGTTGGGACGGAACGGGGAGCGGGTGGCAAAAACGCCCATCCGGGTATTGCCCCCCAGACGGGGTGGCCGCACCGTGGGGGACCAGCCCTGACGGACAGCCTGGGAAAACTGCCAGATGATCCAAAGATGGGAGAAATCTTCAATCCCGCGCAGGGCGTCGGGATTGCGGAATTCCGGCTCAAAGACGATGGTGGAACGAAGCGCCTCTACCAGCCCGCTTTGACGGGGGATGCCGAATTTGGACACAAAATCACTGTGCATCCTGGCAATAATCTGAAGGGATGGTTCCATCTTACGCCCTCGCTTTCCGGAAACAGAAGGTTATGGCAAAGATCAGGGCCAGAAGCAGGCTGATGGCCGCACCGGCGGAACAGCTCAGAAAATAGGAAACCGTCAGCCCGCCGACCCCTGCCAGCAGGGCAAACAGGACGGAAAAGCCGTGGTATTGCCGAAGATTCCGGGAGATATTCCGGGCGGCGGCCGCAGGCAGCACCAACAGAGAATTGAGAATCAGCAGGCCCACGACGGAAATGCTCAGAGTCACCACCACGGCAATGGCGGCGGTAAAAAGCGTCTGGGACAGTCCCACAGAAATCCCCCGGGAGGAAGCCAGCTGGGGATGGATAGCGGTGAGTGCCAGACGGTTGGCGCAGGTGACCCAGAAAAGCACCACCGCCAGAAGGACCAGAGCCAGAATGCCGATTTCCTCAGATGTTACGCACAAAACGTCCCCGATCAGATATTGATTGTATTTGGTGAAGCTGTTCCCGCCCAGAGTGGCGATGAAAATGCCCAGGGCTACGGCTGTGCTGGAAAACACGCCGATAAGAGTGTCCGCTGCCTGATTGCTGCGGCTTCGGACGTAGGAAAACAGCAGGGCAAAAGCCAGACTGAAGGCCACCGCCGCCCAGGTAGGAGCGGCCATACCGCAAATCGCGCCGATGGCGATGCCGGTAAAGGCGGAGTGCCCCAGAGCATCGGAGAAAAAGCTCATACGGCCTGTGACAATCATGGTGGACAGAAGCCCAAACAGCGGAGCCATGAGCAGCAGAGCCAGCAGAGCGTTTTTCATGAAATCCCAGTGCAGCATTTCAAAGGGGAGAAAATTGCACACCGCGTACCAGACGCTCATAGGCCGCCTCCTTTCATATGGAAGACACGGCTGAATTCCTCAGAATGCAGCACGGTTTCGGGATCGCCCTGAATCAGAATGCTCCGGTCCATCAGAACTGCCTGATCGGCATATCGGGGCAGCAGGGAAAAATCATGGGTGGTCATCAAAATGGACAGATCATAGGTTTTTCGAATCTCGTCCAGCATGTCCATCAAGGTGGCCATGCCCTCTACATCCACACCGGACAGCGGCTCGTCCAGAATCAGAATATTGGGCAGCGGTTCCAGAGCCAGCGCCAGCAGCACCCGCTGCAATTCCCCGCCGGACAAGGTTCCCACCCGCTTGTCCATCAGATTTTCGCCGTGAACCCGCTCCAGGCAGTCCAGAACCGTCCGGCCCATGGCTTTTCCCAGTCCCAGAAACGCCGGGCGTTTGCTCATGCAGCAGGCAAACAGATCGGCTACGGAGACGGGGTCGCTGGGATCGAAGGCGGGGCTTTGGGGAACGTAGCCGATGCGGGGCTTTTTGCTCCGCTGGCCCGGTTCGGAAAAGGCCACAACACCGGTATATTCCTGCTGGCCCAGGATTGCCTTGAGAAAGGTGGATTTTCCCGCACCGTTAGGGCCGATGAGCGCCACCATCTGACCGCAGTGAACGTGCAGATTCATATCCGTTAAAATGGGGCTGCCGCCGATCCGCACGGACAGATTCTCCACCCGAAGGCAGCAGGAATGACCGCAGGACCCGCCGTGGGGGAATAAATTCATTGCAATGCCTCCCAAATGGTGTCGATATTGCGGTACATGGCGTCAAAATAGCTGTCTCCTGCCATGGCCATGTCCAGGCAGAAAACACTGCACCCTGTTTCCCGGGAAATGATCCCAGCGGCGGAGGTGCTGCCGCTGCTTTCCGTGAAGATGGCGGGAAGGGAATGGCGCTCTACTTCTTCGACCAGATGGATCAGTTCCCTGGCAGAAGCCTCACTGCCGGACTCCTCCTCAATGGCCTCCAGTATGGTCAGGTCAAAGGCATCGGCAAAGTAGGCAAAACCGTCATGGAAGGTAATCAGTTCCCGGCAATTTAAGTCTGCCAGAGTATCTTCCCCGTAGGTCTGCAGGGCATCCAGATCGGCCAGCAGCGTTTCCAGATTATCGGCAAATTCCTGCGCGTACCCGGGATATCTCCCGGAAAGTCCCCTGCATATGTTTTGAGCCATGCGCCTGGCGTTGGCAGGGGAGAGCCAGATGTGGGGGTCGGCCTCATGATGATCCTGGTGTTCGTCTGCGTCGAGGAAGTGGGCTTCCTCCGAGTCAAGCAGCTCGATGCCCTGGGAGGCATCGATGATGTCGGCGTTTAGCAGAACATCGTCCAGAAATGCTTCCAGCCCCGCGCCGGAAATAACCACGACCTGCGCGGCTTCCGCAGCCTTGACCTGACCGACCTTCAGGGAATAGTCGTGCAGGCAGGAAACCTGCTCTGTCACCAAACGGGTAACCGTTATGCCTGTGCCCCGGCACAACCGGACAGTAAAATCATACACCGGCAGGGTTGTCGCGGCGACTTGAGCGGGTGTTTGCGTGCCGCATCCGGCCAGCAGGATAAGCAGCACAGAGAAAAGCAAAATAAGAGTTTTTTTCATAATTTTCATCCTGAGAATAAGGTTATCTACTTTTTAGAATACCATATTTGTCAAGGCCCGGCAGAAAAAATTTGGGGAAAAAGTCTGCGGTGTAAATAGATATGACCCAATTTTTTTGAGAAGCGGAAGAGATGTGGAATGCAAACCTTCGCCAAGGCCGTCAGGCTGCGGCCAGCTTTTCACGCGGCAGCTCGAGCGGGGATCTGTTTTCCCAGCGTGCGCATTGGCTTCCGGTTGC
>CAZUAN010000106.1:0-6511 GCA_964618385.1 uncultured Oscillospiraceae bacterium | reverse complement strand
ATTTTCCATGCAGAAGCTTTACGTCTGTACCGCACATACCGCAGGCAATCGTTTTTACCAGGGCCTGTTTGGAACTGAAGCGCGGCTTCGGGACTTCTCTGATCTCTGTTGAGAAATCTTTGTTTACAACAAATGTCTTCATAGTAATACCTCCTGAACATTATTTTAATATATTTTTACTGAAAAGAGTAGTTGATATTATCTGTTGACAACATAGGGACAATCCCTGCCGGATAAAAGGTCGATGAGGTTCCGGATGGAGGCGTTTGCCATGTTGTCTGTCGCCTCCTTTGTGTGTGCGCCGGTATGCGGAGTGGCAATCACATTGTCAAATTCAAAAAGCCTGGAATCTTTCGGCGGTTCTGTTTCGAATGCGTCCAGGCCAAGGCCTGCCAGCTTCCCGCTTTTCAGTGCATCGTAGGCGGCATCCTCATCGATGATCCCTCCCCTGGAGGCGTTCACGATGATCGCCTGGTCCGGGAGCAGGCTGATGGCCCTTGCATCGATCAGGTGATGGGTGGATTCCAGCAGCGGAAGGTGCAGGCTGACTACATTTGAGCGGCCCATCAGCTCATCGAAGGATACGCTCCCGATCTGATGGGTACTGCAGTATTCTTCGTTGATAAACGGGTCGTAGGCCAGTACGTGCATCCCAAAACCCTGCGCACAGCCGGCAACGACCCTGCCGATCGCACCCAGCCCGAGGATGCCGAGGGTCTTGCCCTTCAGCTCTATGCCTGTGGAACGGACCCATGCGCCGCTCCTGGTCTGGCTGTCCAGGTAAGGGATCTTCCGCGCAGCGGCCAATATCAGGCCGAAGGCCAGCTCGCCGACAGCCTGGGCGTTGACACCGGGGGTATTGGTAACCAGGATCCCCAGCTTTTTAGCCGCCTCAGTGTCTACGCGGTCATACCCTGCGCCGTAGCGGGAGATAACCTTCAGGTTGGGACAGGACTGCAATACTTTTGCGGTGATGGAATCCAGTCCGGCTATGAACCCGTCGCAATCCGCCAGCAGGGGGATCAGATCATCCTCCGAAAGGGGCTTGCCAGTGGGATTAAATACGAGTTCATCAGCAAAATCCCGCAAAGGGGACAGCGCCGCGTCGTTTTTCCCGGGCTGCAGTGAGGTGGGCGTTACAAGAATTTTCATGGTTATTCCTCCTTAAGCAGGGCGACTGCCTGTGCAGTGAGTTCTTTGATCCTGCCGAAATTGCCTTCCTTTATAAAGCTGTCCTTTACCATCCAGCTCCCGCCGCAGGCGATGATCCTGCTAAAGGCCAGGTATTCCCTGATATTGCCTGCGTTGATCCCGCCGGTAGGCATGAAGCGCATGGTGGGGAAGGGCGCTGCCAGGGCTTTAATCGTATTGAGCCCGCCGTACTGGCCTGTCGGGAAAAATTTCACTACCGGGAGGCTGTATTCCATGGCGGCCATCACCTCAGACGGGGTGCAGATGCCGGGAAAGATCATGATCTGGTTATCTATTGCCCATTCTGTCACGCTTCTGGAAAAGCCCGGGGAGACGAGGAATCTTGCCCCGGCATCTACGGCGCGTTTGGCCTGTTCTGTATTGACGATGGTACCCGCGCCTACCAGCATACCAGGGAATTCCCGGGTGGCAATGCGGATGGATTCTTCCGCGGCGTCTGTGCGGAATGTGATCTCGGCAACGGGAAGCCCTCCCTGGCAGAGCGCTTCGCAGAGGGGCGCTGTGTCAGAGGCGCGGTCCAGTTTTACTACCGGGACTATTTTCTTCTCTTCAACCTGTAATAGCAGTTCTTTTTGGTTCATAATACATCCTCCAATCTGTCAGGAACGCACGGGCAGCCTGCCGTGCAGTAAATGGTTTTATCCATGGCCGCCAGTAAAGGCCTTCACAAAATTGTGATGGGAGATCTTTTCGGTCTGCTGCCGGGTAATGCCGTGGCTCTCCATCAGCGGGACGAAAGTGGCCAGCAGATAATCCAGGCCAATCGCTCCCGGCTCATAAGCTTTCAGCCTGGCCCGGGTCGTGTCGAGGGAAAACAGGAGCTGGTCCTCAAAGCCGTCCGCGATCATGGACTGGAAAATTTCGATTTCCCTGAGGTCACTGTGATATTTGAAACGGCCGATGGTGTCATACTCCAGGAAAATCCCCTCTGACAGCAGCTTTTTGTGGATGGCAAGATCCGGGATGGCCCTGTCCATATGGCAGAAGATCATCCGCCCCGGATGTACGCCAAGCTCTTCCAGGAAAAGAAAAAGCTGGACAGGATCAGAACCCTGTTCAATATGTACCATGACAGGGACATCGGCGGCCCGGGCGGCCCGGGCCGCGGCAGTAAACAGCTTCCGGTAAACAGGAGTAAGGCCCTCCGTATCCAGGGCTGTTTTTACGATCCCGGCCAGGACAGGGCCGTAGTCCGGATGGAATTCCGTGTCGATGTCCCGGTACATTCCGATGGACAGTTCATGGCTGAAAATATGGGAGAGCTCATCCACGGACATGGTAAACAGCCAGTGCCCTTCGGGGTAAAAGCAGAGCTTATGGAAACCGGTGGAGGCAATGATGTTCAGCCCTGTTCTCCTGGAAATGGCCAGGAGTGTTTCCTCCATCCGGTTGCATCCCCCGGGCTGCGCATCCACTATGGTCTGGCCGCCGCTTTTAAGAAGCTGCGCCGCTTCCCGGGTGCTTTTCTCCGGGTCGTCGATCAGGAGGACGGGGTTTTTCTCCCAGGAGGTCCCTTTACTGATGGCAAGATGTTCATGGCACTGGCAGAAGCCAAGCTGCCCGGGGCGGATGGCCCCCTGTACGGTCATGATTGTTTTCATAAGGCTTTCCAGTTCGGGTTATCGGCGACGCAGGGCTTCCCATCCTTTTCTACGATCAGCCTGTGGTATCCCTTTGTCTCGATAGTGCCGTAATCATGGCCTGCGTCTGCGGCATATGTATAGAAAAGTACGAGTGGGGCATTGCCGGTATTGACTGAGCGGTGCGCGTACCTGCGGGGCACATAGACCGCCTGGCCTTTGGACAGGGGCATTTCGATGCAGTCGCCCTCCGGGTTTTCCATTACCATATATCCCTCGCCATCCAGGGTGTAGTACACTTCTGCAGTATCTAAAATGGTATGGAAATGGCCCTTCGTGAAATAGTATTCATCCCCTACTTTCCCCGGGTAAAGGACCGTTGTCCCGAAGGCAAGGTCTCCGGCGCGTTCCGGGCACCCCAGTTCGTGAAACTCGTAGACGACGGGATCTTCCCTGGAAAGGATCTCTTCAAATGCTTCCTGGTCACAGAACATCCCTTTCATTTGTGACAGATACCGTTTTGTGGTTTCGGCATTTTTGGAAAAACCGGTTTTCAGGTCAAAATCAACGAGAAAACTGGAATCCCAGTTAAAATTGTTCATAAAAGTTTATACCTCCTTCATGCCAGAATTGTTTTTTATAATTGGCAAACAGATATGTCATAACATAAGAACATTATAATATCATAAGGGCATATTGTCAAGAGAATGAGTAATGGCAATAGTCCAGGCGGCCCTGCAGTCTTCACTGTTAGTGGCTGGCTGGATTGTAACGGGTAATGCGGAAGGTTAGGCATCTTTCACAGATTTGGGGCTTGCTTTTTGGCATTATCATGGATTGACAAAAGTATTTTTAAAGGTTAGAATGTTATAACAAAACGACATAGAAGCAAAGATGGAAACAATGTGGGAAAGCGGGGAAAAGGATGAAAAAATACATATTAGCGCATGACCTGGGGACATCAGGGAACAAGGCTACTTTATTTACTGTTGGGGGCAAATTAGTCGGGAGCCAGGTTTACCCTTATGATGTTGACTATTTTAATGGCACCTGGGCAGAGCAGGATGCGGAGGACTGGTGGCAGGCGGTTTGCCATACGACAAGGGATTTGATCGGGAGCACAGGGATCGCTGCGGACGAGATCGGGGCAGTGAGCTTCAGCGGGCAGATGATGGGATGCCTCTGTGTGGACAGGCAGGGCAATCCGCTGCGCAAAGCGATCATCTGGGCGGACCAGCGGGCGACAAAGCAGGCGGCACAGATCGGGGAGCATATCAGCCAGGAGGATTTTTACCATATTGTAGGGCACAGGAATACGCCTTCTTACGGCGTGCAGAAGCTGATGTGGGTGAAGGATAACGAGCCGGAGATCTACGGGCAGACGTATAAGACGCTGAATGCGAAGGATTTTATCGTATTCCGTCTGACCGGGAAATTTTATACGGAATATTCCGACGGCAACAGTATGGGATGCTTTGACCTGTGCAATCTGAAATGGTCAGAAGAACTGGTCTCATATGCGGGGATCGATGGGGACAAGCTGCCGGAGCTGAAGCCTTCCACGTTCGTGGCAGGCGGTGTGACGGAGGAAGCGGCGGGGATCACGGGATTGGCCGCCGGCACCCCGGTAGTCCTTGGCGGGGGCGACGGGGTTACTGCAAATGTGGGGACCGGGTCGGTGCATCCGGGTAAAACGTATTGCTGCATGGGGACATCTGCCTGGATCACCACCACGACAGAAAAGCCGGTCTTTGATGAGGGGATGCGGACTGTGACCTGGGCGCATGCCATCCCGGGGCTTTATGCACCGAACGGGACCATGCAGACTGCGGGTGGGGCATACAGCTGGCTGAAGGATACGGTCTGCAGGATGGAAACGTACGATGCAAGGCTTCACGGGAAATCCCCGTATGATTATATGAATGAGCAGATCGCGCAGGCGCCTGCAGGATCAAACGGCATCATCTTTTTGCCGTATCTGCTGGGGGAACGTGCGCCGCGCTGGAACGTGGATGCCAAGGGCGCGTTCCTGGGGCTGAAGTCTGAGAACACCCGGGGGGACCTGCTGCGCAGCGTGCTGGAAGGCGTGACGATGAATCTGGATATCATACTGAATATCCTGAGAAAACAGGTGAAGATCGACGAGATCACGGTGATCGGCGGCGGAGCGAAGGGAAGTGTCTGGCGCCAGATCATGGCGGATGTCTACAATACGAGGATCCTTGTCCCGACGCTGCTGGAGGAAGCCGGGTCTATGGGGGCTGCTGTCATCGGCGGGGTAGGGGCCGGGATCTATAAGGATTTTGACGCGGTAGAGCAATTCCTGGAGATCAATTCCGTTCATGAGCCGGATCCGGAAGCGGCCGCGAAGTACGGCCAGGTAAAGGAAGTATTTGATGAATGCTATTTTGCGCTGGAGAAGGTGTTCCCGAAGATGAATTTCTAAGGATACAGTAAAGCGTGCGGTAAAAGATGCAGTGTACTGCCCAGAATGCAGAATAAATGATGATATACCATCTTTACGAAGAATTTCCGGTATAGGTGGAAATATACCCCAAGGGTACACTGAATGAGCTGCAAAATGCCGGATTTGGGTCTTGAGGTTTTACTGAAGGGGGAAAATATGCTCCGCCTGCTGGGAGGGTTTGCAATGGGAGCGGAGACTTCACGTATTGCAACAAATGTAAGGGAATTGAAGCGTATTTTGGAGAACTGAACCAGTTTTTTCAGATAAAAGCAGCCAAACGGTCGGGTTGTATAATATTTACAAAATAATAATATTAAAAACAATAATTTCTACTATCCAGCCAAATTTATAAAAATTTTAGAAATGGGATTGACACCCGGTCTGAAAAGGGTGTAGACTACTGTCCATCAGGCGAGGGCGCTGTGGAATATCCACGGCGCTCTTTTGTGTTATAGGGTGCGCCCAGCAAAGTGTTCTGCATTTTCCTGTGATTGTACATTTTCTATGATAGAGAGAGGACCGCGGCTTTTCCGTATCATGAGAATGACCTTGTATAACGATGTTCAGGAGAGCAAAATAAATCTTACTGTACGATCCGCATCAAAATGAGGAGGGAATATTATGGATGAATTGAAAGCATTAGCCGGTAGTCTGGATACTACGTGGGTACTTATAGGTGCAGCGCTTGTGTTCTTTATGCAGGCAGGCTTTGCAATGGTGGAGACCGGTCTCACGAGAGCAAAAAACGCGGGCAATATTATTATGAAGAATCTGATGGATTTTTGTATCGGAACACCAATCTACTGGTTTATTGGGTTTGGCATTATGTTTGGCAGTACGGCGCCGCTGTTCGGTAAGATCGATCTTTTCTGTATGAGTACAGATGATTTTGCGACGATGATCTTCCAGACGGTGTTCTGTGCGACTTCAGCGACCATCGTTTCTGGCGCGATGGCTGAGAGGACGAAATTTTCCGCTTACTGTATTTACAGTGCGCTGATCAGCCTGTTTGTATATCCGATCTCGGGACACTGGATCTGGGGCGGTGGCTGGCTGTCTGCCATGGGATTCCATGATTTCGCAGGATCCACAGCGGTACATATGGTAGGCGGCGTTGCGGCATTTGTTGGCGCGGCAATTCTCGGGCCGCGTATTGGAAAGTACGATAGGAGTGGGAAGCCAAATGCGATTCTTGGTCACAGCATGACGCTGGCGGCTCTCGGTGTGTTTATTCTCTGGTTCTGCTGGTTCG
>CAZUAN010000105.1:0-6531 GCA_964618385.1 uncultured Oscillospiraceae bacterium | reverse complement strand
TCGTGCTGGATAAAGGGAAAATTATTTTTAACGGCGATGTGGAGGAAGCAATTGAACTGTATATGCACAAAGAGGCTGTAAAAAACGAATGGACAGAGGGTATGACAGAGTGCGATTATGCCGATACCTCTGCAAGATCCACTTATGGCAGAGGGGGAGCCGTGATTACTTACCTGAAGCTTTGCAATAAAGAGGATGCCCTTTATCGCACCAACGAAAAGATTAAATTCATGATACGGGTACATGCGAAAAAAACATTTCCTGATCTGCGCCTGCGGATTGAAGTGCTTTATGGGGATGATGCCCCAATTGGCGCCATGCCCAGCATCTCTCTCGGAAAGCTGGAAATAAATGAAGTCCGTGAATACTTAGTGGAGTTTAATCCGATTGGCCTGACCTCCGGAAAATATCGGGTGGATTTGGTGCTGTTTGAGATAGATGAATTTGGAACGATTTACGATCATGAATTACTGCTCCCCGCATTTCGCGTGGATATTAAGGAAACAACAGATATCAATTGGAATTCCAGAAATTGGGGGCATATTCGATTCCCGGATGTTTTGGTGGAAAAAGGTGACAGCATATGAAGAGAATTAAAATCGTGTTTGTCCACCATGAATTGGTTTTTGGCGGCGCGGAAAAAGCATTGCTTGACCTGCTTACGATGATGGATACGACAAAATTTGACATTACTGTTTTTGCGCAAAGAGATACCGGACCGTGGAATGGGAGATTTTCGGAGGCAGGCATTCGCGTTATCTATGATTATTCCTGCCGCGAAGCAACTGTTAATCCAGTTACCAAAATGGGGAATATTATTAAAAAGATCCGAACCTGCCAAGCTTATAAACGCGGGGGAGAAGGCCTGTTGGATATATGTTGTCCCAATGCAGATATTGTAGTTTCCTATTCTGTTTGGGAAAACGAAAGGTTGGTTTTTGCAAAGAATGCGAAAACGGTTAAATATATTCATGGGGATGTCGCGACAAATGATCATTTCCGGACACAAGCTTTGAGTCCGAAGGAGATATTAGAGCGATTTGACCGTATTGTCTGCGTATCGGATGCTGCATTCAAATCATTTAAGGCGCTGACAGGGCTGGAAAAAGGGGTTGAGATGCACTTTAATCCATTGAATAGTGATATGGTGTTTCGTTTGGCTGAACAAAAGGTTACCTTGCCTGCAGATGTGCCCCTGATGTGCGCGGTTGGCCGCCTGTCAGCAGAAAAGGGATTTGAGCGCCTGATTTGCATCCATAGGAGACTGCTGGATCAGGGAATTGCGCATAAACTGGTGATTGTAGGCGATGGCATAGATCGAGATTACATCAAACGCACGATTCAGGCAACGGAAACGGAAGACAGTGTGATCTTGGCTGGTTACCAGGATAATCCCTATCCATATATGAAGCAAAGCAAATTCCTTGTATCTTCTTCTTTTACAGAGGGGCTTCCGGTGGTAGCCATGGAAGCGCTTTGCCTGGGGGTTCCCATTGTGGCCCCGGTTCCCTCTGTGGGGGAAGTATTCGGGGATGAAATCTGCGGCCTGATTACGGAAAATGACAACGCCAGTCTGGAAGCCGGGATTCGCCGGATGCTGACGGATGAGGCATTTTACGCGCAGGCCAAGGCCGGGGCGGAGAAGCGAAGCGCCTTTTTCGAGGGAAAACGCATGGTGAAAGAGATTGAGGATATGTTCCTGCAGATGATGCAGGAGACATAAGATCGACAGGAGGTGTTGTCCCATGGCGCAGATCAGTGTGATGATGGCGGCATACAATGCGGAAAACTATATTCGCCGGGCGCTGGACAGTATCCTTGCCCAGACGTTTCCGGATTTCGATATCATCGTTGCGGACGATGGCAGCAGGGACGCTACAGGGGCAATCGCGGATGAATATGCTTCCCGGGACAGCCGGGTCCATGTGCTGCATCAGAAAAATTCCGGTGTCTGCGTCACCCGGAATAACTGCATTGACTGGACCTACCGGTACAGCGACAGCCAATGGATTATTTTTGCCGACAGCGATGACTGGATGCACCCGGAAATGCTGGAGCGGATGCTGAAAGCGGCGGTGGAGAATGACGTTCATATCTGTGCCTGCGGCTATCAGGAGACTGCAGGCGAGAACCCGGTGATCGATCCCAAGGATCTGGAGCCTCAGATCTGGGAACCCATGGCGTTTTATCAGGCCAGCTATGTCAATGCCATCATGACCTGCTGCAAGCTCTACCACAAAAGCTGCTATGAGCATATTCGCCATCCGGTGGATAACTATTTTGACGATGAATTTGTCTCCTATAAAATGCTGTACGCGGAGAAAAAAATGGCCGTGATCCCGGCGCCGCTGTATGCCTACTTCATCAACAATACGGGACTGACCAAGAAGCCCTGGAATCCTAAGCTTCTGGACGCCTGGGTAGCCTATGAGGAGCAGATTGCCTTCTTCCTGGGGAAGGGAGAGAAGGATTTGGTGTCCTTTCGCTATCGGGGATATCTGGAAAACGCTTTGGTCAATTACCGGGCGGCGAATCTGGCCCCGGACAGCCCGGAGGTTCTGGCCGCGCGGAAGCGGATTCGCGAAAGAATCCGCCAGCTTCTGCGGCGGATGCGGCGGCAGGGGTGCCTGAGCTACCAGTATGATTTTGACACCATCCTGGATTTCTATCCTGTGCAGGCACGGATTTACCGTCTGGCCCGGGAAACGGCCCAGCGGTTGGGGAGGAAATACGATGCCTGAAATCAGCATCATAGTGCCGGTTTACAGGGCAGAGCCGTATTTGCCGGACTGCTTGGACAGCATCCTTTCCCAGACATTTTCCGATTTTGAGGTGATTCTGGTGGATGACGGCAGCCCGGACAACTGCCTGGCAATTTGCCGGGAGTATGCCGCCCGGGACAGCCGGATTTCCGTGATCCATCAGGAAAACCAGGGGCAGGCCGCGGCGAGGAACCACGCGCTGGCTCAGGCCCGGGGGCAGTGGGTCTGCTTTGTGGATAGCGATGATTTGATTCACCCCCAGATGGCGGAGCGGCTGTATCATGCGGCGGCGGACGGCGGAACCGGCATCAGCATGTGCCAAATGCTGGAAGCGGCGGAGCCTCCCGAGAATTTTTCCCGGCCCTGTCAGGGAAATTATGAAATTGTGGGCATGGACGAAGCGGCACTGGTAAGTCTGTTTGACAGGGATGCCTATCCCGGCTGGGTTGCCTGCGCGAAGCTGATTCGCAGGGAAATCGTGGAAACCCATTTGTTTTGCCCGGGGCGGGTCTATGAGGACAACGAGGCGGTCTGCCACTGGCTCCAGAAGTCCGGGACAGTGGCGCGGATATCCGAGCCGCTGTATTTTTACAGGAGCAATCCCGACAGTACGACGCAGAAGAATTCCAGCCTGAAAAAGCTGGACTATCTGTGGGCATTGGAGCAGATTGTCCGCTATTATACTTCTATCGGTTATTTTCAGCTTCGGGACAGGTTCTGCGGCCTTTACGCGGAAGCGGCGGCAGGCTTTTACCGTCTGGCTGCCTGCGATTGGAACAGGCCGGATGTGGCCAGAGAAATCAAGAAATCGGTATGGCGTCTGGTGAGAAACCATACGATTCCCTTGGGGAAAAAGCAGTTTGAAATTCTGCTGGACGCCATGCACCCAAAGCTGATCCGCCTGTACTGGCCGACGGAAGGAGCGATACGGACATTGCGGGAAAAAGGCCCGGCAGGTCTGGCGCGGAAGGCGGCGGAGCGGCTGGGGAGAGGAGACAGAAAATGAGCATTCCCAGAATCATTCATTACTGCTGGTTTGGCCGGAATCCAAAGCCCAAGCTGGCGCAACGGTGTATCAAAAGCTGGAAACGGTTTTGCCCCGACTATCAGATCATCGAGTGGAACGAGGACAATTTTGATGTTTCCACAGCCCCGCTGTATGTTCGCCAAGCGTATGAAGCGGGACGGTGGGCCTTTGTCACGGATTATGTGCGGCTGAAAGCCCTGACGGAAATAGGCGGTATCTACATGGACACGGATGTGGAAGTGGTGAAGCCGCTGGACCCGTTTTTGGAGCAGGAAGCCTTTGCCGGATTTGAAAATGACGCCTGTGTTCAAACAGGAGTAATGGCATGCCAAAAAGGGTTCCCACTGTTTGTAGAACTTATGGAATATTATAATGAAATCAGCTTCTTACATTCAGATGGCACAGAGAATATAACCACAAACGTTCGGGTTTTGTCAGACATTTGCATAGGCCGTGGTATGGTGCCAAACGGAGAATATCAGATTATTGCAGGGTTGGCGATTTATCCAAAACCGGTGTTTTGTCCGATAAATTTTGATACGAAGAAATTGAAAAAAACGAAAAAAACCGTCACGATCCATTGGTTTGCAGGTAGCTGGCACACGGAAGAAGAACTTCTGGAACTTCAGAAAGAAAGACGTCGGCTGCAAAAAGAGAAGTTGAGCAGTATTCGGTACAATATTGGGAAAAAACTTTTTGGCGAACATGGCTATGAGAAATTGAAGTCAGCTATTCGGAAACGCTAAGAGGAATTGGGGGAGATATCTTTATGCCCATTATCAGTGTCATTGTTCCGGTATATAAAGTAGAACCCTATATCCGCAGGTGTGTGGACAGCATTTTGGAGCAATCCTTTCGAGATTTTGAATTGATTCTCGTAGATGATGGCAGCCCTGACGGCTGCGGGAAAATATGTGATGAATATGCAAAGAAAAATAGCTATGTTCATGTCATTCACCAGAAAAATAGCGGCTTATCTGTCGCCCGGAATACGGGCATTGACTGGGTATTTGCCAACAGCAGCAGCCAATGGCTATCTTTTGTTGACAGTGATGATTGGGTTCATAAGGACTATTTAAGAAAGCTTTATAGTGCTGCTTTGAAAACAGAATGTAATTTGAGTGCATGTTATGTTTTCTTTACAAGTGGTGAAGATTTTTTCCCAGAGATAGCAGAGGCATTTCACTGTATGTCTGCAGATGATTACTATTGTGATGATGTGGACAAGGATAATATTTCTGCAATTGCCTGTGCAAAGCTGTACCACAAATCCCTGTTTTCCTCCCTGCGCTATCCGGCGGGCAAGCTGCATGAGGATGAATTTACTACCTACCTTGCCGTATATGAGGCGGGAAGGGTCGCCGTGATTCCCCAGCGGCTATACGCATATTTTCAGAACCCGGAGGGCATCATGCGCTCAGACTGGAATCCCCGCAGAATGCACACCTTGGAGGCCGTGGAGCAGCAGATTGCCTTTGCCAAAAGCCATCACAATGCCAGGCTGCTGAACAAAGCGGCGGAGCAATATCTATACAGCAGCTATGAGCAGCTAAAGGAAGCAGAAGGGATTCCGGAGTACCGTCAGTATCGGAAGGTGCTTCGGAGAAAACTGCGGGACGGCTTGGCATTGGGAAGAAGCTGCGGCGTGTTTCCCATGAGCAGGGAAACGCTGTGGGCCTATGAAAAAGCCTATCCCTGCAAGCCGCTGTGGTGGCTGGCGGGCAGGCTCCCGCTTCAGAGGGCAAGCAGATGAATGAGGTCATTTCGGTAATCGTGCCGGTGTATAATGTGGAGGCCTATCTTCCCCAATGCCTGGACAGCATTCTGCGTCAGGACTACAAAAAGCTGGAAGTGATCCTCATTGATGACGGCTCCCGGGACGCATCCGGTGAAATCTGCGGCCGCTATGCGGCGCTGGACAGCCGCGTTCGGGTGATCCGTCAGAGAAACGGCGGCGCAGCGGCGGCGAAAAACGCGGGGCTGCGGGCGGCAACGGGGGAATACCTGAGCTTCGTGGACAGCGACGATTTTCTGGAGCCGGATGTGTACGGCTACATGGCGGCGCTGCTGAAGGAATATGACGCCGACGCGGGGGAATTCGCGTTCCGGGATGTTTACCGCACCCGGACAGAGGATCAGATTTTCCGGCAGGGCAGAAGCGTGACAGAGGGAAAGGATTATCTGATCCGGTTTACAAAGGACTGGAGCTGTGCGCTTCTGTGGAACAAGCTGTACCGGCGTTCCCTGTTTGAAGGTATTTTCTTTGAGGAAGGACACAAGATCGATGACGAGTATTTTACTTACCAGGGAATTATGAATGCCCACAGAGTTGTATGCGATGACCGGATTGTTTACAATTACCGCAGGCGAGCCTCCAGCGTTATGCTGTCCCCCGTGTCCCGGGAGCAGCTTGTGATTGACCGGGTGGACGCCCTTGCCAAGCGGCGGGAAAAGGTGATCAGCCGATTCCCGGAGCTGCGGAGGGAATTCGATGTGCAGTTTTTGGATGCACTGGTCTATATGTCCGAATATCCGGACAATACCGCCGAAAGCCTAAAGCTGCTCAAAACACACCTGAAAGCCTATTTTCGTGAAAGCGGCAATACATGTCCGCCCAGATGCCTGTGGCGCGGCTTGCTGAAGCTGTACTGTACCGGAACGGATAAGCTGCTGGCGGGGTGTGCGCCGGAAAGTGTTTTGGTGGATACGCAAGAATATTATTCATAACAGGTTGCAAAGGAG
>CAZUAN010000104.1:0-6536 GCA_964618385.1 uncultured Oscillospiraceae bacterium | reverse complement strand
CACTTCCCGGCAATATAGTCCTTCAGCCCGGAAATGGGAATCCTTACCTGCTCCATGGTGTCCCGGTCCCGGACGGTGACGCAGTTGTCAGCGGGGGTGTTCGCGTCTCCTACAGTCTGGAAGTCCACGGTGATACACAGAGGAGTGCCGATTTCATCCTCCCGGCGGTAGCGCTTGCCGATGGAACCGGCATCGTCAAAGTCCACCATGAAATCCTTTTTCAGATCCCTGTAGATTTCCTCCGCCTTGGGGGACAGCTTCTTGGAAAGGGGCAGCACGGCGGCCTTGAAGGGGGCAAGAAACGGATGCAGATGCAGCACAGTTCGGATGTCGGGGTTGCCCTTTTTGTCCACGCCTACCTGCTCCTCATCATAGGCCTCGCAAAGGAAGGCCAGCGCCACGCGGTCGCAGCCCAGGGACGGCTCGATAACATAGGGAATGTAGTGCTCGTTCTTCTCCTGATCGTAGTATTCCAGGCTCTTGCCGGAGGCCTGCTGATGGCGGCCCAGATCGTAATCCGTCCGGTCGGCAATGCCCCACAGCTCGCCCCAGCCATTGCCGAAGGGGAACTGGTACTCGATGTCCGTGGTGGCCCGGGAATAGAAGGCCAGCTCCGCCGGCTCGTGATCCCGCAACCGCAGGGACGATTCCTGAATGCCGAGGGAAAGCAGCCAGTTCTTGCAGAAGTCCTTCCAATAGGCGAACCACTCCAGATCGGTGCCGGGCTGGCAGAAGAATTCGCACTCCATCTGCTCAAATTCCCGGATGCGGAATATGAAGTTGCCCGGGGTGATCTCATTGCGGAAGGCCTTGCCCACCTGACAGACGCCAAAGGGCAGCTTTTTCCGGGTGGTGCGCTGAATGTTGGCGAAATTCACGAAAATGCCCTGAGCCGTCTCGGGACGGAGGTAGCAGGTGGAGGCAGTGTCCTCGGTAACGCCGATCTGGGTCTTGAACATCAGATTGAATTTGCGGATGGGGGTGAAGCTGTGCTTGCCGCAGGTAGGGCAGACCACATCCTCATGCCCGGCAATAAAGGCGTCCATTTCCTCAAAGCTCATGGCATCCGCGTTGACACCCTTGCCGGAGGGGGCGGCCTCGATGAGCTTGTCCGCCCGCTCCCGGGCGCCGCAGCCCTTGCAGTCCACCAGCGGATCGGAGAAGGACCCCACATGGCCGGTGGTAATCCAGGTCTGAGGGTTCATCAGAATGGCGGCGTCCAGGCCCACGTTGTAGTCGGACTCCTGCACAAACTTTTTCAGCCAGGCCCTTTTGACGTTGTTCTTGAATTCCACGCCCAGGGGACCAAAGTCCCAGGAATTCGCCAGGCCGCCGTAAATCTCGGAGCCGGGATAGACATAGCCCCGGTTCTTGCAGAGGTTGACGATCATATCCAGTGTTTTTTCGCTGTTTTTCATTGCATTTCCTCCGGAATTGTTGGATGATTCCCAATATTGACACCTTATTATACAGGTGATTTGGCAGTAAATCAAGTTTTTTGTGCTTCCCCGGGCGCAAAATCCGGCCCCAAATCCGCAAGCATCATCTGATAGACCCGATCGCTGATCTCCACGGTGGTTTTGCCCTTCAGCTCCAGGGCCGGGATCACGCCCACCAGGTGCAGTTCAACGTCTGTGTGCTTCAGCCGGCGCAGATTCGGGAAAATCTGCCGGGTGTTCTGAATCGTACACACCACAATGGGAACCTCCGCCTTCTGGGCGATCCGAAACGCGCCGTGCCGGAACGGGTGAAGCTTGCCGTCCTTGCTGGTGTAGCCCTCCGGGAAAACGCAGATGGAAACCTCGTCATCCCGAATCAGCCGGATACATTTCAGAATGGCTTTCAACGCCTGCCGGTCGTTATCCCGGTCGATGGGCTGGCACAGAATTTTGTGCATGATTTTGCCCACGATGAACAGCTTCTCATTTTCCTGCTTGGTTACGAAGGACAGCTGGCTGTTTCGGAAGCAGTGCAGCAGAATGCCGGGATCGGCAATGAACAGATGGTTGCACACCAGCAGGAACCGCCCGTTCTTCGGCGTCTGCTCCAGCCCTCTGGTGCGGACGCGAACCAATACCAGAGAAATCAGCGCGTCAATATAGACATACATAACAGTGCGGTAAAACCTGCTGTCATGCTCCTGGGGCTTGCGCATATCCACAAGGCTGCACACAAAACAAAGAAAGCCAAACGCGATCAGTGCCAGCGCCAGGGCAAAGCCCACAAACAGCACCGGCAGCATCCACAGGGACAGCGATGAGAGAGCCCACACAGCAGCCGCCAGGAGCATTGACGCCGCGGCAATTCCCTTGAGAAGCATATTTTTCCTCCGATCCTGAACGATTTTCCCTTATTATACTCGGAATTTGGAAGGGAAACAAGAAGAAATAGTCAACAAAGAGTTTTTTCGCAAAGGACTGGAAATTGGGGGAATAGACTGTTATAATAGGTTCAAAAACGGGACTGCTGGGAAACTGTCTTCCTTGGAGGAAACTGCCATGAAAAAAAACTGGAAACCTGAGTATCTGCCGGCTGCCGTCACTGCCATCGGCGCGGTTGGCTTTCTGCTGCGCTGGATGCTGTACCGCGTCGGCACGGATGAAAAAAACCTGCTGATCCCCCATCATCCGCTGGAGCTTGCGTTATGGGCGCTGACTCTGGCCGCCGCGGGATTCATCCTGGCCGCCGTCTGGAGGCTGAGCGGTTCCAACCGCTATGTGGACAACTTCAGCCCCTCCATGCCGGCGGCAGTAGGACACATTCTGGCAGCAGCCGGGATTCTGCTGACGGTACTGCTGAACCGGCCCATGATGGCCGGCGCCCTGGGAACCATATGGAAGGGCATGGGCCTTGCGTCAGCCCCCTGCCTGGTTCTGGCAGGCTACGCCCGTTTGCGGGGAAAGCGGCCCTATTTTCTGCTGCATATTGTGCCATGTCTGTTTCTGATATTCCACATGCTGGATCATTACCGCATCTGGTGCAGCAATCCCCAGGTGCAGGACTATATTTTTACCCTGATGGGCACCATGGCGCTGATATTTTTCGCCTACTATTCGGCGGCCTTTGACGTTGGTTCCGGGCGGCGGCGGATGCACCTGGGTATGGGCCTGGCGGCTGTTTACCTGTGCGCCGTGAGCCTGCCTGACAGCGGCTATCCGTTCCTGTATCTGGGCGGGATTGCCTGGGTACTGACCGGCCTTTGCGCGCTGACACCCAAGCCGGGTCCTAAGGAAAGGGAGCAAACGCAATGAATCTGCCGGAATATGTAACGGAATGCCTGGACGCGTTGGAAGACGCGGGGTTTGCGGCCTATGCTGTGGGCGGCTGCGTCCGGGACGCCTGCCTGGGGCTGCCTCCTCAGGATTTTGACCTGTGTACTGCCGCGACGCCGGAGCAGACAGAGGCGGTGTTCGCGGGAAAGCCCCTGGTACTGGCCGGGAAACCATACGGCACTGTGGGTGTGGTCACGGACTGCGCTCTGGTGGAGATCACCACCTTCCGTGCCGAGGGAGCCTACCGGGACAGCCGACACCCGGATTGGGTAGCTTTCGTGTCCCAGGTGGAGCGGGATCTGGCCCGGCGGGACTTCACCATCAATGCCATGGCCTACTCCCCGAAGCGGGGCTTTGCCGACCCCTTCGGCGGACGGGCGGATCTGGAAGCAAGGGTGCTTCGCGCCGTGGGTGACCCGAAAACACGCTTCGAGGAGGATGCCCTTCGGATTCTGCGGGGCGCGCGCTTTGCTGTCCGGTATGGCCTGGCAGTGGAGCCTGAGACAGAAAAAGCCATGCTGTCCCAGGCAAATCTGATGGAAAACCTGGCTTCGGAACGGATATTTGAAGAATTATGTAAACTTCTGCCTCTGGCAAATTCGGAGGATCTTTGCCGCTTCGGGCCTATTCTGGCGGCGGTTATTCCGGAGCTTCGGCCCATGATCGGCTTTGACCAGCACAGCCCTCACCACGCCTATGATCTGTACACCCATGTTTCCCATGTGGTGGCCCGGGTTCCCGCTGACCTGACCCTGCGTTGGGCGGCGCTGCTCCATGACATCGGAAAAATCCCAACCTTCACCCGGGACGCCACCGGCCGGGGACATTTCTATGGACACGCCCAGGCCGGGGCGGAGATGGCGGAGGCGGTGCTGCTCCGGCTGAAAGCCCCCACGGCCCTGCGCCGGCAGGTGGTGACGCTGATTGCAAACCACATGACCCCCTTAAAGCCGGACAAGAAGGCCCTGAGCCGTCAGCTGGGAAAGCTGGGCTGGGAGACAGTGGAGCGTCTGATCTGTCTGCAGGAGGCGGACATGGGCAGCAAGGGTACGGAAAATCGGGAGGAAATGGAACAGTTTTCCCGGCTGCGGGAACTGCTCACGGAAATCAAGACGGAACAGGCCTGCCTGACGGTAAAGGATTTGGCTGTGAACGGCCATGACATCCTGGATCTGGGGTTTTCGGGAAAGGCCGTGGGAGACTGCCTTGACGCCCTGCTGGAGCAGGTGCTGGATGAGAAGCTGCCCAACGATAAGCAGACATTGCTGAAATTTGCGCGAACCGTCCTTCTGTAAGGGAAGGCCAATGGCCATCCCACCAGAATATTTGAATTTTGGAGGTAGTTACTGTATGAACATTGCCATTGTCACCGGGGCCAGCTCCGGCATGGGGCGGGAATTTGTCCGCCAGCTGTCCGGCTACGTTCAGGTGGACGAAATCTGGGCCGTTGCCCGGCGGAAAAACGCCCTGGAGGCGCTGAAGCAGGAGCTTTCCATTCCTGTCCAGCCCATCTGCCTGGATCTGTGTGAACAGGCCAGCTTTGAAACCGTCAGCCAGCTGCTGGAACAGGAAAAGCCCAATGTCAAGCTGCTGGTGAACGCTGCCGGCTTCGGCAAATTCGGAACCTGTACCAAAATCCCCGTCGCGGACGAGTGCCGCATGATTGACTTAAACTGCAAGGCCCTGCTGGTAATGACCCGGCTCGCCATTCCCTACATGCAGCCCGGCAGCCACATACTGCAGCTGGACAGCCTGTCCGCCTTTCAGCCCGTGCCCTATATCACCACCTACGGCGCCACCAAGTCCTTTGTCCTCAGCTACAGCCGGGCTATGAACCGGGAACTGAAATCCAGGGGCATTCGCTGCATGGCTATGAACCCCGGCTGGGTCAAGACGGAATTTTTTAACCAAGCCTTCCAGACCAACGGGGACGGTGAGGTGCGCTACTTTAACCGGCTCTACGAGGCGGACGAGGTGGTAGCCACCGGCCTGAAGGATCTGTACCGGAGCAAAAAGGACTACTCTGTTCACGGCCTGCCTGTCAAATTCCAGGTGCTGCTGGTGAAGCTGATTCCCCACAGCGTAGTCATGAGCATTTGGCTGAACCAGCAGAAAAAAGCCAAAAATAATACAGGACTGACCACAAAATGAGCAGACGGCTATCTGCGCTGCTCCTGCTTCTTCCGCTGCTGCTGTGCGGCTGTGAACTGGTCCCTCAGACTCCGGCGGCCCCGGTTTCCGGCGGCGGGCTGACCGTCCACTTCATTGATGTGGGGCAGGCGGACTGCGCCCTTCTGGAATGCGGCGGGGAATATATCCTTATCGACGGCGGCAACCGGGACGATGGCAGGCTTGTGGTTTCCTATCTGGAGCAGCAGGGCGTGGAGGAGCTGGCTGCGGTGGTCTGCACCCATGCCCACGAGGATCATGTGGGGGGCCTTCCCTCTGTGCTGGCCGTATACCCAACAGGTGCGGTCTACGCCCCTACAAGTACCTACGCGTCCAATACTTTTGACGATTTTGTCTACTACACCGACCAGCAGGGATTGGAAATTACCATTCCTGACCCGGGCGATATGCTTTCTCTGGGGGAAACACGGATTACCATCCTGGGGCCGGTGGCCTCCTATGCCGATACCAACAACACCTCCCTGGTTCTGAAGGCTGTCTATGGGGAAACCGCGTTTCTGTTCACCGGGGACATGGAGACTGCGGCGGAAAATGACATGCTGGACTATTGGGATGGCCGCATGGACTGGCAGGCGGACGTGCTGAAGGTGGGGCACCATGGCTCCAACACCTCCACCGGCTACCGTTTCCTGAATGAAGTGAATCCCGTCTACGGCGTCATTTCCGTCGGCGCGGGCAATTCCTATGGGCATCCCCATGAGGAGCCGCTGTCCCGCCTGAATCAGGCAGGGGTCATTGTGTTTCGCACTGACGAACTGGGACACATCGTTGCCGTTTCGGATGGCAGCCAGATCACCTTTACCTGGTCTAACCAGTCCGCCCAGCCGGAAAATGCAGCCTCTGCCGAAACGGCGGCGCAGACCTTCATTGGCAACGTAAATACCCGCAAATTCCATGCCCCCGACTGCGCGAATCTGCCATCAGAAAAGAATCAGATTCTGTTTCCGTCCTATGCCGCTGCTGTCGACGCCGGCTATACGCCCTGCGGAAACTGCCTGGGATAGCCTGACGGCAGCAAAAGCCGTCTGATACTGTTTTTGATAAAATGGTTTCCTTTTATCAAAAAGCCATCGC
>CAZUAN010000103.1:0-6592 GCA_964618385.1 uncultured Oscillospiraceae bacterium | reverse complement strand
ATAAAAAACTCAGGCCCGCCGATCAGACGCGCCTGAGTTTTTTCTTTATAATACGGATTCTTTATAAAACCGTTCGGTTTTATAAAGAAGGAACTGCCTAATGGCGCTTCCCTTTTGCGGCGAATCGCCGCAAAAGCCGTCTTATACAGTTCTTATACTGATATTTAATAAAAATGTTTAATTTGAAAAATTGAACATTTTTATATAAAGATCATATAAGACGAATTTTTGGTATTTTCTATTCCGAAAATACCAAAAATGACAGCGCCGCGAGGCGATGCCTTTTTGATAAAATGAAACCATTTTATCAAAAAATAGTATTAACGCACCTGCGGTGCTATAAAAAGGTTTGCAGCCTTTTTCATCAGAGCTTCCCTAATTTCCCTTCCTGGCTTCCACCTCTTCCGCCACATTCAGCGAACGCAGGACGCCGTATTCGTCATACCGGGTGTCGGCAGCTTCGGAGAGAAAGACCAGCCGGGTTTCAACATCGTCAAAGGTCACCTTGGCGGCTACCGCGTTCAGGTTGGACGCATCCACATTTTCCAAATACATCCGGCAGCGGCCGTCAGGCAGCGGAAATTCCGCGCTGTCCACACAGAAAGAGAGGGTAAAGCTGTCGGAGGAGCAGGCGGCCAGCAGCTTTACTGCCGCCGTCTGAAGGGCTTCATCCTTGTCGCCGTTGAAAATATAATTGTTGGAATTCGGGAAACAGAAATTGGACAGCAGGACTTCATCAAATCCCAGGCCCCGCAGCTCCAGCACCACCGAAGCTATCCAGCTGATGGCGGTGGCATTGGTGGGGTCCAGCCAGTACATGCCGCCCTCATCCATCCAAAGTCCGGCGCGGCTCAGCATATACAGACCGCTGGACACATGGTTCAGGCCGTAATTATAGTCCCGGAAGGCGCTGACCCGGGCAATGGTATAGAAGCCCTTGGTGTGCAGCCGCTGCACCAGATCGGCAACAGCCTCGATGTCTGTACTTTGGGAAAGAATCGCGTCCCCCAGCTGGGAGGAATAGAAAAAAGAACCATAGGGGCCTTTCATGTCGATCATCACCGGCGTACCCGAAGGCAGGCGCTCGATCATGGTCAGGACACTGGAAATATCTGACTGAAACATGTCGCTGGTTATGTAGTAGCCGTTGAGCTGGGTCAGTTCATTGGATGTGTTGATGGCGTTGGAGCCTTCATTATAGTAAATGGAGATATTCGCTTCCGCCACCGGCTCCACGGCCAATTCGCCGGAAACATCGTTGGAAGACCGGCTGAAATCCAGCGTTGCGCCGCCGTCGGTGTAGACTACATAACGCTGAAGCCATATAACCCAGCACAGCCAGGTCAGGATGCTGATGAGCAGCAGAATCAGAAGCAGGATGCCAATACGGTTCAGTACCCGCCGGGTACGATAAGGAATGCTCATATTTTTCTCCTTTCCAGGAATCCGGTCAGGGGGTACGGATTCCCGCAGTGACACAGCGCCAGTCTTCCTTTTCCCGCACGGACCGGATTGCCAGCCCAGAGCGCTCCAGCGCCGCGGCAACCTCATCCAGCCGGCTGTCCAGAATGCCGGAACAGATCAGGACGCCGCCCTCGGCCAGAAGCCGGGGCAGGACAGGGGCCAGGCGAAGGATGACATCGGCAACAATGTTCACAAGGACCAAATCATAGGTTCCCAGGGACGCCATCAGTGCCCGATCTTCGGTGACATTCCCGGTCAATGCGGTAAATCGGGGGGCGGAAAATCCATTGTAGGCGGCATTCTCCCGGGCAATATCCTCGGCCTTGGGATCGATATCCAGGCCGGTTGCGGATTGCGCGCCAAGCCGCAGGGCGGTGATGGAAAGAATGCCGCTGCCGCTGCCCAGATCCAAACAGCGGAAACCGGCCTTTACCGTTTCCTCCATGGCCTCCATGACCATCTGGGTGGAGGCGTGGGCGCCGGTGCCGAAGGTCAGGCCGGGGTTCAGAATAACCGGAATGCGGCCGGCGGATTCCCCGGCAAGCCAATAGGGTACCACTACAAGCCTGTTTCCGATCTGCTGGGGCGGATAGTTTTCTTTCCAGCTTTCCTCCCAGTCCGTCTCGGCAAGGGGCGATACCGCAAGGGTAAGCTTCTGCTCCGAAACGGCGGCTTCCAGCCGCTCCATTGCCGGGGTATCGTCCCGCTCCAGATACAGCCTGATACGGGAAAGCCCCCGGAGCTTTTCCTGCAGCGCCTCGTCAATATAGTCCCAGCAGGCCCGGTTTTCCTCCAGAAAGGTCTGAAATTCCTGCTGGTCCTCGATAACCAGCTCGGAAAACCCCTTTGCCGTCAGAGCGGCGGCCACCTGGCCGCATTTTCCGCAAGGAACCTCGATTGTAATTTCCAGCCACGCCATGCCGATTCCTCCAACGTATCCGTTCATGCTATATTCTACCGCAGAAACGGAAAAATGACAACAGAAAAAGTCTTAAATTTTTGTGTACCACTTCCTATTTTGAGAAAAGTGGTATATAATATCCCATATCGAATGGAACCATACACAGGAGTAAACTATGATAGAAACCATTTCTCTTCTTCCCGGCGTGACGCTGCGCTGCTACCGGGATACCCGGTTCAAACAGGGATGCCTGAGCTTCCAGCTGGTGCGCCGGATGGACAAGCAGGAAGCAGCCATGAATGCCCTGCTCCCCGCCGTGCTGCTGCGGGGAACCAGACGCTGCCCGGATCTGCGGGCAATTACCGAGCATCTGGACACGCTGTATGGCGCGGCTGTCAGCACGCTGGTGCGCAGAGTGGGGGATTACCAGACCACCGGCGTATTCTGCGCGTTCATGGACGACCGTTTTGCCCTGCCCGGCGACCGGGTATTGGCGCCCATGCTTTCTTTTCTTGAGGAGCTGCTGCTGGACTCCCCCCTGGAAAACGGGGCATTTCTGACCTCTTTCGTAGAGAGCGAAAAGAAAAACCTGATTGCGGTCATGGAATCGGAGCTGAACGATAAGCGCACCTACGCCATGAGCAGGCTTTTGAAAATCATGTGCCGGGACGATTCGTTTGGCCTGTCCCGCCTGGGAGAGCCGGAGCAGGTGGCAGCGATTGAGGCGAATGCTCTGTATGACCACTACCGCCGCATTCTGCGGGTCAGCCCCATAGAAATTCTTTATGTGGGCAGCGCGGAGGGAACCCGGGTGGCCCAGCTGCTTCAGCCTCTTCTGGCCGGGCTGGAACGGGCTTATACGGGCCTGCCCCCTCAGACGGCCTTCCGTCCCGGACCGGGACAGGACAGGACGGAGGTTATGGATGTGGCGCAGGGGAAGCTGTGCATGGGATTTACCACCCCGATTACCATCCGGAGTCCGGCGTTCCCCGCCATGCAGGTGCTGAATACCGTTCTCGGTGCGGGCATGACCTCCAAGCTTTTCGTAAACGTGCGGGAGAAGCTCTCCCTATGCTATTCCATCGGTTCCGGCTACTACAGCACGAAGGGGATTGTCGTGATTTCCGCCGGGATTGACTTTGACAAGGAGCAGCTGACGCGGCAGGAAATTCTTAAGCAGCTGGACGCCTGCCGCAGCGGGCAGATCACGCAAGAGGAACTGACCGCCGCGAAGGAGATTCTATACTCCAACCTCCGCTCGACCCATGATTCCCCCGGCGCCATTGAGGGCTACTACGCTACCGCCGCCCTCAGCGGCCTGGCGCTTTCTCCCGGCCAGTACCGGGCAGCCATAGAGGGGGTAAGCCTGGAGGATGTGGCGGCGGCGGCCGGACAGCTGACTCTGAACACCACCTATTTCCTGAGAGGAGAAACCAATGAAGCAGATCCATTATCCTGAACTGGATGAAACCCTTTTCACGGCTGTGCTGGAAAACGGGCTGACCGTTATGGTGGTACCCCGGAAGGGCTTTACCAAAAAGCTGGCCTACCTGGTTACGGACTATGGCTCCATCCACACGGATTTTCTGCTGGACGGGAAGGAATACCATGTTCCTGCCGGCGTTGCCCATTATCTGGAGCATAAGATGTTTGACATGCCGGGGCAGAGGGACGTTTCCGCGGAGTTTGCCGCCCTGGGTGCGGTAACCAACGCCTTTACCAGCTATGACATGACCGCCTATTATTTCTCCTGCACCGGCCATTTTGACGAATGTCTGCGTCTGCTGCTGGAATTTGTCTCTACTCCCTATTTTACAGAGGAAAGTGTGGAAAAGGAACGGGGAATCATCGGCCAGGAGATCGGCATGAACGAGGACACCCCGGACAACGTGGTATTCGAAAAGCTAATGCAGTCGCTATACCGGACCCATCCCATTCGGGAGCCGATTCTGGGAACCTCCGAAACCATCCGGGAGATAACCGCTGACGTGCTGCACAGCTGCCACCGGGCGTTTTACACCCCCGGCAACATGCTGCTGTGCGTAATCGGGGATGTGAATCCGGACAGTGTGGCAGACACCGCCCGGCAGGTGCTGGGTACCGAGCGAAAAAAGACCGGCACGAAGCTTCGGCCCTGGCAGGAGGATATGACCGGATCCCCCGTGGAAGTCACGGCGGCTATGGAGGTCGCCATGCCCATGTTCAATCTGGCCTTTAAATGCGAAGCGCTGACCGGGGGCGACGAGGCCATTCGCACGGAAATGATAGCGGATCTGGCGGCGGAGGCCCTTTTCGGGGAATCCTCAGAGCTGTACCTGCGGCTGTATGAGCAGGGGCTGATTGATTCCTCGTTCGGCGGGGGATTTGAGACAGTCGACGGTTGTGCCATGCTGATCTGCTCCGGCGATTCGAACAACGCGTTGGCGGTTCGGGACGCGATCCTTGCCCAGGCGGAAAAATTAGCGGCGGAGGGAATTCCGGAGCCGGCATTCCTGCGGATGAAACGCAGCGCCCTTGGCCGCCGCATCCGGGATCTGGACAGCTTTGACGCCACCTGTTTCCGCATCTGCGCGTATCATTTTTCGAATTTTGACTATTTCCGTTTCCCGGAGGTCTACCGCGGCATTGAGGCCGCCCAGATTCAGGACTTCTTGCGGCGGGCGGTTCGGCCGGAGCGGTGCGGGCTGTCCGTTATTGTACCCGTCAGAAAGGAGGAATCCCTGTGAACCCAGGTAATTATACGGCAATCTCCTTCCCGTCTCTGGGGATTACGGTGAATCCCCCCCGGACCCTGTCCCTGGGTCCTGTGTCCATCCACTATTATGGCCTGATTATTGCCATAGGACTGGTTTTGGCGGTGATCTACGGCTGTAAGCGCAGCGGGGAATTTGGCCTGAAGGAGGATGACATTCTGGACGGCGTCCTGTGGGTTACGCCCTTTGCCATTGTCTGCGCCCGCGTGTACTATGTGGTTTTTTCCTGGGACGCCTATGCCGACAATCCCATTTCGGCGCTTTACATCTGGGAGGGCGGCATTGCCATCTACGGCGGCGTTTTGGGGGCGATTCTGGGAATCGTGGTGTTCTGCCGGGTTAAAAAGCTGAAGCTGGCAGCGGTGCTGGATGTGGTGCTGCTGGGCTTTCTCATCGGCCAGGCTGTAGGCCGCTGGGGGAATTTTTTCAACCGGGAGGCATTTGGCGCGGCAACAGACAGCTTCTTCCGCATGGGCCTTTTCAATCAGGTGACGGGAGTCTGGGAATATTATCATCCGACTTTCCTGTATGAATCGGTTTGGAATCTGGCGGGATTGATCCTGCTGCATTTCCTGTCCAAACGGCGGCAATATGACGGCCAGATCGCTCTGGGCTACGCGGCCTGGTATGGGCTGGGACGAGCCGTGATCGAGGGACTGCGGGTGGACAGTCTGTACTGGGGTCCCTTCCGGGTCAGCCAGGTGTTGGCAGCGCTGAGCTGCATTGCGGCGGTGGCGGTATTGGTTTGGCAGAGCTTCCGTCCCCATGACACAGCGGCGCTGTTTGTCAACCGGGCCGTAAAAAAGGACGCCTCCGATTCGGAACGTCCATAACCTGTTTTCGGATGAGCGGCCGCGTTTTGACGGCCAAGGCGGACGGTTTGTCCGCAGCCCGCGTGGACTGCCTACACAGGAATCGCTTGGCAAGCACAAGCGAACGCGCCGTGGGCGCTTAGCGATTCCGTACCCCCTTCTTTGAAAAAAGCCAAATTTGCACTTGACAAACGGTTCTGATACGGATATAATGATAAAGCTGATTTCGGCGGTGCCGGAATCCTTTGACCATATGGCGGCATAACTCAGTTGGTAGAGTAGCCGGTTCATACCCGGTATGTCATCTGTTCGAATCAGATTGCCGCTACCAGGCCCGTTGGTCAAGCGGTTAAGACACCGCCCTTTCACGGCGGTAACATGGGTTCGATTCCCGTACGGGTCACCACAGGAGAGCCAGGCGAACACTGCTGCAGTCTATTGGCTGCAAGGCGGTATTCTCCTGGTTTTTTTCTTTCGCAGGGAAATGCTGATTCGCCCTTGTTTGAAAACAGGCAAATACATGCAGCATCCAGGGAGTTTTCTGCTGCAGCGCGCCATTCTGTCCCGGGAATACCCGGTGCATTTCGGGAAAAACGGAGCGTGCAGGAAAAACCCGCTGTTTGGGCATGCTGCCCGGTTTTCAAACAAGGCCCGGTATAATA
>CAZUAN010000102.1:0-6734 GCA_964618385.1 uncultured Oscillospiraceae bacterium | reverse complement strand
ATAGGAAGATCATAATTACCCGTGGGTCTGCTTTATCCTGTCTGCGTTAATTATGCGCTTCACGGCCTCTACGCCCACCTTTACCGCTCCGCTGGTGTCCTCGGTCATGGGCATGGCCAGGCCGGCCTTCTCCCGCTCCTGATTCCACACAACGTGGAAGCAGCTTCCGCACCGGACACCCAAGGCGGCCGCAACCACGAACAGGGCAGCCGATTCCATCTCGCTGGCCTTGACGCCCAGGCGCTTCCAGCTCTCCCACTTTTGCAGCAGGTCATAGTAAACCGGTGATTTCTCCGGGCTGTGCTGGCCATAGAACGCGTCCTTGCACTGGACGATGCCCACATGGGTGCGGAAGCCCAGCGCTTCACTGGCTGCCTTCAGCGCGGCTGTAACATCAAAATCCGCCACAGAGGGAAATTCGATGGGCGCGTATTCCAGGGAGGTGTGCTCGTAGCGGACAGCGCCGGTGGCCACCACCACATCCCCCGGCTGCACATCCATGGCAATGCCGCCGCAGGTTCCGACCCGAATAAAGGTGTCCGCGCCGATAGCGGCCAGCTCCTCCATGGCGATTGCGGCGGATGGCCCGCCGATACCCGTGGAGCAGACCGAAACCGTTTCCCCCAGCAGCGTGCCGGTGTAGATGTTAAATTCCCGGTTCATACCGATATGGACAGGATTGTCGAACAGGCTGGCTATGGACTCGCATCGGCCGGGATCACCGGGAAGCAAAACATACCGTCCCACATCACCCTGTACACAGTGAATATGATACTGCATTCCAATATCTTGCATAACGCATCCTCCTTATGTTTCCGAAAATGTGTTTTTACCCTGTTTCTGGGTTCAATCCTTCGGATTTACCATTTTTATTGAATATCAGTATTACCCGGTTTCCCGGGCGCCGGGGTCAGCCGTCCCGCGGCTGGGGCCGCGCTTCCCGTACCGCCTCAGGGCCAGCTTCAAAAGCAGCACGGCCAGCAGCACCAGGGCGGCATACAGACCATGCACCAGAATCGGATAATACCACGGAGCGGACCACGCGGCATACAGACCGGGGTGGGTGCGGTAGTCCCGGCATACGAAAATACTGTACCCGGCGAAAACGCCCGCAGCGGCGACGGCAAGGATATTCAGCAGACGGTTCCATGCTTTCATGCTGCGCTCCCTCCTTTAATCCCGGCGCCGCCGGCCGCCGAAAAGGGACAGAAGCCGCAGAAGCTGGGCCAGTGCCACGGCGGTGGCGGCTACATAGGTCAGGGCGGCTGCGCGCAGGGTTTTCTTTGCGCCCCGCTGTTCCTCCTCCGTCAGAAGCCCGCCCTGCTCGATGGCCCGGATCGCCCGGTGGCTGGCGTTGAATTCCACAGGCAGGGTCACCAGCTGGAACACCAGGGAAAGCCCGAAGCAGGCGATGCCAAGATACACGAAGAAATAGGAGACGTTTGCCGCATAGGAAAGCAGCAGGCCAATCAGAATCAGCGGCATTGCCAGCTTGGAGCCGATGTTGGTAACGGGAATGATGGCGGCCCGCAGCTTGATGGGGACATAGCCCTGGGCGTACTGCACCGCGTGTCCCGCCTCATGGCAGGCAACCCCGATGGCGGCGGTGGAAGTGTTGCCGAACACGCTGTCCGAAAGCCGGATGACGTTGGTTTTCGGATCGTAGTGATCCGTCAGATTGCCGCTGATGCGCTCGATGCGAACCCCATAGACGCCATTGGCGGACAGAACCCGCTTGGCGGCCTCCGCACCGGTCAGGCGACGCAAGGAATATTGCCCGGAATACTTTTTGAATGTGGAATTGACGTTGGCGCTGGCCCAAAGGGACAGAAGAATGCAGGGAAGCACCAGGACAACATAGGTCCAGTCAAAATAATAGTAGGGCATGATTTACCTCCAATTCAAAATGCGAAATGATAAATTGCGAATGAAACATGCTTGCCTGGATCGCACAGAAAATCTTCCGAACCGCCCAAGGCTTCCCCTTGAGGAGAAGGCTTTCGTACACTGCATTTCCGGTCAAGGGGAGCGAAAACAATCAACACGATTGATCATTTATCATTCAAATCGCTTCCGGCTCCATGGCCTCATGCAGTTTTTCGGTGATTGCGCCCCGGAAAATGGAATCTGCCTGGGAATGCAGGGTCTGCAGCGCGCCCACCGCCAGGTTCAGCTGCAGTTTCCCCGGCATGAACAGATCCTGATCAAAGACGAATTTGACCTCTTTGTCCTCCCGGCCGTTGCGCTTAACCAGGCCGGGACCGGCATGGAGCTTGACCCGGCAGCCGCCCCGGATGGACAGCTCCGCATCCACGCTGCATCGGGCGGCAGCAGCCTCCGATACATCCTCCTCTGCCAGCGGCCCAAGGTAACAGGGAGCGATCAGCTCCGAGAACGGCACACCCTCCAGACCCAGATCGGCCCGGGAGATGAAATTCAGATACCGCAAGCCCACCCGCTCAAAGTAGGCAGGCTTATAAACCTGGATAAAGGCGGCCAGCGGCTTATCCAACTGCCCGGCAAAGGCATCCCAGGTGGTGTACCGGGAGCAGGACAGGGAAATGAATTTGCTGGTCAGATTTACGCGCCACAGACCGTCGGCTGACGCGAATTGAAAATTGATGACCGAGGGCTGATTTTGCAGGGCCAGATTGCCCGGCGTGCCGGTGATCCTGGGGGCGGGCATCTCCTGACGGCGAAGAAATTGCGGAAACTCCCCGCGGATAGCCTCCTGGAACGCTACAGGCTCGTTGGCGGCGATGGACAGAATTTCCGGAAAGCGAAGCTGACAGATCACCTCTGCCAACTGGTGCGCCCGATAGTGGCAGCGCTTTTGGTTTGCAAACATATCCATTCCTCATTTTCTGCAGTTCTTTTTATTTTATTATAGCCAAAGGAAACCGGAATGGCAAGAGCGTGGAGAAAAGTTGCGGACGGGAATTTTGTAAACTTTTTTGGCAGGGACGCGGCAGAAACTGGGAAAGCGGAAAAGGCACACTTCAAAATGTTCACAAAATGTTCATACGGCATCTTCCCGTAACTGCTATACTTACTACGGAGTTTGCATTTTACGCGGAAAGGAAGTGAGGGGATGAAGAATCCATATAAGAGAAGATATTTTTATCTGATGATGTCCATTTTCGGAGGCATCAGCCTGAGCATTGTTGTATTTTTCGTGTTGTTCCGGTTTCAGGGAATCGGAAATGCGTTTGATAAATTGACAGCTGTCCTGGCCCCGTTCATCTACGGCGGCGTGGTGGCGTATTTGCTGCGCCCGGTGTGTAATTACTACGAAAACCGGTTTCATGCGCTGCTGCCATGGAAAGCAAAAAAATATGCCAACTCCCTTGCGGTTGGCCTGAGCCTGGTGACGGGCGTTCTCATCGTATACGCGCTGATCATCATGATCGCGCCGCAGCTGCTGAACAGCATCCGTTCCCTGTGGACAACCCTTCCGGATAAGGTAAACGCCTCTCTGGAATGGGCCAGAGCGCACTATGGGGAGGACGAGGAGCTGCTGCGCATCTTCAACACCGTCTACAGCACCCTTTATTCGGAGCTGGACAGCTGGGCGGACAATACGCTGGAGCCGTATCTTTCCAGCATTGTCAGCATTGTCAGCGGCTTTGGCAGCAGCCTGTATCGGGTGCTGGTATTCCTCTATAACCTGCTGGTTGGCCTGATTGTGGCGTGCTATCTGCTTGCCAGCCGCAAGAAATTTGCCCGTCAGGGCGTACTCATTGTCCGCAGTGTTCTCAAGCCCAGATGGGCGGAGATGTTTTTACACGAAGTGGCTTTCGTGGACAGGATGTTCGGCGGCTTCATCGACGCCAAGCTGCTGGATTCCACCATCATGGGCGTACTCTGCTACATCGGGTGTATGATTTTCCGCTTTCCCAATGCGCTGCTGGTTTCCGCCATTGTGGGGATCACCAACATCATTCCCTTTTTCGGGCCTTTTATCGGCGCGGTGCCAGCCACCTTGCTGATTATGATTGACAGTCCCATCAAAGGACTGTGGTTCATTGTGTTTATCCTGGCGCTGCAGCAGCTGGACGGCAACATTATCGGCCCCAAGCTGCTGGGGGATCGCACGGGATTGTCCAGCTTCTGGGTGCTGTTCGCCATTGTGCTGTTTGGCGGGCTGTGGGGTCTGCCGGGGATGATCGTCTGTGTGCCGGTGTTTGCCGTTGCCTATGACATTGTGAAAAAGCTGGTACACCGTGGCCTGACCCGCACAGGCCAGACCGAGGTGTGGGAACAGTACAAGGCGGATTATCCGGACGAACCGCCCAAATAATCACGGCAGCCGGCCCTGCTGTGCAGCTTCGCGGCAGGCCGGAAATTTGTGAAAAAACAGTCAGGAGAGAAAAATGAATTACGCGTCTATCAAAAACTGCGATATTGCCAACGGTCCCGGCGTACGGGTCAGCCTGTTTGTTTCCGGCTGCACCCACCACTGCCCCGGCTGCTTCAATGAGGAGGCATGGGACTTTGCCTATGGGCAGCCGTTTACACAGGAAACCATCGACCGGATTCTTGCCCTGCTTCGGCCGTCCTATATCCGGGGCCTGACGCTGCTGGGCGGGGAACCCTTCCATCCCCGAAACCAGGAGGCAGTGGTGGAGCTTCTGCGGCAGGTGAAGCGGGAGCTTCCGGGCAAGAGCATTTGGGCATTTTCCGGCTACCAGTTCGAACAGGATATCCTGTCCGGCCGCCTGGGGGACACGGGGGAGTATTTGAGCTTCTTGGATGTTCTGGTGGACGGCCCCTTTCTGGAGGCGAAAAAGAATTTAACCCTGCGCTTCCGCGGCTCGGAGAACCAACGCCTGATTGACGTTCCGGCGTCCCTGGCTGCGGGGGAAACTGTCCTGTGGCAGGACTGGCAGGGAGAACGGAGAGGAATGATCTGAATGAGGCCAATTCATGTAAAACGGCTGCGGGAAGGAGCCAGACTTCCGTCCTACGGCTCTGCCGGGGCAGCGGGCGCGGATCTGTATGCTTGCCTGGATGAACCGGTTACCATCCGGCCAGGGGAAACAGTGTTCATCCCTACGGGGATTGCGCTGGAGGTGCCTGTGGACTGCGCGGGACTGGTGTATGCCCGCAGCGGTCTGGCCTGCAAACAGGGACTGGCGCCTGCCAACAAGGTGGGTGTGGTGGACAGCGATTTCCGGGGGGAAATTTTTGTCGCTCTCCACAATCATGGCAGCCAGCCCCGGCAGATTGGCCATGGGGAGCGCATTGCCCAGCTTTTGATTACACCTGTTGTGACGCCTGCTTATGAAGAGACGGAGGAATTGTCCGACACCGCCAGAGGCAGCGGCGGCTTTGGCTCCACCGGGAAATAGGTTCGCGCCTTCGGGCGCCTGAGGAACCGGCTGCCTGGGAAATCCGTTCCCGGACAGCGGATTTTTTGAGGAAGCCATCGGCGGTGGGAGCTTCCGCCGGTTTCCGGCGGGAAGGCTTCTGTTCTTGCCAGGATTGTCAAAAGGAGGAATCCCATATGGCCAATGTTTTTGACTACCTGAAATGGCGCGGCGATCTGACCTTTGCCCAGGACCCGGTCAACGCGGTGGATGCTCTGATTTTTTCATCTCTCGTGTATATCCGCTATGGCGCCGCTGTACAGGCAGAACCGGACGCGGCGATTACGCTCCGGGCTGCCGCAGAGGATTTCTTTGCCGAGGAGAGGCATGAGGGCAGCTACCGGGTGAAAAACGATCTGGAGCTGCTCCATACAGCAGCAGACACCGTGCGATTTGGGCTGACGAGGGTCTGCATGTACCGGGATCAGCTGGTTCCCGAGCAGGAGACGCAGTTCGCGGCCGTGACCTTCCTTCTGGATGACGGCAGCATGTTTCTGGCGTTCCGGGGGACGGACGGCACCCTGACAGGCTGGAAGGAGGACTTCAATATGTCCTTTCAGCAGACAGTGCCGTCCCAGCATTTGGCTGCCCGGTATGTCCGGGAGGCAGATGCGGCGTACCAGGTACCCATGCGGATGGGCGGCCACTCCAAGGGCGGAAATCTGGCGGTTTTTGCCGCTGCCAGAAGCCCCGCCGCGCTGCAAAGCCGGATTCTGGAGGTGTATAATAACGACGGCCCGGGCTTCACGGATTTCATGATGGGCGACCCCGGGTATCTGGCCATCGTGCCGAGAATCAGGACCTATATTCCCCAGTCCTCCGTCATTGGAATGCTGCTGGAGCATGAGGAACCCTACACCGTTATTCGCAGCAAGACGGTGGGGCCGCTGCAGCATGATCCCTATTCCTGGGAGGTGCAGGGGAATCGTCTGGTCACAGTGCAGGAGGTCACCTACAGCTCCCAGTTCATGGACGCCACCATCAAGGCCCGGTTCGCGGAAATGTCCGACCAGGAACGGGGGCAGCTGGTTGATGTAATGTTCGGCCTGCTGGAGACCGGAAGTGTGGACAAGGCGGCGGATATTTTCCATCCCAAGAATCTCCGCGTTTATCTGAAAACCCTGAGCAGCGACGAAAATCTGCGGCGGGTGCTATCCACGGAGTTTCAGGGCCTGATTGAGGCGGCGAAGAAAACCCGCGCGCATCTGGAGGCTCAGCAGGACTTGCCGGTTCCGCCGGAAGAATAGAAAACATTGCAGAAAAAACCGCAGGGAAGAACATGTCCCTGCGGTTATCTGTTTGTCGGAATGACTTATCTCTGAATCCGGCCGGAGCCGTCGCCGCCGGCCAGCTTTTCCACCTCGG
>CAZUAN010000101.1:0-6775 GCA_964618385.1 uncultured Oscillospiraceae bacterium | reverse complement strand
CGTTTTTTGACGCACCAACTTAAGCCTCTTCAATGCGGCTTGTTCATTTTACCATCCAAGTCAGAAAAAGTCAAGAAATTTCTGGCCTTTTTCTTGCATTTCTGCGTTGTAAATAGACATGACCCATTTTTGCGAAGCGGAAACAGGAAAACCCCGTTGCCGGCGACGAAGGCGGCCCGATAAAGCGGCTTATTTTCCCTGATTTTCTTAAATTTTCCGGATTTAGAAACAATGATTTCTTAAGAAAATCTTATCCTATTGACAACTGCCCCCTTTTTTCGCTATAATAGGGTCGAGAAGTTATTAAAAGGGAGGCTACACCATGAATTTCTCTAATCAGCATAAATTCTGCAGGGTACTGAGTCTAATCCTGGCATTGATCCTGATGTGTACCCTGTTTGCGGGCTGCCAGAAAGAAGATGACGATTCCGGTGAAACCGGCACCACTGGTCTCAACCTGAACCTGAAAGACAACACCGATCCCACAGAGACCACCCCTCCGACCGCCCAGACGGAACCAACCATCGTCACCGGTGAGAACATGGGTACTGTCACCAGCCAGATGAACGTCCGCGGCACTCCAAGCACGGATGCCACCATTGTCGGCACTTTGTACGCAGGTGACCGCGTAGAGGTCACACAGCAGGGGACTGTCGCCGGCGTGACCTGGGGTTATATCACCGATCCGGCAGGCTGGATTGTTATGGACTATGTGGCAATGGACAACCCAGACGCCAACACCAGCAACACCACGACCCCCGCCTCGACGGAACCTTCGTCCTCCACACCCACGGAGGAAAATACCACCGCAAACACCAAGGGCGTTATTACAGGCACCACCGTGAATATCCGTGACGAAGCCAGCACCAGCGGAAAGGTCATCGGCTCCTACACCAAGGGCGACGTGGTGACTATTCTGGAAACGAAGGACGGTTGGGGCCGAACCAGCCTGGGCTGGGTCAAGATGGACTATGTCAGCACCACCGGCACCACTACAGGCACGACTAACAACACAACCACCACGAACACAAATACGAACATGAACACAAACACCAATACGACTACCGTCACCGGTAATGGCAGCACCACTGTGGTGGCTAAGGGCATCGTAATTGCTTCTCAGCTGAACATCCGCAGCAGCGCCAGTCAGGACAGTGACCGGGTTGGCAGCCTGAGTTATGGTGACCGAGTGGAAATTCTGGAAAAGAGCGGCAACTGGGGCCGCACCAGCAAAGGCTGGATCAGCCTGAACTATGTCTATCAGGACGGCACCACCGGCACCAATACCGCAAAGGGCACCATCAATGCCGCCGGCGGTCTGAATATCCGCAGCGGCCCTGGTACCGGCTATGCTTCTGTCGGCTCCTACGCTAACGGGGATTCTGTCAGCATTTTGGAGCAGTTTACTTACAACGGTGTCAAGTGGGGCTGCACCAGCAAGGGCTGGATCAGCATGCAGTATGTGGACACCGGTGATTCCTCCAGCGATGATGACGATGCCGACACCGACGAACAGCTGTATGGCACTGTCACCGCAGTGGGCGGACTGCGCATCCGCAGCGGTGCCGGCTCCAGCTACACTGTTGTCGGTTCCCTGGACTACGGCGAGGAAGTTATCATTACCAGCAGAACCATTGCCGATGACACCACCTGGGGCAAAATCTCCCAGGGCTGGATCTGCCTGGACTACGTAGATCTAAGCTGATATCCTCAAAAGACAGGCGGGACTTCCGATTGGAAGTCCCCCTTTTTTGTTTTGTTATCGCCGCGCCCAACGAAAACTGTCTCTTCCTTCGGTTTCGGGAAGAAGACTTTCGACCCTTTTTCATAGGAACTGGTATCATGGACAGTCTGCTCCCGTTCCGGCAGACTAGCGAAGGCCTGTTCCGTAACACAGACAGACTCTGCGTGTCAGTCAAGATACTCCCGCTGGATAGCGCTGGAAAAAATGGATTTCACCACGTTCGCACAGCAGCGGCGGACGTCCTCTGGCTGAATCTGGCCGGATTTGACGCCCTGGAGAATCTCCCTGCGGTAACTGCCGCCGCCGGGCATAAGCAAATCGTTGCCCGCCTTCATTGCGGCAGCGCTGTTTGCCTTGCCGCCGCCTGTGGAGAACCAGTCGGTCATTACCACGCCGTCAAAGCCCCACTCGTTCCGTAGTACCTTGGTGCAGAGGTCATAGTTGTTGGGGGAATAAACGCCATTGATCTGATTGTAGGAGGTCATAACGCCCTTCGCGCCGCCCTCCCGCACGCACTGCTCAAAGCCCCGGAGGTAAATCTCCCGAAGGGCGCGCTCGGACAGATTGCTGGAAACATAGTTCCGGTTATCCTCCTGATTGTTGCAGGCAAAATGCTTGATGGTGACATAAAAGCCATCCTTCTGCTGCACGCCTCGAGTAATGGCCGCAGCCATGGTTCCGGACAGCCGGGGATCCTCCGAGAAGTACTCAAAATTCCGGCCGCAGAGAGGATTGCGGTGAATATTCAGGGCAGGTGCCAGCCAGTAGGTACAGCCGTATTCCTCCATCTCCCGTCGAACCGCCTCTCCCAGCTGGAACATCAGCTCCGCATTCCAGGTCTGGGCCAGAGCATTGGCTACGGGGAACGCGGTGGTATACTGGTAAAGTACCGTGTCCTTGTCGGGATCGCCGGTGACAGCTTTCCGAAAAATCCCGGGCAGGCAGTCAAACAGGGACAGCGCCATATCAATGGGCTTAATGCCCCCCCGTTTGTTCACACTGGAGCGCCGCTGGATGCGCAATCCCGCAGGGCCATCGCACAGAGCCACGTTCGCAAGACCCCGATCCCAGAATCTGGAGGTGGTATTGCCCACCGATCCGGGCAGGTTAAACCGGGTTTCCCCGCCAAACATACCGATGCCCACCACGATTTCCGCCATTTCCTCCAGAGACAGAGTATTCAGGAACTTCTGAACCCGCTGGTCCGGGCAGATCGCTGGCGTCTCGTAGGTATAGGTGACGGTTTCGATGCAGTCGGGGGTAATATCGATTCGCGGCAGTCCCATCGGAATTTCCTCCGCCGGGAACGGGGCAGCGGACAGTTCCTCTATTGGCTGCATCGGCGGGCAGATGTGCGCATGGCGGGAAACAACCCGCTCCTGATCCACCGTAAGCACACCCACCGGGATGGTATTGCGGGAGGAATTGCCCAGGCGGAGAAGATACGCACCCGGCTCCAGAACAAAACAGCCATCAGCTTCGCGGTAGCTGGCCAGATTCTTCAGGTCAAAGGTCAGCGTCAGAATTTGCCGTGCGCCCGGCTTCAGAACATCGGTTTTGCCGAAGGCTGCCAGGGACTGATATTCCTTACAGATCGTGCCATTGGGGGCGGAGACGTAGAGCTGCGCCACCTCCTTTCCGGAATAGGTGTCTCCGGTATTGGTAACGGCCGCCTGAACGGTAACGCGGCTGCCCACAGCGGACACGCCAGCGGAGTGAATGTCAAAGGTGGTATAACTCAGGCCGAAGCCAAAGGGATAGGCCGGCTCCACGCCAAAGGAGTCAAAGTAGCGGTAGCCGACATAAATACCTTCCTTATAAAACTCCTGGGACAGATTCCCGTTGAGGTAACTGTATTCCTCTGAAAAAGGAATATCGCTGTACTGCTTAGCCCAGGTATCGGAGAGCTTGCCGGAAGGGGAAACCAGTCCGCTGACCACATCGGCAAAAGCATGTCCGCCCTCCGTTCCCAGCTGGCATAGGAACAGAACCGCGTTGATGCCGGGAATCTCCCGGATAAAAGCCATGTCAATGGCGGAACCGCTGTTGATGACCAGCAGAAAATGCTCGTATTTTTCGGCACACAGGCGGATGCAGGCTTCTTCCCCGTCGGTCAGGAACAGGTCCCCCTTCTCCGCCTTCCGGTCACCGCCCTCCCCTGCCTGACGGCTCAGGACATAGATGCAGGAATCCGTTCCGCTGGCGGCTATATCCTCCTCGGTAATGACGCGTCCCAGCGGCGCACGAAAATTATCAAACATCATTTCCATAATGGATTTGGGTTTCAGAAGGTTGACCCGTTTTTTCTTTCCCTCCATGTAGCTCTCTTCCGCCTGGATATAGCTATTCTCAAAATCCTCGATCCAGCCGCGGGAGGCAATCTCAAAGCCGCGATCCTCCAATCCCTCCAGAATGGTCACGGAATGGCGCTCGTTGACCTCGCCGGAACCGGTGCCGCCTTTGATGGTTCTGGACGCGCCGGGGCCATACAGGGCCACTTTTTTCGTTTGGAAGGGCAGTGTACCGTCGTTTTTCAGCAGCACCATAGCCTCACAGGCCGCCTGGTACGCAATTTGCAGATTGTCCCGCTCCCGCTGCGTCATCTCGCCGGAATAACTGGCCTTGGTTAATGGTTTCATGGGATATCCCTCCAAAATAATAATCGGTATTGAAAAAACAGGCTTTCGGAGCTTCCGAAGCCTGTTTTGCGCTTACTCCTTGCTGGCCTTCCCCGCTTTCTTGGCCGCCTTTGCTTTGGCCTTGGCCTCCTGAGCCTTCTTGGCTTCCGCCTTAGCTTTCTCGTTCGCAGTTTCATTGGAGGAGATTGCCCACTTCTCCAACTCAATCCGCACCTGATCCGCGCTGGTTTCAACCACGATCCGGTTCTCTTTGATGTTTACAACGGTGCCGACAATACCGCCAATGGTTATGATGGTATCGCCCGTTTTCACAGAGGAACGCATCTGTTCTGATTCTTTTTTTCGCTTGTTTTCGGGACGGATCAGCATGAAATAGAAAATCGCAATCAGCAGCACCATCATAATTACAGTGCTGCCCATGCCGGTGCTGGCAGTAGTGGTCAGAAAAGTAGGCATTGAGAAAACTCCTTCATATATAATTTCGAATTTATTATACCATTCTTTACCCAAATTGCAAGGGGAAAGTTACAGCCTTTCGGCCAATTTTGCGGAATATTCCGCTCGGAACGCTTCAAACCGGTCCTCGTCCAGCGCTTCCCGGATGCGCTGCATCAGCTTGTTATAAAAATACAGGTTGTGCATAACCGCCAAACGCATGGCAAGCATCTCCTCCGCCACAAACAGGTGCCGGAGATAGGCCCGAGAATAACGGCGGCAGACGGGACAGTCGCAATGAGAATCGATGGGATTTTCGTCCAGCTGATACCTGGCGTTTTTCAGATTGATGGTCCCCTCCCAGGTGAACAGCCTGGCATGGCGGGCATTTCGGGCGGGCATGACGCAATCAAAAAAGTCCACGCCTCTGGCAACCGCCTCGATGATGTTGGTAGGCGTACCCACGCCCATGAGATAGCGGGTCTTTTCCTTCGGCATGTATTCTTCCACTGCCTCGATAATGTCGTACATCTCCTGGGCTGTCTCCCCCACCGCCAGCCCGCCGATGGCGTAGCCGGGCAGATCCAGCTCCGCGATCCGTTTCATGTGTTCCACTCGGATATCGGCATACGTTCCGCCCTGGTTAATGCCCCACAGCATCTGATGGGGATTCACTGTATCCGGCAGGGCGTTCAGCCGGGCATTTTCCGCCTTGCAGCGCTGAAGCCAGCGGCAGGTTCTGTCCACGCTCTGCTGAACATAGTCCCGGGGGGAGGGATTCTCGATGCATTCATCAAGGGCCATGCAGATATCGCTGCCCAGATTGGACTGAATCTGCATACTTTCCTCCGGCCCCATGAAAATCCTATGCCCGTCGATATGGGAGGCAAAGTAGACACCTTCCTCCTTGATTTTTCGCAGGGAAGCCAGGCTGAACACCTGGAAGCCGCCGGAATCTGTCAGAATCGGCCCGTCCCAGGTCATGAATTTGTGCAGGCCTCCAAGCTGGCGAATCACCTTGTCCGTGGGGCGAAGATGCAGATGGTAGGTATTGGACAGTTCTACCTGGCAGCCGATATTTTTCAAATCCTCAGCGCTGAGGGCGCCCTTGATGGCACCCTGGGTGCCTACGTTCATAAATACCGGGGTCTGTACAGTGCCGTGGGCGCAGGTGAATTCCCCCCGCCGGGCCTTTCCCTCGGTTTTTTTCAGTTCAAACATGTTTTTTCTCCTTATGGGGATGAAATGGAAAATGTGCGCGGATTCACGTTGTCACGCCGCCCGGCGTCAGCGGTTATGGGTCTGCTTGTTTTCCGGGTGTTTTCGAGGAGATACAGCTTTGTCGGTTCTTCAGTGTCAAATCTGGTTTTATAAAGGATATCCTTGACATACACAAAGCCGCACTTCTCCACCACCCGGCGGGAGCGGTCATTTCGGGCAAAATGTCCACAGGCCAGCCAGTCAAAGTCCAGCTCCCGGAAACAGCAGTCAATGACCTCCCTGACCGCCTCGGGCATCAGTCCCCTGCCCCAGTAATCCTTGCTGAGCACATAGCCGATCTCCCGGCCCATGGATTCTTCCGGGACATCCAGCGCCTCGTCCGGCGGTTCCAGACCCAAGGAGCCGATGACCTTGCCGGTTTCCTTGTATTCCAGGGCGAAGGTCTTCTTTTCCCGGATGAAAAGATCCAGAATCTGTTTGGATTCCTCCATGGACTTATGGGGCAGCCATCCTGCCATCTGGCCCACCCCATCCGCACGGGCATATTCGTAAAAATCTTCCAAGTCGCTTTCCCGCCAGGCCCGGAGAACCAGGCGGTCGGTTTCGATTCGGATATCCGTCACATCAACAGGCGCGTTCATATCCTCACCTCACAGAATACACATGGCATCTCCGAAGCTAAAAAAGCGGTAGCGATCCGCAACGGCCTCTTGATACGCATGCAATACATGTTCCC
>CAZUAN010000100.1:0-6775 GCA_964618385.1 uncultured Oscillospiraceae bacterium | reverse complement strand
CATTAGGCGGTTCCTTCTTTATAAAACCAAACGGTTTTATAAAGAATCAGTATCAAAACTTATGGAAACGGTTAAAGACCGTTTCCATAGCGCGATGCGCGTTCCGTTTTATGATACCGATTTTCAATCTTTTCTTGCGCAACGCGCGGGATTCCGGATGAAACGGTTTCATCCGGAATCCGTATGAGAGGTGTCCCTTATTTTTTGGAACGGCGTTTTTTCCGCCATATCAGCAGGCCTGTCAGAGCAATCCCAGCCGCCGCTGCCGCCACGGCCGCGGCCAGGAGCCAATCGGAGGTGCTGACCTGGATCAGGGCAACGGCATCGTCTCCGTCCTCCAACGGGAAGACCAGATAGCTGCCGTCTGCGGTCAGATCCGCGGTTTTCCAGCTGCCGCCGCTGCCGCGTACCAGCACGGAAGCGGAGTCCGCGTCACAGCCATCGGGGATTTGCAGCCGGGCCGCTGTCACGGCTTCGCTTCCCGACAGAGAAACACGCCAGGCCGCCAAAAGCGTTTCCCCTTCTTCCAATTCGGGCGTTTCAGCCAGATTCGTCAGGCAAACCTGCGCGTCCGGCGCAAAGTCCCCCTGTACCAGCAAAATGGGCAGTCCGTTTTCTCCCAGCGCGTCACTCTGGAGCGTGACGCTGTGGGCGGTATACTTTGCTTCAAAGGTCAGGTCAAACAGGATATGGGACAGATCCGCTTGGGCTAATCCTTCCCATTCGCCTGTAAAGCCGGCTTTTTCCGGAACAGCGGGAATTTGAGACTGCGCCAGCCTGCTTCCGGAGGTCAGGGAAATCTGACGTTCCGTTCCGTCTTCGTAGCAGAACGTGACCGTGACATTCTGGAACAGGTCAGGCAAATCCTCCAGCGCGAAGAAGGCCTTCTCCGGCAGCGGCTGGGCAAGGCCGTCATAGCTGATGCCGTCAATGGCACCCATGTCCTCGGCAACGCTCAGATAATAGTTCCCGGACAGAGGCGTTTCCTCCTCGCCGCTGTCCTCCTCCCGCAGGCCGAGTACCGCGCCCAGCCGTTCAGAACCGCTCACTGTCACCATACTGCGGCAATCCGTGACAATGGCAGCGGCGCCGGCAATGCCGCCCACATAAGCGTCCCCGGACAGGGCGCACCTGGCGCTGCACGTGCGGATATAACCGCCGCTTTTTCCGGAGATGCCGCCAATATAATCGGCATCCTCCGCACCCACATCGCCGGTATTGCGGCAGTCCCTGACCAGGCCCATGGACTGCCATCCCACGATGCCGCCGGCCTGCTGCTTTTCCGCCGTAACCGCCCCGTGGTTTTCACAGTCCAGAATAACGGCCCGCAGCTCACTTTCGAAATTCAGGGAGGTTTCTCCTATGGACGTAAGGTCCTCCTCAATATCCAGATCGTTTTCCAGCGCCATGGCACCGGCAATCCCTCCTGCGTTCAGGTCGGCCAGCACCTCGCCGTAATTGACGCAGTTCGCCACTTTCCCGGTCAGATCATCCGGCGTATCCGCGTCGGAAACATCGTCGATGCTTCCGCCCAGGGTTTCCGATACATTCCCCAGCGTGGCGCTCATGGCGCTGATCTGGTTTTGCAGGGCGTAGAGATTATTGGACAGGGTTCCAATGGCACTTTGGGTGGTGGACTGCATTCCCTGCAGGGTCTGGCCCATGCCGGACAGACTGCTGCTCAGGTTGTTCCGGGCCGCCTGGATGCTGTCCAGGTCGGGAAGCTGCGGATCGTCCAGGTCGGGAAGCAGCATACCCACGGCGTCCTTGGCGTCCTCCACCTGATCCTGGAGATCGTTTACCTGGGAATAGAGAGCCTGGGCAGTGCTTTGGACATTGGAAGCGGTTTTGTTGGTGAGGCTGCCCATGGTTTCCAGCTGACCCTTCAGAATCTGCAGGGCGTCCTCATCATATTCCACCAGCGCGGCGGGTTCCATCTGGCCTACGATGCCGCCCGTCTCTTTGCGCCCCAGAACCTTGCCCCGGTTTACACAGTTCACAATGTAGCCGGATTGGGTTCCCGCGATACCGCCGACGTTGTAGCCCATGAGCAGATATCCCACGCTGCCCTGATTCTCACAGTCGCGGATGACACCGCTGCTGTTGCCCGCAATGCCGCCGATGTCCGTTGCGGTGCCGGAGGATTCCGAGCTGACAAGGCTGTCTATGGTGATATCGGACAGCTTCACGCTGTTTTCCTGGGCCGTGTTGTTGACTGCGGCGCTGTTCATACAGCTGCGGATTACGCCGTTGTTTTTCCCGGCCATGCCGCCGACAAAGTGATTCCCGCAGATCTCGCCCTGCACATGGCCGCTTTCCAGAACGCCGCTGACGGTATTGATGCCCGCCAGACCGCCTACATAGTCACCGCCGGAAACCATGCCGTCAAAGCTGCAGTTTTCAATTGTGCCGGAATTGCTGCCGGCGATGCCGCCCACCTGGCCCCGGCTTCCGCCGGGGCAGACGCTGCCGCGAATATTCAGGTTCCGAATGACAGCCGTTGCCGTCAAGTAGCGGAAAAATCCCAGGACGGAACCGTCTGCCGTGATTTCCACACCGCAGACGGTGTGGCCGTTTCCTTCAAAGGTGCCGCTGAAAACGGGGATGCCCTCAAAGGCCATGCCGGTCAGGTCCAGATCGGCTTCCAGAGAAACCTCCAGATTCCAGCTGTAGCTGTCCAGCCGGCATTCCTCCGCAAAAGCAAGAAGCTGCTCCTCCGTGGAAATGCGCAAGCTTACAGATTCCGCCGCCTCCTCTTCCACCGCGCAGGCGGGTGCTGCGAAGGATAACAGGAGGCAGAGGGAAAGCCAGACAATCCATATCCGTTTATCCATGCTCCGCATCTCCCTCCGTAGTAACCTGCCCGTCTGTGGATACGGACGCGTTGATCTGCCCGTGAAGAATCCCGTCAAAATCCGCGTCCACCACGCCGGAGACAAATCCCCGGACATGTCCCTGCACCAGTACGGTGCCAGCGGCAGTCCTTGTCCGCGGTTCGATTCCCTTGATTTTGAAGCTGGTACGGTTGATGATGGAATCCCCCAGCACCAGGAAGGAGGGAAGCACAAACAGCACCAGAATAATGGAAATGATAGTTCCCCGGCCTATGCACATGCCCATAATGGAAACCACGGGCTGAGCGGACAGATTGCCGATCAGCAGTCCGGCTGAGGCCAGGATGGTGCCGGAGGTAAAAACCGTGGGGAACGCCGTATTTAAGGCATGGACAATGGCCTCCTTATGGGGCATACAGGTCTTCAGATCCTGATAATGGCTGGAGATAACAATGGCATAGTCAATGTTCGCACCCATCTGAATGGCCTCCACAATCAGATATCCCAGGAAGTACAGGGGCTGATTCATCAGCTTGGGGAAAGAGAAATTAATCCAGATACTGCCCTGGATAACCGCGATCAGCAGCACGGGCAGGCCTGCCGACTGGAAGGTAAACAGGAGCACGACAATGACAAAGAACGCCGACAGAATCGAGATCATCAGATTATCCTTTTCGAAGGAGGCGGAAAGATCCCTGGAGCTGGTGGAGTCACCCACCACATAATAATCTCCGTCATAGTATTTGCCCATGATTTCTCTCATCTGCGTCAGAAAGGCGAAGGTTTCGTCGCTTTCCCTGGGCAGGTTCAGATAAACCACTATGCGGCTGTAGGTGTCGCTCTGCATCTGGTCCCTGGCGCTTTCCAGCTGGGTAAACAGCTCGTCAATGGCGGACTGATCCTCCCCGGAGAGGCTGATGTTGTACGATTGCAGCTGATCCTTCAAAAACAGGAACATGTCAAACAGCGGAACTTCATATTCGTCCAGCCCGTTGATGATTGCGCCGTACTGCTCGTCCTGGGCGGCGTACAGGCCGTAAAGCAGCTCGATGACCTCATAATCCATACCAACCAGCTCGGAGAATTCCCGGGGATTGAGCGCCTCGGTCAGCGTGCAGCCGTCCATCGCCTCGATGCCGGAAAGTCCCGTAACGCTCTTGACCTCCGGATGGGTTTCCAGTTCCTTCAGCAGCTGACTTTCCGCTTCATAGTCTCCGCTGGGGACAACCAGCGCCACCATATTGCTGAAGCCGAAGGTTTCCTTGATCTTAACGTAAGCGGTCTGCCGTTCCGACATTTTTGCGGTTTCCAGATCGGTATAGCTGTAAGCGAAGGGGCATTGGCTGGAGAGCCAGAAAGCGCCCACCAGCATCAGAATAAACAGGGGCGGCACAATTCGCCGGGCCTTTACCGCGAACTTCCCCAGCAGCGTGACGTTGGGCAGCAGCTTGGGGTGTCGGGTCCGGTCAATCAGAGGGCAAAACAGCACCAGCAGGCCGGGCATCAGCGTAAACACGGACAAAAGGCTCAGCAAAATTGCCTTGATAAGCACCACCGCCATGTCCAGGCCAATGGCAAATTCCATGAAGCCAAGGGCGGCCAGGCCGCTTACCGTGGTCAGGGAGGAAGCGCTGATCTCCGGAATGGCTTTGCTCAGAGCCGCAATTGCCGCCTGCCTGGCATCCTTTGTTTCGTGCTCGTCGGAGAACCGGTGGCACAGAATGATGGCATAGTCAATGGCCAGCGCGAGCTGCAGCACCACGGCAACGGAGTTGGAAATAAAGCTGATTTTGCCGCACAGGAAATTGGTGCCCATATTCAGCAGCGCCGCCGCGCCGAAGGTTATCAGCAGCACCGGAACCTCCATATAGGCCCGGGAGGTAAGCCCCAGCACGAAAACAATGATGATAACCGCAACCACCAGGATGGTATTCATTTCTTCCTGCAGCAGCGTATTTTCGTCGTAACCTACCTGGGAGTAGACGTATGTGTCATAGTCCGTCAGCAGCTCCCGAATGGCGGCCATGGCCTCCAGGGAGCTTTCGTCCTCGTCTTCCCCCTGAAAGGTGATGTCAAGCAGAGCAGACGCGTCCCGATAATGCTCTTCGGAATCGTCAAATGTGACCATGCTGACGCCGTCAATCCCGGCAATCCGGTCGGAAAGCGTCAGCGCTGTTTCATAGGTGACGTTGGAAACCAGGATGCTGGCTGTTCCGCTGGTGACAAAATTTTCGTTCATGGCGATGATGCCCTGGCGGGTTTCCGTGTCCTCCGGAAGATAGGTGGTTATATCATTTTCCACTTCCACCCAATTCATGGAGAAAATACAGAAAATAAACGCAAAGACGTACAGCAGAAAGAACAGATTTCGTTTATCTACAATAAAAGTCGCGAGTTTTTCGAAAAAACTGCCGGAACCGGATGCATTTTCGGTCATAGGAGCCTCCTGATTTTTCGCCGCATATCCTTTGTAAATCAAGCAGCAACGGATTTTGGCAGATATCCCTATTATAATAAATGCGGCATATTGGCGCAAGCGCTAATATGTTAATTATTTATCAATTTTGAAAAGGGCCCGCTTCCCGGAGGCAGGCTTTTTTCGCGTTGGCCCGTTCCCGCCCGGCGGACTATCCCACGCCGGAGGCCGCAGCTCCGGGCTATTTTTCAGATGGGACCTTGAATAAATTTTCCGCCATTGGCAAACAATACCATCGGAAATCTTTTTTGGAGGTATCAATCATGTTCCGAATCCGAATGTTCCATTTGTTGACCGCGGTCTGCTGCCTGCTGGGGCTGGCAGGCGCCGCTGCCGCCGCTGAGGTGGAATGCGGCAGCGTTTACTGCTTCTGTGAAGCGGATTTCTCCGGAGAAACTGCCATTACGGGCATCTGCATTACCGACGTGCCGGACGCAAGCCTGGGAACCCTTCTGCTGGGAACCCGGGTCGTACAGGCCGGCGACATCCTCACAGCCGGCCAGGCGGCGCAGATGACCTTTTCTCCCGTGCCGACCGAAACGGACAAGACGGCCACGGTGGGCTACTTGCCGATTTACGATGACTGTGTCGCGGCCTCTGCTGCCATGACCATCGGCATCCGAGGGAAAGAAAATCAGGCCCCCATCGCGGAGGACTCCGCAATGGAGACGTACAAGAATCTGTCCAACACCGCAAGGCTGAAGGCAAGTGATCCTGAGGGCCAGGCCATAAGCTTTACGGTCACCCGAAACCCCCGGCGCGGCACGGTGACCGTCTGCGAGGACGGAAGCTTCACCTACACGCCCAAGAAAAACAAGGTGGGGATTGATTCCTTCACTTATACGGCGACAGACGCGTCCGGCAAGGTTTCCCGGGAGGCAACCGTCACCATCACGATTCTGAAGCCCACAGACGCCGCCGAGTATACGGACACGGCGGGCAGAGACTGCCGGTTCGCGGCAGAGTGGATGAAGCACACCGGTATCTTCGTCGGGGAAACTGTGGCGGAAAGCTGCTGCTTTTCCCCGGATAAGGAGGTGACCCGGGGAGAATTTGTCACCATGCTGGTCAAAGCGCTGGATATTCCCACAGACGGGGAACTGACCTGTACCGGTTATACCGACGAAATTCCGGAGTGGCTGCAGCCCTATCTGGCCGCGGCCATGCGCGCCGGACTGACTGCGGGACTGCCCGACCAGGAAACCTTTGGCGCCGGGGAGCCCATTACCGGGGAGGAAGCTGCGGTGCTGCTGCAAAACGCACTGGATTTGACAGCATCTGAGGAAACCCCGGCGCCGGCGCAGAGCAGCGTTCCCGCCTGGGCCGAAGCAGCCATCGCGTCAATGGATCAGAATGGGTTTGTTCTGAAGGCGGGGGACCCCGTGACCAGAGATCAGGCGGCCCAGGCGCTGTACCAGGCCGTGCAAATGGCGTCAGAACGGCGATAAGCTTTTTTCCAGCTGCT
>CAZUAN010000099.1:0-6786 GCA_964618385.1 uncultured Oscillospiraceae bacterium | reverse complement strand
AAAAAGGTTTTCAACCTTTTTCATAAGAACGAGTATGAAACTGTTTGGTTTCAGGAAGAAGACGGCGCTGTCATGTTGGGTATTTTCGGATTGGAAAATACCCAGGATTCGCCTCCTATGATCTTCCTGTAAACCTGTTCGGCGGAATTGAAAAACGAACAGCGGCGTCTGGCTTCGGCCAGACGCCGCTGCTTGTCTGAAAACAGGATACGCTTCTTTGTACACCAGAGCAGGATGCGGAAACGCCCATACCCTTGGGAACTGCCGTATCCTGAACCGTATGTACGGCTTAAGAGAGATCGGCTTCCGAATCAGCCGTTCCCGCTCCATTACTTCACATACTCAATCACCACGCGGCGGTTTGGCTCCACGCCGGTGGAATGGGTGGTGATGTTCTCCATGTCCTGCAGCGCCGCGTGAATTACATGACGCTCGTAGGCATTCATAGGCTCCAGCGTAATGCGGTGGCGGGCCTTCAGAACCTGCTGCGCCTTCTTGCGGGCATAGCGCCGCAGGCTTTCCTCCCGCTTTTCCCGATAGGCTTCGGCATCCACATTGATGCGGATGTGGCCCTCCGCGCCCCGGTTGAGGGTATAGTTGGCCAAATGCTGAATGGCGTCCAGCGTGTCCCCCCGACGGCCGATCAGATAGCCCAGATCCTCACCCACCAGATCAACCTTATAGGTGCTGCCCTCCACTTTCCAGCAGTGGGGAACAGCCTTGGAGCCCATGTGTTCCAGCAGCCCCCGGAGGAAGACCTCGATTCGTTCTTCCACGGATCCCGGTTCGGCAGCGGCATAGACCTTTGGTTCGGCAGGCGCTTTGGGGGCCTTGGATTCCCGGCGTTCCCGGGGCGCTTTTGCCGGCTCGGGACGCTTTTCCGCTCTGGGGGCGGAATTTGTTTTTTCCGGTTGGGGGGGCGCTGCCTTGGTAGGCTCCGGCTTGGGCGGCTCGGGCTGCCTGGAGGCCTCAGCCTTGGGTGACTCCGGCTTTTTCACAGGCGCTGCCACCGCTTTGGGTTTGGAGCGGGAAGCGGAACTCAGCGCAACCTTGGGCGCCTCCGGCACAGGCTCCGGCGCTTCATACGTCACCTGCACTTTTGCGGGCTGTACGCCGAAGCCCAGAAATCCGGACTTGGCCTGCTGAAGCACCAGCACGGACACGCTGTCGCGGTCCAGTCCCAATTGGGTCAGCGCAGCTTCAATGGCAAGATCAATGGTCTTGCCGGTCGTAACGATGGTCTTTTCCATAGCTTATTCCTCCGTAGACTTGGGAGCATAGCGGCTGGGGTTATAGCTTCGTCCCTTGCAGTACGGACGGCTGGGAATACCGGACATGCAGGTGTCCTGGCCGTATTCCTCCGCCACAATGCCCTTTTTGGCAGCGTACTCCTTTGCTGCAGCTGCCTTGGCAGCCTGCTCCTGATCGCGCTGCTGCTTTTGCAGCTTCTTCTTACTGGTGTTGGTTGTAATGCCCTCGGGGTTGGCCGCCCGGCGCTCGGCACGGACACGGGCCTTCTCCGCCTCCAGCCGATCTTCCTCCAACGCCTTCTGCAGGCGCACCGCGTCCTCCGCATCGTAAATCTTGCGATAGTGGTTTGTCATGATGGGATCGGAAATCATTCTCACCACGCCGCCCACGAACCAGTACAGCGACAGGCCGGCGGAAACGGTGAAGCCAATCCAAAGCGACATCAGCGGCATCATCCACATCATGGTTTTCATGGACTGATTCTGCTGAGAATTCTTTGCCGTCTCCTCGTCCTGAATCCCTTTTTCATCGGTGACAACGGAATTGTTGGTTTTCTGGGTGATCAGCATCTGCAGCACCTGAGAGGCTGCGGAAATCACCGGGATCAGGAACGCGCCGATATGCGCCCAATTCCAAACCCAGGTGGAGGAGAAGATGTTGAACTGAGGGACGGAACCCAGGTTGACGCCAAGGAAATTGAAATTGATGCCGGCAAGCGTTACCTCACTGATGCCGGGGATTGCTTCCCGCAGTTCGGCGGCAAACTGGGGAATGGCCTGGGCAGCAAAGACCTGGTCATAATAGCTGTTGGTGGAAAAAATATCGGGGGAAACCGTTTTGATCACGCTGATGATCTGCTCCGCCACCTCGCTGGACTCCATCAGGATGTAGGTAATAGGCTGACGGATGACGGTATACAGGGGCCATAGGATCAGCAGCGGAACAAAGCTCCACAAGCAGCCGCCGCCCATGGAGACACCCTCCTGCTGGTACAGCTCCTGCAGTGCCTGATTCTGGCGCTGGGGATCATCCGCGTATTTGCGCTGCAGCTCCTGCATGCGGGGCGTCAGCCGGGACATCTTCATGGAGCTTTTCTTCGATTTGGCATTGATGGGCATCAAAACCAGCTGAACCAGAATGCCGAACAGGATCATGGCAATGCCGTAGTTGTTGGTCAGATGATATAACTGCGCCAGCAGCCATCCAAACGGTACGGTAATAATGTCAGATAACTGAAATGAAAGAAACATGGACTTTCCTCCTTATGAAATCGTGAAAACCGGAAGTCACGGTACGGGGTCGTAGGGATTGCCCTTATAAAAAGGATGGCAGCGCAAAAAGCGCCGAAGGGCAAGATATCCGCCCTTTACGGCCCCGTATTTGGTGATTGCCTCGGCAGCGTAAGCGCTGCAGGTGGGCCGGAACCGGCATCTGGCCGGAAACGCCGGGGAAATACAGCGCTGATAGAAACGGATGAGGCTGAGAAGGATATGTTTCATAATTTTCCCCCAAGCGCGTCAAGCCTGCTTTTTGCATTCCGCAGCCGGCACTTCACGCAGCAACCCTGCCTTTTTTGCCAGCGTCAGGTAGCTTCTGGTCAAGCGGTCAAATTTCGCATTGACAGCCCGGCTTCGGGCCACTACCACAATGTCCCAGCCCTGCTGAAAGCTGCTTTCATTCAGGCGGTAGATCTCCCGCAGGCGGCGCCGTATGTAGTTGCGGATATGGGCTTTCCCCAGCTTCTTGCTGACGGTGATTCCTACCCGGTTGCCGCCGGTGCGGTTCCTTCGGGCATAAAGCACCAGGTAGCCGTCCGCGAAACCGGATGTCCGGTACAGCTGGCGAAAGATGTGGTTGCGCTTCAGGCTGGTTGAAAATTCCATGATATTTCCTCATTAAAAAGGGAGCGGGGCGAATGCTCCATTCACCCCGCTGTAGCTCCCGTTTCGCTCATTTCGCGCTTTTTCCGCGGCGGACCCCCGCCCCTTTACGGCAAGCACATCAAGCGGACAGAACCTTGCGGTCCTTGGCACGGCGGCGGGCCAAAACCTTGCGGCCGTTGGAAGTTGCCATTCTCTGACGAAAACCGTGAACCTTGGAGCGGTGACGGCGGCTGGGCTGATAGGTACGCTTCATATGGGATACACCTCCTGTCAAATTCAATATGCTCAACAGCCGAATCGGCCGCAGCAACACAAAGGAAATGACGATAACAGTCATACAAAAAGCATTATAACCGAAAAAACCGCTTTGGTCAATATTTTTTTCGGGTTTGAGATGAGAAAAAGATAAAAAACGCGGTCCGGAGAAGAACAGCAAAAATCCATGGGATTTGTGCGGCGCACAGCTACGGGGACCAGGTGCCGGCAAGCTTTTGCAGAACCCGGTCAAATGCCTCTGTCCCGGCCTCATAGGGCGTGGGCTGGTAGTTGTTCCGCCCGGAAACGGAACTGATACAGGCGGGGACAACGGTTAATTCCCCAAGGCGGACACGGCCGTCGGCATCCCGAATCACCTCCTGCTGGAGCAGCGCCGTGTCAAAATCGTCCGGGCAGCTGTTTCCGCCGAAGCTGAAATTGCCAAGGGAATAATAGATGATGCCGCCGTTATATTCCTCAATGGGCTGAAGCACATGGGGATGGGAGCCATATACAATGTCTGCCCCGGCGTCAATGGCCGCATGGCCCACCTGCTCCTGTTCGGCGGTGGGCTGATAGCTGCCCTCTGTACCCCAGTGAGGCACCACGATTATGAGATCAACGCCCTGCTCCTTCATGGCCGCAATCTGGGATACCATATCCTCCGTATCCAGGCGGTAATACGTCATACCGTACAGCCCGATGGTCAGGCCGTTTTCCGTGGTGACGATGGCGGAGGAGTCCCGCTCCACATAGGGTACCCCGGCATCCTCCAGGGCGGCAAGGGTGGACGTGTACCCCGTCTGGCCGTAATCCATTGTGTGATTATTGGCGACCGTTACTGCCTCCACGGAGTTCTGTGTCAGAATATTGACGTAAAGCGTCGGCCCACGGAAGGTATGCGTCTTCTGAACCGGGACTCCGGTGTCGCACAGGGGGCCTTCCAGATTCAGCATGGTAAATTCGTCGTTTTGAAAATAACCCGCCACATTCCGAAACGGGTAAGCGTAATCCTCGCCCACGGTTTTAATGAAGCCAAGGTCCGCGTAATAGTTGCTGGGACTGCAGCCCAGGGTGCAGTCTCCCACAAAGGTCAGCAGGAAGTGCTCCTCCTGGGGCTTTTCCTGCGGCGGTTCCGTTTCCATCTGCACCGGGGCGGACGGAGCCGGAGCATCTGCTGCGGCTTCCACGGCATCCGTTTCCGCCGCCTGCGTTGTCAGCTGGGCCGGGGATGTCGGGTCCGACGGAGCATGACCGCAGGCTGTCGCCAGCAGAAGCAGACCGGCTGCCGCAAGAAAAACGGCCATGCTTTTCAGGGTGATCGGATTCATATCCGCGCCTCCTTCCCGGACGGCAAAGGGCAAGGGCGGTTCTATCCCTGCTCCTGCGCCCTTTTCTTCATCAGGGTTCTCATACGGGCAGCGTGATCCAGTTCCCGCTTGCGAATGCGAAGGCTTTTTGGGGTGCATTCAAGCAGTTCGTCATCCGCCAGAAATTCCAGACACTGCTCCAGCGAGAATACTCTGGGCGGAGTCAGGCGGAGAGCTTCGTCGGAACCGGAGGCCCGCATGTTGGTCAGCTGCTTGCGTTTGCAGACGTTGACCGTCATGTCCTCATTGCGGCTGCATACACCCACCACCATGCCGGCATAGACGGGGGTGCCAGGTTCAATGAACAGCGCGCCCCGCTCCTGTGCGCTCGCCAGCCCATAGGTAACGGCTTCGCCGGTTTCAAACGCCACCAGAGACCCGGTCTGACGGCGCTCGATTTCCCCCTTCATGGGCGCATAGGAATCCAGTACGGAGGACATGACGCCCTCACCCCGGGTGTCCGTCAGAAATTCGCTGCGGTAGCCGAACAGTCCCCGGGAGGGAACCAGGAACGTCAGCCGATAGCGGCGGCCCATAGGCGTCATCCCCAGCAGATCCGCCTTGCGGCGGCCCATTTTTTCGATGACGGCGCCCATGCTCTCCTCCGGGACATCGGCCACCATCCGTTCAATCGGTTCGCAAAGCCTGCCGTCGATCACCTTGGTCAGCACTCTGGGGGTGGACACGGAGAATTCATATCCCTCCCGGCGCATGGTTTCCATCAGGATGGACAGGTGCATTTCCCCCCGGCCCGCCACATTAAAGGCGTCGGTACCCTGCTCTGTGACGTGCAGGGAGACATCCTTCAGCAGCTCCCGTTCCAGCCGATCCCGCAGATTGCGGGAGGTGACATATTTGCCCTCCCGCCCCGCGAAGGGAGAATCGTTGACGGAGAAGGTCATCTCAATGGTGGGATCGCTGATTTTCACAAAGGGCAGCGGTTCCGCGCAGTCAGGCGCGCACAGGGTGCGGCCAATGGTGATATCCGCAATTCCGGAGAGCGCGACAATCTCGCCGGCGCCCGCTTCCGGGATCGCATTTTTCCCCAGGCCGTCAAATTCGTACAGGGCCACAACCTTGCCCTTATGCTGCAGCTCGGGGTCATGAAAATCGCAGATTGCAACCTCCTGATTGACCTTAATGATTCCCCGCTCCACACGGCCCACCGCGATGCGGCCAACGTAGTCGTTGTAGTCGATGGCGGACACCAGCAGCTGCAGAGGCCCCGCTCTGTCTCCCTGGGGCGCGGGAATATACTGCACGATTGTCTCAAACAGAGGCGTCAGATCCGTACCCGTCTCATCTGGCCCATAGGCTGCGGTCCCCTGCCGGCCGGAGCAGAAGACAGTGGGGGAGTTGAACTGCTCATCCGTGGCGTCCAGATCCAGCAGCAGTTCCAGAATTTCATCCATGACCTCCTGCACCCGGGCGTCCGGTTTGTCGATCTTGTTTACCGCGACAATCACCTTATGACCCAGCTCCAGCGCCTTCTGGAGTACGAATCGGGTCTGGGGCATGGGCCCTTCCGCCGCGTCTACCAGCAGAATAACGCCGTTCACCATCTTCAGAATCCGTTCCACTTCACCGCCAAAATCGGCGTGGCCCGGCGTATCGACGATGTTGATTTTATAATCCTTGTAGTGAACCGAGGTGTTTTTAGCCAGAATCGTGATGCCGCGCTCCCGCTCCAGGTCGCCGGAATCCATAACCCGTTCCACCGTGGCCTGGTTTTCCCGGTAAATGCCGCCCTGTTTCAGCATTTCATCCACCAGAGTTGTCTTGCCATGGTCCACGTGGGCAATAATGGCAATGTTGCGGATATTTTCCTGAGGTATCATGAAAAGAAAGCTCCTTTATCAACGTTATCCGGTAATACTGTTTCTTCCCGAAACCGTTGGGTTTCCGGGAGAAGAAATCGCCTGACGGCGCATCCCCTTTGCGGCGAAGCGCCGCAAAGAGCATCCCATGCCGGTCTGATACTGATTCTTTATAAAACCGTTCGGTTTTATAAAGAAGGGAACCGCCTG
>CAZUAN010000098.1:0-6846 GCA_964618385.1 uncultured Oscillospiraceae bacterium | reverse complement strand
ACATATAATGGGAGGCGGAACCATGGTTACATACGGGATTGACCGGATTGCGCAATACCGAGGGCTTCTCGCTGATGGCAGGGTTGCCTTGCTGACCTCCATTACGGGCAGATCCAGCGCCAATGAGCCTACCATTTCCGTGCTTCAGCCGATGTGCCGTCTGACCGCTCTTATGGGTCCCGAACACGGCATCCGGGGGGATCAGGCAGCCGGAGCGCTGACCGGGGACTACACCGACCCTGAAACAGGGCTTCCGGTGTACAGCTTGTACCGCGCGGACAGCAAGCGGCTTCGCAAGGAAATCCTGGACCGCTTTGACATTCTGGTATATGATATTCAGGATGTCGGCCTGCGGTTTTATACCTTTCTTTCCACCCTGTACTACATGGTGCAGGACTGCGCGGCCGCCGGAAAGCGGCTGATCGTGCTGGATCGGCCCAACCCCCTGGGCGGGGAAATTGTGGAGGGCGGCATACTGCGGGAGGCATACCGCAGCTTCGTTGGCTGTTATCCCATCCCTGTTCGCTATGGCCTGACAGCTGGGGAGTTTGCCGCCATGGTCAACGAACAAGAAAAACAAAACTGCGATCTGCATATCGTCCCCTGCGGCCATTGGCACCGGGAAATGTTTCCGGCCTGGGGGCAGATCTGGCAGATGCCCAGTCTGGCGCTGCCCACCTTTGAGAGCGCCGCACTCTATGCAGGAACCTGTATTTTTGAAGGAACTGCCTTATCGGAAGGGAGGGGTACCGCCGCACCCTTCCGCATTCTCGGAGGACCCGGCATAGACGGGGAAAAACTGGTGCGGGCGTTTCAGGCGCGGAAATTGCCGGGAGTTGCGGCGACTCCTGTATACTTTTCTCCCACGGCGTCCAAGCACCGGGGTGTTCTTTGCGGCGGCTTGATGCTCCATGTTACGGATTATGAGGCGCTTCGCCCGGTTCGCCTTGGAGTGGAGCTGCTGGATCTGTTCCGGCAGTATTACCCGGAGCAGACGGCCTTCCTGCCCCCGGCAGCGCCGGGGGGCAGGCCGATGATCGCTCTGCTGACAGGCTGCGCAGACTTTACGGACGGTTGGGATAAGGATGCCATCCTGAACCGCTATGAACAGGAAAGCCGTGCTTTTGCACTGGAAAAAACAGCATATCACTTGTACCAGAGGTAATGTACCATGACGTTACAGGAAAAAATCGGCCAGCGGCTGGTGGGTGGCTTCCCCGGCAAGGAAATGAGCGAAGAATTTATCCGCCTGGTCAAAACCTACAAAATTGCCAATGTGATTCTGTTCCAGCGCAATGTGGAAAGCAATGCGCAGCTTTTTCAGCTTTGCCGCTCGATTCAGGAGCTGGTGCGCCGGGAGACGGGTCACAGCGCGTTCATTGCCATCGATCAGGAGGGAGGCGTAGTAACCCGCCTTCCGGAGGAGGCGGTAAATGTTCCGGGAGCCATGGCCCTCGCCGCTACAGCGGATCCGGAAAACGCCTACCGCGCGGCGCTTCTGACGGCCAGAGAGCTGCGGTCGTTTGGCATCAACTTCAATCTGGCTCCCGTGGCGGATGTAAACAACAACCCGGACAATCCTATTATCGGTGTGCGCAGCTATGGAGATACGCCGGAGCAGGTGGGGCGCTACGCCCAGGCAGCCCTGCGGGGCTATCTGGATGGTGGGGTCATGGCCTCGGCAAAGCATTTCCCCGGTCATGGCGACACATCGATGGACTCCCATGTCAGTCTCCCGGTTATCGACAAGTCCCTGGAGGAGCTGGAAGCGCTGGAGCTGAAACCATTCCGGAGGCTGATCGAAGCAGGCTGCCCGGCGGTTATGACCACCCATATTCTGTTTCCCCAGCTGGAACCGGAACACGTTCCCGGCACAATGTCCCGGCGCATCCTTACCGGGCTGCTGAAGCAGCGTCTGGGCTTCAAGGGGCTGGTTGTCAGTGACTGCATGGAGATGGACGCCATCGCGAAATACTACGGCACTTCCGCAGGCGCGGCGTCCGCTATGGCCGCCGGCGTGGATATGGTATTGGTCAGCCATACGGCCCGGCGCCTGGAGGAAGCAGTCCTGGAAATTCAGCGGGCCGTAGAGGATGGACGTATTCCCATGGAGGAAATGGACGCCTCAGTGGAAAAAATATTGCGCTATAAGGCGCAATATTGCCGGGACCCGGAGGGAACTGCCGGCAGTGCGGCGGCCATGGCGGAGGCCGCAGATCTGCGCCGCCGCTCCATCACGCTGGTTCGGGGCCGAATCCCGCCTATGGGCGATCATCCGTTTTTCTGCGGCTGTGCGGATTACCGGGCGGGGCTGGTATCCAATCAGCAGACCAATGGCACCTCGTTTGCAGAGTTTATGGCGGCAAGGTTTGGCGGGCGCGCCGCCGTAACGGATAAAAATCCTTCCCCGTTGGCGGTTTCCACTGTGGCAGAATCCGCAAAGGGCTGCAGCGCTATCTTTGTCAACACGTACAATGCGCACCTTTTCCCGGGACAGCAGGCCCTGGTGCAGGCACTGGGGCAATTAGGCGTCCCTATGGCGGTGATAGCTCTGCGGAATCCCTACGACCTGCGTTCTGCCCCCCAAGAGGCGGCAGCGGTTGCAGCCTGGGACTATTCCATGGCCACCCTGGAGGCATTAGCCTCTATCCTGGCGAGACAGGCCGCCCCATTGGGAACGCTTCCGATTGCCTTGGAGCGGCAGCCATGAGATTCGCGGCGGGAGTTGACGGCGGCGGCACCAGAACCGCTGTGGAATGTCGGGATTTACAGGGAACCGTGCTGTGCCGGGCGGAATTTGGACCGTTCAATCTGAACAGCATCGGGCAGCAGCGTTTTGCCGCGCTTTTGGAGGAGCTGACCGCCTTCCTGCGGGAGCAGGGCCAATGCGCGGCCCTGTGCATTGGCGCGGCGGGTGTCAGTAATCCCCTGGTTTCGGCGCTGACCGCGCAGGCTATGGAGCGGGCCGGGATTCCGCAGTGGCGCCTGGTAGGGGATCACGAAATCGCCTTGTACGGTGCGCTGTCCGGCAGGCCGGGCTGCATCCTGATCGCAGGAACCGGCTCCATTTGCTGCGGCAGAAATGCCGCTGGTGATTCCGCCCGGGCCGGTGGCTGGGGCCACCTGATTGATGACGGGGGCAGCGGCTACGCCCTGGGCCGGGACGCCTTAGCCGCTGTCGTGCGGCAGTGGGACGGACGGGGCGCGGGTACCATTCTCTCGGAATGGATTCCGGCGGAATGGAACACCGGCACGGTCCAGGAGCTGATTGCCCGGGTCTATGACGGGGACAAGGGCCGCGTTGCGTCCCTGGCTCCGCTGGTGGAGCGGGCCGCTTCCTCGGGAGACACCATTGCCCGGCAAATCCTTGCGCGAAACGGGGAAAAGCTGGGCGAATTGGTTTGTGCCGTGACCGGCCGGCTGGAAATGGATCAATGCGAGCTTGCTCTTTTGGGCGGCCTGCTGGAGCGGAAAACCCAGCTGCGTCAGGTCCTCACCGCATATCTGGCGGAGAAACGGCCGGGCATTTCCTGCGTCGCGCCCCGGCAAAACGCCGTTGCGGGAGCGGCTTTGATGGCGCTGGATATGGAGAGGAGCAGAGCATGAAGAAACCGTTTCAAAACGATTCCCCCATCGGGCAATGGCTTCACAGGCTGGGGGAACTGGTGCTTCTCAACCTTGCGTGGGTGGTGTGCTGCCTGCCCATTATTACGGTGGGAGCGGCCTCCTGCGGGCTGCATTTTGCCCTTTCTCCCCAGCGGAAGGAGGAAGACAGGGCGATTCGCTGCTTCTTTCACTCGTTCCGGCGAAATTTTAAGCAGGCGACCCTTCTGTGGCTGATTCTGCTGGCGCTGGGTTTGTGCCTGATGATGTGCCTGCGGATTGTTTCCTTCTGGGAGGGCGGTATCCGCACAGCGGGGATCGTGTTTTTCTGTTTCCCGGCAATGTTTCTGCTGATGATTGCGGGCTATGGCTTCCCTCTGCTTGCCCAATTTGAGGTACCGACGAGGAAGCTTGTGCCGGACACGCTGCTGCTGGGGCTGGCGCATTTCCCCCGGACCCTGTTGGTCATTGGCCTGAACCTGCTTCCGGCAATGGTTATCTACTTTCTGCCCAGCGCCCTGGTGTGCGTGGTGTTTGTCTGGATTCCCATCGGCTTTTCCGTGACGGCGAAGCTGATCGAAGTCTGTCTGGAGCCTGTTTTCGCCCCCTTCCGGCCGGCGGAATGATATCGATTCATGCCGGTTTTTCCTGCATATCTGTGTCACTGCTCCAATACCGTGCGAAGCTTTTGCAGCGCCCGCTTTTCTATGCGCGATACATAGCTGCGGCTGATACCCGTGACTTCCGCTACCTCCCGCTGGCGTTTCGGCCGCTGCCCGTCCAGACCGTAGCGCAATGTAACCACCTGCCGTTCCTGATCCGTCAGGCAGGTTTTCATCGCCCGGCGCAGCTGTACCGCCATTTCCCGGGAAGAAACCTGCTCCATCAGGTCGCATTCCTCACAGACCACATCCATCAGTGCCAGCGGCGCGCCGTCGGCCCCGGTTTCAATGCAGTCAAACAGGGAAACGTCCTGGGCGCTTTTGCGCTGGGAACGGAAATGCATCAGAATTTCATTCTCCACGCATCGGGCCGCATAGGTAGCCAGCCTTGCTCCCTTGGAGGGATCAAATGTGGAGATTCCCTTGATCAACCCGATGGTACCGATGGAAATCAGGTCCTCCTGGTCGGAAGTTTGGGCATAGTATTTTTTCATAATGTGTGCGACCAGGCGCAGATTGCGTTCGATCAGAATGTTCCGTGCGTCCAGGTCGCCCTGCTTTGCCAGATCCAGATAATACCGTTCCTCCTCCTCGCTTAACGGTTTCGGAAACGAACCGGTGCTTATTTGCAGCGAGTACAGCAGCGAGCTGAGAATCAGCCATGCCGCAGAAATCATTCCATCACCTCCGCTGCAACTGTATTCGCCATTGCCCGTCCATTTTCCAGTCCCAACGGCGCTTTTTGAAAGTTATGGCGCTCCACCGCTTCCGTGTTCACAGATATTTTACAGAAAATTGGACACTTTTTCAGATTATATTCAGCGTATAGTGGTATTTTGTCTGTGAGATCAACCGAAATGCTTTCGCGATACTGCCGGTACGGCAGCGAAGCTCTTGACCGCGACAGCGTTCCAATTTTCAGGCTCTGTCCGGAATTGCGAATGGCCCCGGGCAGGCGAACGATCACACAGGAGGATTTATCATGAACGACGATTATGAATATGCGCAGACACCGGGAGAAGAACAGCCCCAGTCCACAACCTATCATTACCAGACATCTTCTTACTCTCCCTACGGAGAGGTTCCATCCCAGAAGCACCCCAAAAAACGCGGCGGCAAGGGTAAGGGCATTGTAGTGCTGGCCTTGTGCTTTGCCCTTCTGGGCAGCATCCTTGGCGCAGGCGGTGTTCTTCTGGTGGGAAACCTTGTCGGAAGCCGTCAGACGGAAGGAACCCAAGGAAATGCGTCTGTTATGGTGGAGGGCCTTCGGGAAAAAAGCGTGCTTCAGATCACCGAGATCGACACCGGCACCGAGATGACCGCTGCTGAAGTGTACGCTGCCAACGTCAATTCCACTTGCGGCATTACCACCTCGATCACAACCAACTTTTTTGGCTTTCAGACAACCTCGGCCGTGTCCGGGTCCGGTTTCATTATTACCACGGACGGCTATATCCTGACCAACTACCACGTTGTCGAAAGCTCAAACAGCATCACCGTTTCCATGTATGATGGAAACACCTACGAAGCTGCGCTGATCGGCTATGACGAAAACAATGACATTGCCGTGCTGAAAGTTGATGCGGATGGTCTGACGCCTGTTATCCTCGGCGATTCCGACAACCTGAACGTGGGTGACAGCGTAGTTGCCATCGGCAACCCGCTGGGCGAACTGACCTTCTCCCTGACAGCCGGCCTGATCAGCGCCAAGGACCGGCAGGTAACGCTTTCCAGCAATGTTACCATGAACCTGCTCCAGACCGACTGCGCTATCAACTCCGGAAATTCCGGCGGTGCTTTGTTCAATATGTACGGCGAAGTCATCGGCATTACCAACGCCAAGTACTCCAGTTCCTCGTCCTCCGAAGCCTCCATCGATAACATCGGCTTCGCCATCCCCATCAACTCCATACGCAGTATTGTGGAGAGCATCATTGAGAAGGGCTATATTTCCAAGCCATACATGGGCGTTTCCGTATCGGATGTCAGCACCGAATCCCAGCTGTACGGCCTGCCCCAGGGAGCTGCCATTCGGAGCGTAACCGAGAACAGCCCCGCGGAAAAGGCGGGTCTGCAAACCGGTGACATCATCACCAGCGCCAACGGGACAGACATTACCAGCAGCAGCGATCTGGTCACGCTGGTGGGGAATCTGAGTGTGGGCGATGAGCTGATTGTGACGGTTTACCGTCAGGGGCAGATTCTGGAGATCACCGTTGTGATTGAGGAGCAAATTCAGTCCGCGCTGGCCAATGAGTCGCAGCAGACTGAGCAAAGCAGTCAGGGAAATCTGCCCTGGGGCAGCAGCCGTCCTTAAATGCATCATAACATTCCATTCCTTCCGGAAGGGCTGCAGGCAAAACGTCTGCAGCCCGTTTTTATCCGGATATACCATGAAAAAAGCTTCATTTGCTAAAACGGAGCTTTCCAGTATGGAGTGAGAGGCCGGGTGACTTCCCGGCCAGCCCTTCCTGCCCGATTGCCTGCTTTTCCTTTCGGATTTTTATACGGATTCTTTATAAAACCGTTTGGTTTTATACTGTTTCTTTATAAAAATGTTTCATTTTTATAAAGAAGGCAC
>CAZUAN010000097.1:0-6948 GCA_964618385.1 uncultured Oscillospiraceae bacterium | reverse complement strand
TGATGCGGATTTTTATGAAATATCAGTATGAATCTGTCCGATCAGAAGCCGAAGTAACGTTTGGCGTTGTTGGAGGAAATATCCTGAACCAGCTTGCCCAGCGCCTCGATATCGGCGGGATACTCGCCGTTCTCCACCCAGGTGCCGATCAGGTTGCACATGATGCGGCGGAAATACTCATGCCGGGTGTAGCTCAGGAAGGAGCGGGAGTCGGTCAGCATTCCGATGAAATTGCCAAGCAGACCCAGGTTGGCCAGCGAGGTCATCTGTTCGACCATGCCGGTCTTGGTGTCGTTGAACCACCAGCCGGAGCCGTGCTGAATCTTACCGGGGACTTCGGGACCTTGGAACGCACCCAGAATGGTGTCCAACTGGGCGTTGTCGCCGGGGTTCAGGGAGTACAGGATGGTCTTGGGGAGGGCATTCTCCTCGTACAGCTTGCTCAGCAGCATCGTCAGCGGTTCGCCGGAGCTGGTGATGGCGATGGTGTCGTAGCCGGTATCCGGGCCAAGCTTCTTGTACATGACGGCATTGGTATTGCGCAGGCAGGAGAAGTGAATCTGCATGACCATGCCATGCTTGGCGTATTCCCGCGCGCAGTGCAGCAGCAGCGCGGTCATGTAGGCATCGGCTTCCCGCTTGGTCACGGTTTCGCCGGCCATAGCCTTCTTGAAGATGGCGGTCAGTTCCTCGTCGGTGGCCTCCACATAGGGGACATAGTCCAGACCGTGGTCGGAAGCCCGGCAGCCGTGCTCCACGAAATAGTCAATCCGCTGGGAAAGAGCCTTCTTGACGCAGTTGATGCAGCTAAACTCAAAGCCGACCACCGCTTCCAGCTGGTGGATATAGGGAACGAAGGTTTCCTTGTGGATGTTCACCGCCTTGTCGGGGCGGAACGACGGGCAGACCTTGGTTTCCATGGTGGGATCCGCCGCCAGCTTGGCGTGCCATTCCAGAGAGTCCACAGGATCGTCGGTAGTGCCGACCATGAATACGTTGGACTGTTTAATCAGGCCTCTGGTAGTCATAGTGGGATCGTTGCGCAGCTTGTCATTGGCCAGATTCCAGACCTCCTCCGCGGTTTCTCCGTTCAGGATGCCGTAATAGCCAAAGTAGCGCTGCAGTTCCAGGTGGCACCAGTGGTACATGGGATTGCCGATGCATTTGGGCAGAGCTTCGGCAAACTTCTGAAATTTCTCCCGGTCAGAGGCGTCGCCGGTGATGTACTTTTCCTCCACGCCGTTGGAACGCATAACGCGCCACTTGTAGTGGTCGCCGCCCAGCCAGACCTGGGTGATGTTCTCGAAACGGCGGTTCTCCCAGATTTCCTGGGGATTGATATGGCAGTGATAGTCCAGAATGGGCATCTGCGCGGCGTAATCGTGATAGAGAACCTTCGCGGTTTCGTTGGACAGCAGGAAATCCTGATCCATAAACTGTTTCATGGGAATTACCCTCTTTCGTTCATATTTGGACCCAGGCAAGGCCACAGATCACAATATATATTATACAAGAAATGCTCTGAAATGCAATCTTTTTTGTGAAATTTTTGAAGAAAGAATCCATCTTATCCGGCTTTCTTCCGAAGCCGCTGGATTTCCGGAGGAAGGAATCTCCTGACGGCGCCTCCCGTTTGCGGCGAATCGCTGCAGAGGCTGTCCGGAATCCCGCGGGCCGCGCACGCTTAAATTGTGCCTGCGATGCAATCTGCGTCTGATAAAAACGGAACGCGCTTTGTGTCGGAAAACGGTTTGTAACCGTTTTTATAAGGTTTCGTATTCAGAGGTTCCCTATACTTCTCAACGCACCTGACGGGCTTTTCTGCAAAACCACTAAAATATCTCCCTAAAAAATGGAAAAATAAGGTAGAAATGCGGTCGCATCGGTGATTGACAATCCCGCATGCAATTAGTATAATTATATCGATATTTTTATGTCAAAGCAGAGATCTCACTGTTCTTGAGAATCGTGGATTAGGAGGAAATTATTTTGAAGGATTGGGCATCTTTAACCACCATTGAGCAGATGGAAGCTGCCACCAACTCCCTGCTGGAAACCGCGCAGAAGGTTGGAGCTGATACCTGGCAGCAGCGGTCTAAGAACCAGACCCCTCACTGCGGCTTCGGCGAATCCGGCACATGCTGCCGTATCTGTTCCATGGGCCCCTGTCGGATCACCAAAAAAGCCCCCCGGGGCATCTGCGGCTGCGATGTACATGGTATCGTTGGCCGGAATTACCTGCGTTTCACTGCCGGAGGCGCGGCCACGCACTCTGACCATGGGCGCGAAATCTGCCATACGCTGTACCAGACCAAGGCGGGGGGAAACTATCAGGTTAAGGACCCGGAGAAGCTGCTGCGCATTGCCCGGGAGTGGGGCGTGGAGACAGAGGGAAAGGACATCTATGATCTGGCCCACGAAATCGCGGAGCTTGGACTGATGGAATACGGCAAGCCCTTCGGCACCCAGCGTTTTCTGGAGCGTGCGCCCGAACACACCCGGAAGCTGTGGCACGACGCGGAAATCGAGCCCCGGGCCATTGACCGGGAGGTTTCCCAGTCGCTGCATATGACCCATATGGGCTGTTCTTCCCTGCCGGAGGCGTTGATCCGCCAGTCGCTGCGGGCCGGCCTGTCCGATGGCTGGGGCGGCTCCATGATGGGTACCGAGTTCTCCGACGTGATGTTCGGCACCCCCAAGCCCGTGGACACCACGGCAAACATCGGCGTTATGGAGAAGGACAATGTCAACATCATCGTCCACGGTCATGACCCCAGCCTGTCGGAAATGATCGTCTACTATGCCAACGATCCGGAAATGATCGCGCTGGCCAAGTCCGTGGGCGCCAAGGGTATCACCATTTCCGGCGTGTGCTGCACCTCCAATGAGGTCGCTATGCGTCACGGCATCCCCATGGCCGGCAACTTCCTGAGCCAGGAAAACGTGGTGCTTACCGGCGCCTGCGAAGCCATCGTCGTGGACGTTCAGTGCATTTTCCCCGCTCTCGGCCCCCTGAGCAAGTGCTTCCATACCAAGTTTGTCACCACTTCCCCGATTGCCCGGATGCCGGATTCCGAGTTTATCCGTTTCAGCGCGGCAACCGCCGGTGAAAATGCCAAGGCCATTGTCAGAATGGCGGTGGAAAACTTTAAGAACCGGAAGCCGGAGCTGGTAAACATCCCCTCCCTTAAGCAGAACGCACGGGTGGGCTACTCCGTGGAAGCCATCAAGAAGGTGCTTGACGGCGTTGCCAACTCCCAGGTTGATACGTTTGGCACCACCAAGCCCCTGATCGAGTGCATTCATTCCGGTGTCCTGCGGGGCGCTGTGGCTATGGTGGGCTGCAACAACCCCAAGATCCGCCCCGATACCGCCCATATCGCGCTGATGAAGAAGATGCTGGAAAACGATATTCTTCTGATTGTTTCCGGCTGTTCCGCCCAGGCTGCTGCCAAGGCCGGTCTGATGGACCCGGAAAAGGCCAAGGAGTACTGCGGCGCCGGCCTGAAGCGCGTGTGCGAACTGGCAGGCATTCCCCCTGTGCTGCACATGGGTTCCTGCGTGGATATCTCCCGCATGATGATTCTGGCCTCCGACATTGCCAAGGACTGGGGTATCCACATCTCTCAGGTTCCTGTGGTGGGCTGCGCCCCGGAATGGATGTCGGAGAAGGCTGTTTCCATTGGCAACTACGTCGTAGCTACCGGCATTGAAACCTTCCTGGGCGTGGACCCCTATACCAAGGGCTCCGAGGAAGTCACCGCGTTGCTGCAGGGTGACCATGGCATCCACGACTGGGTTGAGGCCAAGTTTGTCGTGGAGACGGATATTGAGAAGCTGGGCGATAAGATCATCGACTGCATAGAAGCCAAGCGCACCGCTTTGGGCATCTGATTACTTAACTACGAGGTCTTTTTCCAATGAAAGTAGCGATTACCGGCAAGGGCGGAGTGGGAAAAACCACACTGGCCGCGACCCTGGCCAGACTTTACGCGGAGGAAGGGCGGACCGTTTTGGCCGCCGACGTGGATCCCGACGCCAATCTGGGGTTGGCTCTGGGCCTGCCCCAGGAGGAAGTGGACGCCATTGTCCCCATCTCCAAAATGCGCACCCTGGTGGAAGAACGCACCGGCGCCAGCGCGGCAAACAAGTTTTTTAAGCTGAACCCCTATGTGGCGGATATTCCCGATACCTTTTCCAGGGAGATTAACGGCGTAAAGCTGCTGGTCATGGGAACCGTGGATGTGGGCGGCGGCGGCTGTGTCTGCCCGGAGCATGTGATGCTGAAAGCCATCCTGTCTGCTTTGACCTACCGCAAAAATGATGTGGTGATTATGGACATGGAAGCCGGCCTGGAGCATCTGGGTCGAGGCACCGCTGCCAATATGGATCAGTTTATCGTAGTCATTGAGCCGGGCGCCCGCAGTGTGCAGACCTACCGCAATGTCAAGCGTCTGGCTGCCGACCTGGGGATAGGCTGTGTGCGGGTGGCCGCCAATAAGGTGCGTGACGCGCGGGATGAGGATTTTATCCGCAGATCCATCCCCGAGGAGGATCTGCTTGGCATGATCCATTATAATCCCCAGATTATGGACGCCGACCGGCAGGGGAAATCCCCTTATGACTTCAGCCCTGCGGCAATCGAGGAAATTCGGAAAATCAAAGCCATTCTGGATCGCGAGGAATCATAATTAGGAGGAACAACCGTGACACTTTTTGAACGAGTTTTTGGCGGCAACGACTATAACTACGCACGCACCGCAGCCGCTATTGAGGAAGCCATCGCCGCATATGGCGAGAGCGAAGCTGTGTCCTTCCCCGGCACCGCTTACAGTCTGCCCTGCTACTATGGCGTCACCGGCGTCAAGATCACCACCCTGGGTGAGATGAAGGCCGCCATGGGGACTATCAAGGCAAAAATGACCCGAAACAACCGGCTGCATGACGTATTTGAAAGCGGCATCGCCTCCGCCCTGTGCGCGGAGTTCCTGGAAGCGCTGAAATACCTGCACGGCGCCGAGCCTTACGCGGAGCCGGAAATGGGCCACCTGACCGACGCCTTCGTCCGTAACCTGGGCGTGCCCCTGGTTACCGGCGATATCCCCGGCGTTGCCGTTATCCTTGGCGGCGCGGAGGACCCTGCCGAAACGGTGGCCCTGGCCAAGTCCTACCAGGCTCAGGGCATCCTGGTCTCCCTGACCGGCGACGCCATCCGGCACTGCTATGATGCCGGCATGAAGCTGGGCGAAAATGTCCGGGTGGTGCCGCTGGGCTATGAGATGCAGTCTGTCATCCATATTGTCTCTGTAGCCATCCGTGCCGCCCTGATTTTCGGCAATATTACCCCCGGCGATTTCCCTGCCCTGTCCAAGTATACCATGGATCGCGTCCGCGCCTTTGTCAACGCTTACAAGCCCCTGTCCGACGAGATCGTATCCTATGGCGCCGGCGCAATCTGCCTGGGCTTTCCCGTCATCTCCAATGAGACCGAGAATATGTTCCGGGTACCCAAGTCCCTGATTCAGCAGCTGGACACCTCCAAGTGGAACGCGACTTCTCTGGAGGCCCGGGACATCAAGCTGAAGATCACCGACATCGACATCCCCGTGGCCTTTGCCACCGCCTTCGAGGGAGAAATCATCCGCCGGGGCGACATGCAGGTAGAGGTGGACGGCTCCCGCGTGGACTGCTTTGAACTGGTGCAGACCCGGGAGGCCTCCGAAATCGAAGATCACAGGATTCAGGTTATCGGCCCCGAGATCGACAGCATTCCGGCCGGTTCTAAAATTTCCCTGAGCTATACCATCGAAGTCGCAGGCAAGGCCATGCAGCCAGACTTTGAATCCGTCATGGAGCGGAAAATCCACTCCTGGATCAACTGCATCGAGGGGGTTATGCACACCGGCCAGCGCGATATGATCCGTGTCCGTATCAGCAAGACCGATTTTGAGGCGGGCTTCCGGTTCAGGCATCTGGGAGAAGTCCTGTATGTCAAGGTGAAAAATGAGTTTGAGGCCGTGGTTGACAAGTGCCAGATCACCATTGTTGTGGACGCCGAGCAAAATGCCCGGCTTCGTGCCGCTGCCAACGAGGTATTCAACAAGCGGGATGACCGCCTGAAGAGCATGACCGACGAGTCTGTGGAGCAATTTTACACCTGCATTATGTGCCAGGCTTTCTCCCCCAGCCATGTGTGTATCGTTACCCCGGAACGGCTGGGCCTGTGCGGTGCTGTGTCCTGGCTGGACGCCAAGGCTACCAATGAGCTGGACCCCACCGGCCCCTGCCAGATTGTACCCAAGGATCGCTGCGTCGATGAAAAGCTGGGCCGATACGAGGATGTGGACGAGGCCGTCAACAAGTATTCCCATGGCGCTCTGGAGCATGTGACGCTGTACTCCCTGTTTCAGGACCCCATGACAAGCTGCGGCTGCTTCGAGTGTATCTGCGGCGTGGAGCCTGTTTCCATGGGCGTTGTCATCACCTGCCGGGAGCATCCCGGAATGACGCCCCTGGGCATGACCTTCTCCGAAATGGCATCCATGACCGGCGGCGGTGTGCAGACCCCCGGCTTCATGGGCCACGGCAAGCATTTCATCGCTTCCCGCAAGTTTATCGCGGCGGAAGGCGGCCCAGGCCGTATCGTCTGGCTGCCAAGGATTCTGAAAGAGCAGATGCGGGAACGGCTGGACGCCACCGCGCTGGAAATGTATGGCGTGGAGAATTTCACCGATATGATCGCGGACGAAACCATCTGCACCGAGGACCCCGAGGAACTGCTGAATTATTTGTCTGAGGTGGGGCATCCCGTACTCAGCATGGAACCGTTTGACATGTAACGCCGTCAGGCGCTGCCCGCTCGATACCACGGAGCCATTTCCTTCGGGAGTCGCATCAAACAGAAGGACGGACGTCTGCTTTTATGCGAGAACGCATGAAAACGCCTAA
>CAZUAN010000096.1:0-6994 GCA_964618385.1 uncultured Oscillospiraceae bacterium | reverse complement strand
GTATCGAAAGGAGCTTCTTATGGCAGCGGAGCGCGACCTCCATGCCAAAGAGAACCGCCGCTTCCGCGTCCTGCGGACGGGGGAAAGTGTTGATTATCCCTTTTTATTTCTGGTGCTTCTGCTGCTGAGCGTGGGGCTGGCCATGCTGTATTCCGCCAGCTACGCCCAGAGCGAGTATGACACCGGCTATGAAATTTCCACCAAATACCTGCAAAAGCAGGCGGTATGTGCCGTTATCGGATTGGCTGCCATGTACTTTTTCAGCCGTGTGCCGGCTGTCCTGTGGCACAGGTTTGCCTGGCTGCTGTATGGTGTCAGCATTGTGCTGCTGCTGTCTGTGCTGGCCGTTGGCGAGGAGGTCAACGGCGCGAGACGCTGGATCAATCTGGCAGGCATCCAGTTCCAGCCTTCTGAGATTGCCAAATTCACCATGATCGTCCTTTTTGCCCGGCTCACCCGGCTGTTCGGGCAGGACGCGAAGAAATTCCGCTATGGCGTGATGGGCTTTGGCATGGCGCTGATGGGAATCCTGATTCCTTTAGCGCTGGAGAAGCATCTGTCCGCGATCCTGCTGATGGGGATGGTGGCGGTGGTGATGATGTTTGTGGCGGGTACCAGCCCCAAGTGGCTTCTTGCCGGGGCTGCTGCGGCAGCGGGGTTTGTGGTTGTCTACATCCGCTTTATGGGCTATGCCGGGGACAGGGTCAGCGCCTGGCTCCATCCGGAGCTGGACCCCGGAGATACCGGGTACCAGATTCTGCAATCGCTGTATGCCATTGGCTCCGGCGGGCTGTTCGGTTTGGGCTATGGCAAATCCCGGCAGAAATATTTGTACCTGCCTTTTCAGTATAACGATTATATCTTCGCCATCTGCTGCGAGGAACTGGGTCTGGTGGGAGCGGTTGCCATTGTGGTGCTGTTTGCGGTTACGATTCTGCGGGGGTACTGGATCGCCCTGCATGCCAGGGACCGGTTTTCCACCGTGCTGGCGGCGGGACTGACCACGCTGATTGCGGTGCAGACCGTTTTGAATTTGTGCGTTGTGACAAACCTGCTTCCCTCCACCGGAATCGCGCTGCCTTTTTTCTCCTACGGGGGAACGGCGCTGGCGGTGAATCTGGGGGAAATGGGAATTGTTTTAAGCATATCCAGACATATAGACCAGAGAAAAATCCAGGAGGAATGAGTATGAATCTGATCTTCACCTGCGGCGGCACGGCCGGGCATATCAATCCGGCCATTGCGGTGGCCAACATGATGAAGGAGCGCCATCCGGACTGTGGCATTCTGTTTATCGGCGCGGCCGGACATATGGAGGAAAACCTGGTGCCCCAGGCGGGGTATGAGGTCAGGTGCCTTCCCGGGTCCGGCCTGAGCCGGGGTAAGAATCTGGCCGCTGTGAAGAAGAACCTCTATGCGGTCAAATGCGTTCTGGATGCGGTGAGGGCTTGCCGGGAGATTTTCCGGGAGCGAAAGCCGGATGTGGTCATCGGCACCGGAGGCTATGCCAGCTTCCCGGCACTCTATGCCGCCCAGTCCCTGGGGATTCCCACCTGCGTTCATGAGAGCAATGCGCTTCCCGGCGTTACCACCAGACTGGTGGCAAAAAAAGCCAGCCGTGTACTGGTGGCGTTTGAGCAGAGCGTCCCGTACTATAAGCATCCGGAGAAGGTGGATGTGGTCGGGATGCCGGTTTGCCGGGGATTTCTGTACGATACGAAGCAGGGCGCCAGGAAGGAACTGGGCCTGGAAGGGTATGTGGTGGTTTCCGCGTTTGGCAGTCAGGGGGCAAAGGTCATGAATGAGATCATCTCAGACATGATGGTGCTGGAGCAGAGGGACGGCTTCCCCTTCCACCACATCCATGCCACCGGGAGCTTTGGCAGGGAATGGATGCCGCAGCGGGTAAAGGATAACGGCGTAGACTATGCCAGCTGCCCTGCCCTGGATATTCGGGAGTACATCTATAATATGCCCGATGTTATGGCGGCGGCGGATGTGGTTATTGGCCGGGCAGGGGCCGGTACCTGCAGCGAGATCGCGGCGTCTGGTACGCCTTGTATTCTGATTCCTTCGCCCAATGTTGCCAATAATCATCAGGAAAACAATGCCCGGGTACTGGAAAAGGGCGGCGGCGCGGTGGTGCTGCTGGAAAAGGACTGTACGCCCGAGAAGCTGTATGGGCTGATCCGTGAGCTGTTGGCGGACAGCCGCCGCCGGGAGGAGATGTCCCGCAAATTGCACGGTATGACGCGGCTGGACTCCACCGAGCAGATTTGCCAGATTGTAGAGGAACTTTGCAGCCGTTGATACCCCAATCCCAGGAGGAACAAGAATGGATACAACACAGCAGAACCGGGAGAAGGCGGCCCGCCGCCCCCGGACAGAAGCGCCGAAGGGCGCACAGAAGCCGGCCCAAAGTGCCGGGCAGGAAGCGGAAACTGCCGCAAGGCGGCCGGAGAATACGGCCGCTTCCAGGCAGCGCAGTGCGCAGACAAAGACTCAGCATCCAAGGCAGACGGAACCCAGGCAAACGAAGGCCGCCCCCACGCAAAAGCGGGGGACAGGCCGACCGCAGGCAGTTTCCGGAACAAAACAGGAGGCGGATCGGCAGCAGGCCGCTCACAGGCGCAAGCGGGAAACGGATCAAAAGCAGCCGGCCCCTAAGCTCAGGCAGGAGCGTCGGCCCGCGCCGGGCCGGAAACAGGCGAATCGCCAGCCGACAGCCGGGCAGAATACGGCCGGCCTGCCGGACAGCGTTTCCACCAAAAAGCGGGCCTATGGCAACAGCAAGCCCAAGAAAAAATCCGCCTTTGCGGTGATGCGCGGCATGGTAAAAAGCTCTGTACAGAAAAGTGCCGCCGGGAGGAAAAACAGGCAGGAGAAGAAAAGAAGATCACCGCAGAAACGGAAGCGTCAGGGTCAGCGGACTCCGGCGATTATCTACACCGAGCCGCAGGCGTTCAACCGCAGCCGTTTTTTCCTTCAGCTTCTGACCGTCACGACGGTGGTGGTGGCGCTGGTGCTGGGTCTGTCCGTTTTCTTCAAGGTGGAAACCATCACAGTGTCCGGCGCGAATGTGTATGATGCCTGGACGGTGCGGGAGGCCTCCGGGATTTCGGAAGGCGACAACCTGCTGACCTTCAGCCGGGCCAGGGCTGGGGCGCTGATTAAGGCCAACCTTCCCTATGTCAAAGATGTAAGCTTCGGTATAAAATTACCGGATACTGTCAATATTATCATTGCGGAAGACGACGTTGTCTACGCGGTTAAGGATGCGAACAGCCAGTGGTGGCTGATAAATTCCTCCGGACGCGTGGTGGAGCAGACCACCAACAGCAAAGCGACCAACTACACTCAGGTTTTGGGCGTGACGCTGGAAGATCCTGCGGCCGGGGAAAAGGGCGTTGCCACGGAAAGCCTCCCAACGCAGACGGATGAAAGCGGGGAGTACATCCCGATCACTGTCACCGGCGCACAGCGGCTGTCCGCTGCACTGGAGATCCTTCAGGCGCTGGAGGATAACGACATTGTGGGCAGCGCGGCCAGTGTAAACGTTGCCAGCTTGGAGGCAATTACGTTGTGGTATGGAACCCGCTATCAGGTGAATCTGGGGGATTCCACCAATCTGGCCTATAAAATTGCCTGCATGAACGACGCGATCCTGCAGCTGAGCGATTATGAGTCCGGGATTCTGGACGTCAGCTTCAGCATTTGGGCCGATCAGGTTGGATATACACGTTTCTCCTAGAGGGGAAATGCCGGGAAGAAGCGGCGGTATTTTTTGTCGGGAGATGCTGTCGGGAATGGCCAATGGATGGGATGAGATGTAATAATTCTGTAAATAATTTGCCGAAACCGCAGATTTTCTATTGACCAATTCGGAAATTAAGGATAGAATGTAAAGAGAATGGATAAGAAATACAAGTCGGAAGCGGTGCTGCTGCGACTGCGAAAAGATACATAGGAGGAAGAGTAATATGTCCGAAAGTTTACAGGATCGCGTTGTCAAGATCAAAGTGATCGGTGTCGGTGGCGCCGGTAACAATGTCATTAACCGCATGATCGACGCCGGCGTGGGCGGCGTGGATTTTGTCGTTGTGAACACAGATCGGCAGGATCTGAATAAGTCCGTCTGCAAGAATAAGATTCAAATCGGGGAAAAGCTGACCGGCGGCATGGGCGCAGGCTCCAAGCCGGAGATCGGCAAGAAGTCCGCCGAGGAATCCCGTGCGGCAATCTCCAAAGCGCTGGAGGGTACTGACATGGTGTTCATTACAGCCGGTATGGGCGGCGGCACCGGCACTGGCGCAGCGCCCATTGTGGCGGATCTGGCCCATGAAGCGGGGATTCTGACGGTTGGCGTTGTCACCAAGCCCTTCAAATTTGAGGGGGCCAATCGGATGCGTCAGGCCGAGCAGGGAATTGCCGACCTGAACGGCAAGGTCGATTCCCTGATTATCATTCCCAATGACCGCCTGAAATATGTTACCGATCAGAAGATCACCTTTGCCAACGCTTTTGGCATTGCCGATGACGTCTTAAAGCAGGCTGTGACATCCATCTCCGAGCTGGTTGGTTTCTGCAAGAATGTCATCATCAACCTGGACTTTGCTGACGTTTCCGCCGTCATGAAGGACGCGGGCCGGGCGCATATGGGTGTCGGTACCGCCGCCGGGCGGGAAAAGGCCGAACAGGCGGCCACCGCCGCTGTTTCCAGTCCGCTGCTGGAGACTTCCATCAACGGCGCTACCGGCGTGCTGGTGAATGTCACCGGTTCTCTGGAAATGACGCTGGATGATGTGGAGACAGCCGCCGGTATTGTGCAGGAGGCCGCGAACCCCGACGCCAACATCATTTTTGGCGCTACTATTGCGGAGGAGTTCCAGGATGAAATGCGCGTCACCGTCATTGCCACCGGCTTCGACCTGAAGGCGGAGGGCTTTGCGCCAAAGGCAGCCGGCAGTGCGAAGGGATCCTCCGGCCCCAGCTTTGTGCCTGAGGACATTGATACCCCTGTTGCCGCAGCCAAACAGCCGACTAAGGCCGCGGATATGAGTGACATCGACGAGATTTTCAGCATTTTCAAGCGTTAAGATGTGATTTGCCGCATCCCGGTCCCAAGGACCGGGATGCTTTGCTGCTGGAAGCTTCTTGCGGGAGGAATTTTTATGAATGCGTATCATGCCCTTGCGGACAGCTATGACCGTCTGACCCGAGATGTGGACTATGGGGCCATTGTAGACTTTTACTATGAAATTCTGGACAGGGAGGGGATGAAGCCCCGTACGGCGGCGGATCTGGCCTGCGGAACAGGCTCCGTGACGGCGCTGCTGGCCCGGAAAGGCTTGCGTGTTGTGGGGGTGGACCTGTCCGAGGAAATGCTCACCATGGCCAGCCAGAAAACCCAAGCGCTGTATCCCGCGCCTTATTTTTTGTGCCAGCCCCTGCAGGCGCTGCGGCTGGCCCGGGGCGTGGATATGGCGGTTTGCGCCCTGGACAGCTTGGACTATCTCACGGATCCGGCCGATTGTGCGGAAGCCATTCGCCGGGTCTACAAGGCGCTGAACCCCGGCGGTATTTTCCTGTTTGATGTGAATACCCCAGAAAAGCTACGGGCTATGGACGGCCAGATTTTTCTTGACGAGGATGAGGATGTCTACTGCGTCTGGAGGGGGGAGTTTGACGAAAGCAGTAATATTTGCTGTTATGGCATGGATCTGTTTCAGCGCCGGGGCAGACTGTGGGAACGTTCCTTTGAAGAACACCGGGAGTATGCCTATTCCCGGGAACAGCTGGCAGGCTACCTGATGGCGGCGGGCTTTACCCGTATTGCGGTCTATGGCGACCGGAAGCTGGAGGCCCCCGGAGAAGGAGAGCAGAGGATCTATTTCAAAGCGAGAAAGGGAAAACGTTTATGAAGGACTATCTGGTTCGTGGAATGACGATGGACGGCTTTGCAAAGCTTGTTGCCATCCGATCCACGGAGATTGTGCGCCGGGGCGCACAGATTCATGGTACAACGCCCAATGCCACTGCCGCCTTTGGACGGGCCCTGACGGCGGCGTCCATGATGGGCAATATGCAGAAGACGGAAAACGGCTCCATGACACTGCAGATTCGGGGCGGCGGTCCCATCGGCACCATTACTGTGGTTTCCGATCCCGAGGGAAATGTCCGTGGCTGTGTCACGGAACCGAAGGTGCCGCTGGTGGAAAAATACCCCGGCAAGCTGGACGTAGGCGCTACCGTTGGGACGGATGGAACCATTACAGTTATCCGGGATCTGCAAATGAAGGAGCCTTATATCGGCTCGATCCAACTGGTTTCCGGAGAGATCGGTGACGATGTGACGGCCTACTTTGCCCAGAGTGAGCAGACGCCTACGGCCTGCGCCTTAGGCGTGCTGGTGGATCGGGACAGAAGCGTGAAAGCGGCTGGCGGCTATCTAATTCAGCTGTTGCCCGGAGCGCCGGATGAAGTAATCGACGCTCTGGAGAAAGGAATCCAGCGCGCGGGCGCTGTTACGCCTATGCTGGAACAGGGGATGACGCCAGAGGATATCCTGGGGCAGGTTTGCGGCAGCCTGGGGGCGGTTTTCCTGGAAACTGCGGAAGTCTCCTATCGGTGCTATTGCTCCCGGGAACGGGTGGAAAGCGCGTTGATCAGCCTGGGCCGGCAGGAGTTGACAGATATCCGGGAGGAAGGGAAACTGTTTCCGGTAGAATGCCAGTTCTGCGATGCGGTTTACCGCTTTACGCCGGAGGACATCGAAAAACTGCTGCAAAAACTGTGATTTTTCAGGGAAATGCCGGAAATCGGCCGGAAAACAGGTGCATGGAATCTGCGGCAAAAAATCGAAAAAAATGCTTGACAAATGATATGTTCCTGTGTATAATAAACAACGTCGTCGGGGTAAAGGCCTAGAAGACGCGCTGTTTGGGAGCATAGCTCAGCTGGGAGAGCACATGCCTTACAAGCATGGGGTCACAGG
>CAZUAN010000095.1:0-7023 GCA_964618385.1 uncultured Oscillospiraceae bacterium | reverse complement strand
GGACGCAGATAACGTCCATGCCCGTCTGCTGATTCCGCGCAAATTCACCAAAAAACTCCCTTCAAGCTACACCTTCTCCTACATCTTGTGATTTTTCCGCAATTTCTCATTCTACATCTGGTGTTTCGACATATTTTTCACCTTCCGGGTGCTATGATAAACCCAAGCTGGCGGGGCGGAGGCGAATGACCGCTGCCGTAGCATCATCTTCTCCGTTCCTACAGCCTCTCTCCAGAATCTTCGCCGCCAACTCCCCAGGCGGCGCGTCCGGAGTCAGATCAGACAGGTGCTGGACCCCCTCTCCGTCCACGCCGTCGCTGAGTAAAATCAGCGCTTCTCCCCGACGCAGGGACAGCTTTTCTACCGTTTCCCGGGCTTCGCTTACGGAGATTCCCGGCGGCGGTGTGGCTGTCCCGATTTTCTGCGCACCATTGCGGTACAGCACCCAGGACGGCGCCGCCCCCCATTTATACACCGTTGCGGTTCCTGTGTCCAAATGCACTTCCGCCAGATCTGCCGTTACCGCGCCGGCGCTGCCCCGAAGAACCAGGACGCTGTTTACGGTTCGCAGGGCATGCGCCGCAGGGAATCCCGCCGTCAGCATTTGCCGCAACAGCATCCCCGCCGTGTGTCCTTCCTGGGCCGCTCCCAGGCCGGTTCCCATACCGTCGCACAGAAGTACATAGTATTTACATTCCGGTCCGGCAAAGGCCAGACAAGTATCGCCATTGGCCCGCTCTTTTCCCCGGGATCGGGCGGAAACCTCAATCCGAAATAAAATCTCCGCCCGCGCTTCCCGGCGGGGCAGCCTGTCCGCCAGGCCGCGCAGATAATCCCCCAGAAACCGGTACTGCTGCAACACCGCCGCCCGATACTCCCGCTGCCGCTCCCTCTCCGCTTTCAGCCAGCGCAGCTGCTCCTGGGCCCGGCGCAGCTCCGGAACCAGCCGTCCCTCCTTGCGGCAGCTGGCATCCAGAGGGTGCTGAAGCAGTTCCCCGGTCAGATTTTCCTGTTCCTTGCAGGACTTTCGGGCAGAGCATCCGGAACAGGCCCGGCTCCGAACCTTATCCAGCAGCGCCGCCTCATCAATGGGCGGCGGCTCCATTTCCATAATAAGCCGCTGGGTGGAAGCCAGCACTTCCGCTCCCAATTCCAGCCGTACCTGAGCCAGCCCTGTTTCTCCCCGGCGCCGCGGGATTGCCCGCCTGGAGGGGAGAAGCGCCCCCAAAGCGCCTCCCAGAATCAAGCCCGGCAAAGGCGTCAAATCCCAAACGCCGCCCACTGCCATAACAATCAGGCAGGCCGCGCCCGGCGCGGCATAGTGCTGCCACCTCCTGTCAAACGGAATCATCCCCACGAAATAGGCCATACACAGCACCGCAGTCATGGGAATTCGGGTAATCTGCGCCAGATCCAGCCCCAATCCCGCCAGCGCTGCCGCAGGAAACGCGCCGCCCACCGCCAAAGCGCCTGCCGCAAGGTACCCTAGCCCCAGATAAGGCAGGATGGTTACCTGGGCCAGAGCCAGCACTGCCACGCCGCCCACCAGCCAGTCGGTAATGACGTCCCGGCACCGGAACGCCTGGGTAAACAGCACCCCGCTTAAAAATGTCAGGGCAACGCGCAGAAGAAAAATCGCCACCGGAGTCTCCTCCCTCAGCGCCATTTGAAATACCAGCCCCGTTACCGCTGTCAGGAATGCGGCAATCACAGGAATCACCAGAGGCTGCTCCCGGGATTCCTCCTTTCTGCCCAGCAGCCATGCCAGCAAACCGCCGGCTGCCGACCAGACAATCCCCTGATTTCCCGCCTGGCCCCAGAAAGTAGGATAGCCTACCATTGCGCCCAGGCTCATGACCATTGCCCGCCAGCCGGAGACTGCGCAAATCATGCCCATTGCCAGCGGCTGTGGAACATTCATCAGGCTTGCCGCGCTGAGCAGGAAGCCGCTGCCGCCGTAAGCCAGAGCCATCCCTCCGGAGCGAACTCTGGGGTCCAGCGCGACACGCTGCAAATCGCGCCGTACCCGGCGCAGACAGGTTTCCACGGACACCATCATTTGTATACCACTGCCTTTCCTTTGAGATAGAGAAATCCTATCATGCCGGAGAAAAATATTCCGTCGTAATCAGAATGGGCAGAAAGTTTCTTGCATCCCGGCCCCGGCGGGTGTATAATATAGGAAATTCCCGCCGCGCCGGGGCGCGATGGAGAGGAGACATTTCCATGGGCAGAGAATATGAACTGAAATACCGGGCAGACGAGAAAACGCTTGCCGCCATTCGGAAGAAATTTCCCGGCTTTACCTCCATCGCCATGGAGACCACGTATTATGACACCCCCAGCGGAGCGCTTCGCCATCGCCGCTGGATGCTGCGCCGCCGTCTGGAAAACGGGATCTCCGTCTGCACGGTGAAAGTCCCCCTGGCCGATGGCAGCCGGGGAGAGTGGGAGGTAAGGTGCCGGAGCGTTACCGATTCCATTCCGGCGTTATGTCAGCTTGGTGCGCCGAAAGAGCTTCCATTGCTGACCGCATCCGGCATCCGGGAGATCTGCGGCGCCCGGTTCACCCGGCAGGCCGCCACCATGGAGGTTTCGGGCTGTGTCCTGGAGCTGGCGCTGGATCAGGGACTTCTGCTTGGCGGGGGCCGGGAACTGCCGTTTGCCGAGGTGGAGGTGGAACTGAAGGCGGGAATGGAAATGGTTGCCGTTGCGTTTGCGGAACGGCTGGCAAGGGAATTCGCGCTGACCCCGGAGCCGGCCAGTAAGGTGCAGCGGGCCATGGCATTGGCTGAAAACGAAACCGGATCAGGAGAGAGAAAATATGCCAAACCTGGAAACGCTTTTTTCCCGGTATGACCGTCTGGTTCTGATGGATACGGAAACCACAGGCCTGAACTACAGCCGGGATGAGATCATCGAATTCGCTGCCGTGGCGGTGGAACGCCCGGACAATACCCCCAAGGTGGTTCGGGAGTACGACGAATTGGTCGCCCTTTCCCCAGGCAGCTTTGTTCCCGCCAGAATTCAGCAGCTGACGGGGATTTCCACTCAGGATCTTCGGGAACGGGGCCTTCCCAAAACCCGGATCTGCCGGGATATCGCGGAACTGATCCAAGGGAACACGCTGCTGCTGGCCTACAATGCCCATTTTGACCTGAGCTTTCTGTTTTACATGCTGCTGCGGGACGGCGATCCTGCCATTCTGAAGGGCAAGGACAAGCTGGACCTTCTGACCGTCTACCGCGACCGTCACAGCTATCCCCACAAGCTGAGCGACGCCATTGCGTGCTACGGGCTGTCCGGCCGGGTGGTCAATTCCCATCGGGCGGTGGATGACGTCCTTGCCACGGTAGCTGTTATGGAGGAAATGGAGAAGGAAAAGGACGATTTGGATCGTTATGTCAACCTGTTTGGCTACAATCCCAAATACGGCATTGCGGGCAAGCCCATCGGCTCCATTGCCTACAGGCCTCAGCCCTACAATTCCCGGAAACCGCTGTATGAAGCATAACCCGCAATAACCGCAATTTTGCATTTTCCATACGGGAGGTACTGATATGCTGAATGAAACTGCCTACGCCCTGGGCGCCAATCGCTCCTGCATCCGCGACCTGTTTGAGTACGGGCGGGCCCGCGCCGCTGTTGTGGGGCCGGAGAATGTCTACGACTATTCCCTGGGCAACCCCTCCATCCCATCGCCAAAAGAAGTGGACGAAACGGTGCGCCGGGTCCTCAGCGATACCGATTCTCTGCTGGTTCACGGCTATACCTCTGCCGCGGGCGACTACGAGACCCGGAGGGCCATTTCCGACGACTTAAACGCCCGGTACGGCGCGGATACCGCACCGGAGGACTTTTTCATCGGCTGCGGCGCGGCGCCGGAGCTGGTGAGCGTATTCCGGGCACTGGCTGTCCCCGGCGGGGAGATTCTGACCGCCGCCCCCTATTTCCCGGAGTACAAGCCATTCGTGGAGGAGGCCGGTCTGCAATTCCGGGTGATACCTCCGGATATCCCCTCCTTTCAGATCAATCTGCCCGCTGTGGAGGAGCGGATTACGGACCGCACCCAGGCAGTTCTGATTAATTCCCCCAACAACCCCTCCGGCGTGGTTTACACCCGGGATACCCTGGCCGCTCTGGGGAGCCTGCTGGAGCGGAAGGCGGCACAGTACGGCCATCCCATTTACCTGGTTTCCGACGAACCTTACCGGGAACTGGCCTATGGGGTAGAGGTACCCTTTGTACCGCACATTTACCCCAATACCATTCTTTGCTATTCTTATTCCAAATCCCTGTCCCTGCCCGGCGAACGGATCGGCTATGTCTACGTTCCCGACAGCGCCGCGGACAGCAAACGGCTCTATGCCGCCATCGCCGGCGCAGCCCGGGCCGCCGGACACGTCTGCGCCCCCAGCCTGTGGCAGAAGGTCATTGCCCGCTGCGCCCACCTGCGCCCGGACTTAGAAAGCTACGACCGCAACCGAAAAGCGCTGTATGAGGGACTTAGCGCCATGGGCTATGAAATGGCCAAGCCTGACGGCGCGTTTTACCTGTTTATCAAAGCCCCCGGCGGGGACGCCAACGCGTTCTCTGAGCGGGCCAAGAAGAAGGATCTGCTGTTGGTTCCGGGAGACGGCTTCGGCTGTCCGGGCTATTTCCGCATCTGTTATTGCGTCAGCTACGACATGATTCAGCGGAGCCTGCCGGTTTTCGAGGCGCTTATCGCGGAAACGTAATCCTTTTCTGTAATATCCGTATGGATTGGCTCGCCGCATCCGGGCAGAGCATCCGCAAAAAAAGAAAGCCCGCAAAATCTGCGGGCTTTTCTGACAGCTATTCCTCCTGTGCCAAAGCATCCGATACATAATTGAAAAAATCCTCATTCAGCACCCAGCGGGAATACGTGATTTTATCGGCCACCTTGGAGGAAGTATCTTCGATATCGGAATCCTCCACCTGGGCATCCCCAATGGGGGTGAACACCCCGGTCTGGGCATTGTAGGTTCCCCACGCCGTTTTCCAGCTGTAATCCGGCCACAGAACCAGCGCGTCTTCTTCGGAAAACACATCCCGCCCGACCAAAAGCCGGGAGTCGTATTCCACTCCAAACAGGTTGGAAAGCGTAGGCAGGATATCCAGGCTGTATACCGGCTCGTCCACCACGATGTCCATGTCCTCAATGCAGCCGCTCCAAATAATCAGGGCATTCCGATCCCGGATAAACATGTCGTACTCCGGCACGCCGTAAAGCTCCCGGAGATAATCCGACGTGTTCTGCCAGGTCCCGCTGCGCTCCAGGCCATAGGGGTAATGATCCGTCCCCAGAACAATGACGGTATCGTCCGCGATGCCCGCTTCCTCCAGCTGCCGCACCAGGGACTCCATAGCCGCCTCCAGCTCCAGCTGGGCGGCAAGGTAGCATTTCACCGCTTCGGAGTAATCCAGGTCCGCCACCTTGTCATAATTTTTTTTCGACATGGCGTTTGCGCTTTGCGAATACATGCAGTGACCGCTGACCGTCATATAATAAATGCTGAACGGCTGGTTTCCGATATACTGGGGAACCGTCACGTCGATCATCTCCAGGTCGCTTTCCGGCCAGACCGGCGTGATGCCCTCCAGCCCGCCGTACTGGGCCAGGAACTGGTCATAGCCCAGGTGGGTGTGGGTCTTGTCCCGATCGTAGAAATCCTTGTTGTGGTTGTGATACGCCACGGAATAATAGCCCAGCTTTTGCAGCTGATGCCCCATAGTCAAAAACAGATCCTGCTGAATGGCCTCTTTCATGCACATGCCGCCATTGGTTGGCACAAGACCAACCAGATTGGAAAATTCTCCGGAGGTGGTGCTGGCTCCCCAGGCCGGCTGATAGTAGTCCGTGAACCGGATTCCCTCATTGGCCAGGCGATAGAGGGTCGGCGTCAGCTTGGGGTCAATCACCTGAAGGGTAAATGCCTCCGCCGTAATAAGGATCAGGTTTTTCCCCTCAAACAGGCCGGTATACGCATTCTGCTTCGAGGGATTCAGCGTCGCCAGATAGCTGTAGATCGACGCAATGGAGGAATCTGTCGTGGATTCCGCCAGCGCCGCGAAGTCCAACCCTTCTATCCTGTTCTCCCCGTAAACCGCGGCAGACTCCGGGTCCTCTGCGCGCCCCTGGGTTTCCTGGGGCTGCTCCGCAGATGCCGTCTGCTGCTGGGACACCGTTGTAAAGCTGGGGGTTTCTTTCCCCCCAATGCTGTGAAACGCCTCCAACGTCAGCGCCATGTTCAAGCCAAAGCAATCCACCGCGCTGTCAAAATCATAGGACGCGCGGAATCGGTTGAAATCCCCGTTCAGGCCATAAACAATGCCGACTCCCGACAGATACATGACCACCGTCAGCGCCGCCAAACCGCCCCGCAGTCTCCAGCCGCAGGCAGGAGAGCAGCAGAAAACCGCATAGAGCGCCGTAGGGAGCAGCAGCAGGCCGATCCTCCACAGGCTTCGTCCCAGCAGGGAAAGGACTACGCCGGAATACTCCTTGGCAACGCCGCCGGCACCGCTGAGAATGGTGGCAGGCGTCATAAAGACCCCGTAGGCGTCCAAAAGGAAATATTCCATCAGGCAGATCACCGTTGCTGCGGCAGCCAGCCCCACAGCCGTCCACTTGGCCGCTTTCCCGGAGGGCAGGAAGCTGGTCAGCAGCGCCAAAACGCCGCCAAATCCCAGCGCAAATGCCAGCACCGCTGCCAGCCGTCCGGCGCGAAAGCTGTCCGCGCACCAGAGGTACAGCATCAGCTCGTTATAAACAACAGTCAGGATGAGAAACAGCCACCCGGGAAAAGGAATCTTCCCGACCTTCTCCCTCCCTTTTCGAAGACCGCTCCTGATCCGCTGGCCGGTTTTGCGGAATATGGCTTTCCCTTCCGGAGGCAGCTGTCTGGGCAGGCGAATATTTCGAATCCTTTCCTTGATTTTCATGGAACCGCTCCCTTACAAAACTTGTTAGGGAAGCTCTGATGAAATCGGCAAGAACTG
>CAZUAN010000094.1:0-7049 GCA_964618385.1 uncultured Oscillospiraceae bacterium | reverse complement strand
TTCCATAGAAAAGGCAGAGCGGAAACGGTTCTCACCGGGCCCGTCACATCCGGCATTCCCCATCCTGGAGAAACCGTGCCATGAGCTTATGGCCCTGCGGTTCAAAAATTCCCGTAGATTTTGCCTCGGCTTCGGTATAATGGCGGGAAGACACACGCTGCTCCGTGCTGTCATACAGCACATAAGGCACCGGGTCGCCGGTATGCGTACGAAGACGCAGCAGATTGGGGTGGTCGGGTAAAACCAGCATCCGATATGCCTGCCCCGCATCCTCCATAGCTGCCCGAACAGGGGCGATGATCCGGCTGTCCAGGTATTCAATGGACCGGATCTTTTCCTCCAGAAGTCCCTGATGCGCCATTTCATCGGGAGCCTCCAGGTGGATATAGGCGAAGTCGTATCCATCCTTCAGCAGGGCGTCAACAGCGGCCTGGGCCTTGCCTTCCCAGTTGGTGTTGATGGAGCCGGTGGCGCCTTCCACCTGGCAGACCTTCATCCCCGCTCCCACGGCGATTCCCTTCAGCAGATCCACCGCAGAGATCATGGCGCCCTTCAGCCCTGTCCTGGCCTGAAAGTTCTCCAAACTGGGCCTGGTGCCCGCGCCCCAGTACCACAGGGAGTTGGCCTTGTGCTTTCCTTCGGCAGCCCGGCGGAGGTTCAGCGGATGGTCGTTCAGCAGGTCGAAGCTCTGCTCCATCATGTCCCGCAGACTTTTTTCCCGGGGAAGCCAGGGCCCGATTACCTTGCCCAGATGGTCGTGAGGCGGTTCCAGGGGGACAAGGTTTCCGTGCTTCCAGATCATGATATGGCGGTAACTGGTACCGGTATAGAACTGAAACTGCTGGCTGTTGAAATTCTCCCGGATGGTGTCCATCAGGATGTCGGCGTCAGCGGTGGAGATTTCGCCGGAGCTGTGATCCAGAATGGTTTTTTCGGCATAGGAGCCTTCCTCGGTCAGTGTAACCAGGTTGCAACGAAAGACGATGTCATCCGGATCCATCCGGACGCCCACGCTCAGCGCCTCCAGAGGGGAGCGCCCGGAATAATGGACAGCCGGGTCATATCCCATGACGGACAGATTGGCCACATCGCTGCCTGGCGCCATTCCCGCGGGAACATTCTGCACCATGCCCAGCTCGCCCCTGGAGGCAAGGTCATCCATGGCAGGAGTGCGGGCATATTCCAGCGGCGTTTTGCCGTCCAATGCGGCAATCGGTTCGTCGGCCATGCCATCGCCCAGAACTACGATATATTTCATACGCTCACTCCTTTGCTCATCAAGCAAGTGACTGCACTCTGCAGACAAATGCCTGCCCATATAAAATATACTACCATTGATTGGCATAGAAAACAAGATGAAATACTGCCAGAAAAAAGCCGTCCTGTTTCCGGGTTTCGTTGGCAAATTGGCATAGGCGGAAGCATTTTTTTACAAAAAACGTGCGCGGCGTGGAAGATGGCTTCCCAAACCCGCCGAATTGTGGTATTCTGTTTCCAAGGGGGGAAATGTATGGCAAGATTAACGGAGGACTTTTTTCACCGGCCCTGTTTGGAGGTTTCCCGGGACCTGGTGGGCAAGGTGCTGGTATTTCGGGGGCAGAGGCTTCGGATATCGGAAACGGAAGCCTACTGCGGCGAAAGCGATACAGCCTGTCATGCCCACAGGGGACGCACAAAACGGACGGGAGTACTCTATGCCCGAGCCGGAACCGTCTATGTTTACCTGTGCTACGGCATTCATTGGCTGCTGAACATCGTCACGGGGGAAGCCGGGCAGCCGGAAGCGGTGCTGATCCGTGCCTGTGCGGAAGCCCCCGGCCCCGGGAGAGTGACAAAAGCCCTTGGCATTACCGGGGAACAGAACTGGCAAAGCGTATTGGACTCCGGGGAACTTTGGATTGAGGATGACGGATTTTCCTGTAACGTTGTGACGGACAAACGGGTCGGCATCCGCTATGCCTCACAGGAGGATCAGGATCGGCTGTGGCGCTTTAAGCTTGATGCTCCGATACTGCCCCATACAGGCAGGGAATCCGATATTTGACCGAAAAGTTATCTTGACCAAAGCAAGGTTCTGTGTTACAATGTTTTTGTATATTTTGACAATACTATTTTGAAAGGAGATCACCATACTATGCGTAAAACACAACAGCTGACCCAGGCCCGCTTCGCCAAGCAGGGGCAGGCCTTCGCTCCTGTGACACTGCCCCACACCTGGAACGCCCAGGACGGTCAGGACGGCGGCAACGATTACTGGCGCGGCATCGGTACTTATGAAATTGATCTGCCCGATCCTGCCTCCGGCAAAAAGCAGTTCATTGAGATCCGGGGCGCAAATCATGTGGCCACCGTCTATTGCAACGGCCAGGAGCTGGGAACCCACAAGGGCGGCTTCTCCACCTTCCGCTATGAGCTGACCAAGGCGATGAAGCCCCAGGGCAATGTTCTGACCGTAGCCGTCTCCAACGCTCCGTCTGAGATCTACCCCCAGAGCGCGGACTTTACCTTCTACGGCGGGCTGTACCGGGATGTGAATTTCATTGAAACCGATGAGGTGCATTTCGACCTGCTGAAAAGCGGCACCGACGCGGTTTTTGTCACCCCCTACTGCTCCGGAAAGACCCGGATTGACCTGTTCCCTGTCAACGCCAATGGCTGCACCGTGGTTGTGGAGCTTAAGGATGCGGAGGGCAAGGTGGCGGCCTCCGGCAAAGCGGAAGCCGCAGAACATACGGTTCTCAAGCTGGATGTGGGAACACCCCACCTGTGGGATGGCATGGCCGACCCCTACTGCTACACCTGCGAAGCAAAGCTGTACATGGGCGTGGACATCCTGAAGCTCGATCCTCTGGATGCCGTTACCGTTACCTTTGGCTACCGCTCCTTCCATGTGGATCCCAACACCGGTTTCTGGCTCAACAACAAAAACGTTCCTCTGCGGGGCGTTTCCCGTCATCAGGATCGCTTGGACAAGGGCTGGGCCATTTCCAAGGAAGATCACGCAGAGGATATTGCGCTTATCAAAGAAGTCGGCGCAAACACCATTCGCCTGGCTCATTATCAGCACGACCAGTATTTCTATGATCTGTGCGATCACACCGGTTTCGCGGTCTGGGCGGAGATCCCCTTCATCTCTCAGTTCATGCCCGGTCAGGAAGCCCACGACAACACCATCTCCCAGATGACGGAGCTGGTGTCCCAGAATTACAATCATCCCTCCATTTTCTTCTGGGGCCTTTCCAATGAGATCACCATCGGCGGAGAATCCGAAGCGCTGTACCGGAATCTGGCGGAGCTGAACGCCCTGGTCAAGAAACTGGATCCCCATCGCCTGACCACTATGGCCGCTGTGTCCATGACGCCCATGAACTCTGAGCATGTGTATCTGGCGGATCTGATCAGCTACAACCACTACTTTGGCTGGTATGTAGGCGACGCCTCCGACAATGGCCCCTGGCTGGATAAATTCCATGCTCTGAATCCCTCTGTGGCCCTGGGCATGTCCGAATACGGCGCGGAGACAATCACCACCTGGCACACCGCCTATCCGGAGAATCACGACTACACCGAGGAGTATGCCTGCTATTATCATCAGGAAATGCTGAAGGTATTCGAGGCCCGGCCCTGGCTGTGGAGCACCCACTGCTGGAATATGTTTGACTTTGCCGCCGACGCCCGGGACGAGGGCGGCGTCAAGGGCCGGAACAACAAGGGCCTGGTGAGCTATGACCGGAAGCTGAAAAAGGATACCTTCTGGCTGTACAAGGCTTGGTGGAACCCGGAACCCATGCTCCATGTGGCAGGCGGCCGGTTTGTTGACCGCGCCCCGGACGAGCGCACAATCACCGTTTTCACCAACTGCGACACTGTTACCCTGGTAGTCAATGGCCAGGAGGCTGCGACCAAAGCGGCCGAACACCATCAGGCGGTTTTCCCGGATGTGGTTCTGGCCGATGGCGAAAACACCGTCTGCGCCAAATGCGGCGATGTGGTATCCAACACCATCACCCTGAAGGCCGTTCCCACCCACAACTATGCCTATGATCTGCCAGAGGGCAATGACGCAGCCAACTGGTTTGACGATCCTGCCGCCGTAGCCGCCCGCCGCCCGTTTACTTATGTAGAAGGCTGCTACTCCATCAAGGACAAAATGGGTGACCTGCTGGCTAACACTAAGACCGCAGCCATTGTGGGCAAAGCCTTGGCTGCCATGAAGGGCGGCGCCTCCGCCATGACAGAATCCATGGGTATGGATATGGAAAAAGGTCCTATGGCGGACATGATGAAGCTGATGCGCCTGAGCGATATGCTGAAAATGTCCGGCAAGGCCGTCTCGGCTGAGTTCAAGCATACGCTGAACGATCAGCTGACGAAAATCCGGAAAGAATAAATCATCAGAAAGAAGGACGAAGCAATGAAAGACTGTAATTGCGGCTACTGTATGGGCGGGGAGATTCTGGCAGGCTTCGGCATCAAAATCTGCGATTTGACGGTTTCCCAGCTGATCCTGTTCAAGGAGCAAAGTCACCCCGGCCGCGTCATTGTGGCCTACAAGGATCATGTCAGCGAAATGGTGGACATCAGCCAGGAGGAGCGCAACGCGTTTTTCGCCGATGTGGCCCGCGCCGCCAGCGCCCTGCACAAGGCATTCCATCCGGACAAGATCAACTACGGCGCGTACGGTGACGGCGGCTGCCATCTGCATTTTCACCTGGTACCCAAGTATCAGGATGAATTTGAGTGGGGAACGCCCTTTGCCATGAACCCCGGCAAGACCTTCCTGACCGACGCGGAATACGACGCCATGATCCGGAAAATCAAGGACAACCTGTAATCCCGTTCTCTCCTTATAAAAAGGAAACATTTTATAAGGAAACCATATGAAATCCCGCAGAAGGCTTTTCAAATCAGACCTTCTGCGGGATTTTATCCGTATGGGGAGCAATGCGTTTTTGAAAAAGGAGTGTGTTCTACCGTCCCTTTTCAGCGGCAGCCTTTCTGGAATCTCATAGCGTTTTTCACGCACCTGCGGTGCTATAAAAGAGTTTTCAGCTTAAAATAAGAATTCGTTTCATACTGATATTTCATAAAAATGTGAAATCCGAAGGATGGAACATTTTTATATAAAGAATCCGTATTATGCTATTCAATTGACGGGATGACCTCTGTGCCTCTGGGAGAGCAGCTCATCCCTTATCGCGATTTACATCGACATAAATTCTGAACCTATTTTTATGGTAGTCCAGCAAGCCTTCCTGCTTCATTTTTCCCAGCTCTTTGGATAACGCAGTGCGTTCCACTCCGAGATAATCTGCCAATTGCTGTCTGTCCAGAGGGATGCGGATTTCTGTAGATCCCTGAGTGGTTACCAGTTCAGAAAAGTAGGAGTAAAGCCTGTCCCGGATTTTTTTCGGTGCGGAATGGAGTATTCGCATGGAAAGCCGCAGATTCTTGCGGGAAGCAATGCCAAGCAGATTCTGAACCACAGGGCTGCCGCCTTGCGGCGCTTGCGCGGAAAGCAGGGACGGTACGTTGATAAACAGAACCGCTGTATCCTCTCTGGCGACAACATCCACCAACAGCGGCTGATCCGGAATACACGCATAGGATTCCGCAAACACATCTCCCTGTTCGCAGATTCCCAGAATGCTTCTCGCGCCAAAGAGGTCAACCGCCTCAATTTGTACCGATCCCTCCATTACCAGTCCCAAATCCGTCACAAAGCTGCCGGAATGAAAGATAATCGTACCCTTTTTATATGCTCGCACGGAATATCTCAGATCCTTTAACAGATCGGAGATTTCCTTTTGCCCGCTTCCGCGAAACAGCGGCGTTTCCGCCAGAAAAGATAAATCCATAAAGTCCTCACTTCGTGGTTATAACCACATACAAGATACCCTCATTATAGTAAACTATTTTTAAGCGGTCAAGAAGGATGTGGAAAAATGGATAATCCGAGAATTATTAGTGCGCTCATTGGCCTTTGCGGTGCGATTGGCAACAACGGAAAAACCGAGCAAACCGACAGCCTTGTCATGGAGGCACTCTTGGCTGCTGACAGTGAAGAAATGGTAAGCAGGATTCATAGGGAGAAATTCACGATTTCTCCAAACTGCGCTTTCTGCCAATTTCCCTGCGGCAATACGTCCGATTACGACATGGAACGTTTTTACGATGCCGCGCAGGAGAATGTCCAAAGCAAGCTGGAAATGCTGGACGAACTGAAAAATCTGATACGCCGTTTACAAAGAGAAAACCGCACCCGGCTGCCGGATGCGGCATATCAGGCAATCGCCTATTTGGGGTATGAACTGGCGGCGGAATCTTATCGGAAATTAACGGAGGAACTGAAGCATGGTTAGACAAATCATTTGTATCAATGAAGAAAAGTGCAATGGCTGCGGTTTGTGCGCCGAAGCCTGTCACGAAAGTGCCATCGCCATGGTGGACGGGAAAGCAAAACTGATCCGGGACGACTACTGTGACGGTATGGGTGACTGCCTGCCCGCCTGTCCCACAGGCGCGATCTCCTTTGAAAACCGGGAAGCGGCGGAATATGACCGGAATGCCGTGGAAGCCAATATGGAGAAAAAGAAGCAAAGCAAGCAGCCTGAGTCTCCTGTAGGCGGCTGCCCCGGTTCCCAAATTTTGGAGATGCATCGGGATGATGTGCCTGTTGGAAATTCGGCGGATCTGTCCTCCCAGCTTCGCAACTGGCCGGTTCAGATCAAGCTGGCTCCCATCAAGGCTCCCTATTTTGACGGCGCCAAACTGCTGATTGCCGCCGACTGCACTGCCTACGCTTATGCCAATTTCCATCAGGAGTTCATCCGGGGAAAGGTCACGTTGATTGGCTGTCCCAAGCTGGATAATGTCAACTACGGCAGTAAATTGACCGAAATTCTTCGGAACAACGATGTGGGGAGTGTAACGGTCCTTCGGATGGAGGTTCCCTGCTGCGGCGGTCTGGAAGTGGCGGCACGGAATGCGTTACAGGAAAGCGGAAAGTTCGTCCCCTGGCAGGTCGTTACCATCTCCATCGACGGAAA
>CAZUAN010000093.1:0-7077 GCA_964618385.1 uncultured Oscillospiraceae bacterium | reverse complement strand
TATTCTATCATAATTTTTCGCAGTTTTCTACCGATGCGCCCCATTTCTTTTCTGGGCACTTGACTTTCCCGGCGGAAAAAGGTAAACTGAAAAAAACAATCGGGAGGAGTTTCTCTATGGCTTCTAAGGTGTATTTTACCGACTTCTGTACGGGTACTTCTGAGACGCTGCCTCAGAAGCTGGCACGGCTGTGTCTGTCCGCGGGTATGGATCAGATCAGCTTCCAGGATAAGTTCGTGGCCATTAAGATTCACTTCGGTGAACTTGGCAATATGGCGCATCTGCGGCCCGGCTATGCCAGGGTCGTGGTGGATCTGGTTAAGGATCTGGGAGGAAAGCCCTTTCTCACCGACGCCAATACCATGTATGTCGGCTCCCGAAAAAACGCGCTGGATCATCTGGAAACCGCCTATCTAAACGGCTTCACCCCCTACTCCACCGGCTGCCATATTCTCATCGCGGATGGACTGCGGGGAACAGATGACGTGGACGTCCCCGTGGCAGGCGGCGAATATGTGAAGTCCGCCAAAATTGGCCGGGCTATCATGGACGCGGATATTGTTATCTCCCTGAACCATTTTAAGGGCCACGAGGAAGCCGGCTTTGGCGGCGCTCTGAAAAACCTGGGAATGGGCTGCGGCTCCAACGCCGGTAAACGGGAAATGCACTATGAGGGCCGTCCGGTTGTGGAGGAAGACAAGTGCGTCGGCTGCGGCACCTGCGCCAAATACTGCGCCCACGACGGTCCCCAGCTGCAAGGCGGCGTCATGCACATCGACTGGACGAAGTGCATGGGCTGCGGCCGGTGCGTTGACGTCTGTCCCGTGGGTGCCATCCACTCTGCCTATGCCCAGTCCGCCGATATCCTGAACTGCAAAATTGCAGAGTACGCCAAGGCCGTCCTGGACGGACGCCCGCATTTTCACATCAGCCTGGTGCGGGATGTCAGTCCGTACTGCGACTGCCATGCGGAGAACGACATCCCTATCGTTCCTGATGTGGGCATGTTCGCATCCTTTGACCCTGTGGCGCTGGATCTGGCCTGTGCGGAGGCCGTCAACGCTCAGGCCATCCTGCCTGGCTCCAAGCTGGCTAGGGCTAACCGCCCGGACCTGGACAATCTGACGGGTTCTTTCCCCGAAACCAACTGGCGCAGCCAGATTTCCCACGCGAAGAAAATCGGTCTTGGGGAGGACTCATACGAACTGATTACGATATAGCAATATTGGAGAATGCATCCTTTGCAAAGGCACTGTATTATTTGGGGATGGTAATGGTCAGCACGATCTGGCTGTTCGTCTCTCGCCGCTCCGACACAGCGGGGATTCCGGAAAGCTGAATCTTTTGCAGATTCTGAGTCAGACTGTTTAGAAACGCGCCCACATTGGCTTTGGCAGGCTTTTCCTCCCTGACTGTATTCCTGCTTTCCAGGTATTTTTCCGCGCGGGCCACGCTCATCTTCTGCCTGGCAATTTCGGCAATGGCGGACAGCTTTTCCTCCTCGCCGCGAAGCTTCAGCAGGGCGCGGGCGTGGCGTTCGGTCAAGCCGGCTTCCCGCAGGGCGGTGAGTACCGCTTCGGAATGTTTCAGCAGGCGCAGCTTGTTGGCAATGGCGCTTTGGCTTTTCCCCAGCAGCCGGGCCACCTGTTCCTGGCTCATATTCCAGTCCTTCAGCAGCCGGGAGATGCCCACGGCCTCCTCAATGAAATCCAGATCCTGACGCTGAAGATTTTCCACCATGGCGGCCATGCCGGATTGCCGGTCATCCATGCTCATAATGATGCAGGGAATCTCCGTAATTCCCGCCAGTTGGGCAGCCCGCAGCCGCCGCTCCCCGGCAATCAGCTCATAGGCGTTTGCGCAGCGGCGGACAGAAAGAGGCTGTAAGATGCCGTGCTGTCGGATGGATTCCGAAAGCTCGTCCAAGGCTTCCGGGTCGAAATTTTTCCGGGGCTGCGCCGGGTTCGGGCGGATGGAGCGCGCAGGCAGGAATACCACCCGTCCGGTTTCCATGTAAGTTTTCAGCTTCTGGCATTGCATTGCCCGTCCTCCCTTATCGTTGGTGGTATTATTGTAAGGGTTTGCCCGGTGGGAAAACCAGCGAAAACGGCAGGATGGATCTGGGAAGTGTGCGACAGAATCTGCACTCTGGTCCCCGTTCCTCCCGCCGGGGGAGAAATGGCGCGGCTGAAGCCGTGTCATCCAAAATATTTCCAAAAAACCTATTTACATTCCCTGCCGAAGTGTGTATAATATGCCGTAAACAGAGTAGGAAACCCTGCGTGAAGTGCTGTCAAGATGGGGAGTTGTGTGACAGACGAAGGATCTGTGTCCGCGATAGGGTTTCCGCACCCGCTGCGTCATATTGGACTCTCGCTCTCCTTTATGTAGCAACGATACTCGGTCGGACGAACGGTCGGCTGTAATCTTGCTGTTCCTTTCTCCACGGGCGGACTGTATTTGCTTCTCCCCAGCGGCTGTATGCCGCCGGGGATTTTTTGCACCTGTGGACTTCCGGAGCATTGTATCGCGTCGGCCCGGCGTCAAAAAACAAAGGAGGAATTTTTATGACAAGAGTTCAAAAAAACACAGCTCTGTACGCAACCCCCTTCTCCAAGGCGTATTGGCGCGATGCGGCGGCGGAATGGAAGGACACCAGAACGCTGGTAATCGCCGCTCTGATGATTGCGCTTCGCGTGGCAACCAAGGGATTGGCCGTACCCATCGCGCCCAATCTGAAGCTGTTCAGCGTTGCCAGCTTCATCAACGCGCTGGGAGCCATGATTATCGGCCCGGTCATGGCAATTCCGGCCGCGTTTCTTTCCGACTTTCTGGGTGTTTTAATCTGGGATGGACTGGGAACTTATTTCCTGCCCTACGCATTGCAGGAGATCGGCAGCTCCCTGATCTGGGCGCTGCTGCTGTATCGCGCGAAGGTAACTCCCTGGCGGGTTATGCTGGGCCGGCTGAGCATCTGCGTAATCATCAACGTGGTTCTGGGCATCTCCATTGACATGCTCTACCAGAGCTACTATTACGGCGCGTCCACTGTGGTGCTGACCATTCCCCGGATTCTGAAAAACACGTTTATGTTTCCCATTGAGGCCGTGGCCATGACCTTCTTCCTGCGGCTGATGGTTCCTATCACCAACCGGATGGGGCTGACCTATGGCGGAGCAAACAGCAAGGAGAACCTGACGTTTGGGAAAAAGCAGGTCATCCTGCTGGCGGTGCTGTTTGCGGTGGGCATCGTCAGCGTGGTCGGCTACCTGAATTATTACTATGCTACCACTTCCCTCAGCGCTTCCTACAGCGCCTCAGAGCGTTATGAGGCCAACACAAAAATGACGGATGTGATTCTGGAGCAGAGCGACGCCTATGACGGTCAGGTTCTGATAACGACGGTGGAAAGCGCTTACAAGAAGTTCCTGGGCGATACCACCACCTACAATGTGGCGGTCTACGTGGCAGACGAAGCGGCGCTGGAGGGCTATAGCTCGGATTTGGAAACCATTCGGGGAATGTCCAAGTCCAAGGCAAAGGCAGCAGCCGATGACGGGGTGATGGCGCTGACTGCCAACGCGGTGATTGTGCTGTATAACGACACCGGAGAAGTGGTCAGCTGCGAAATCAAGGACATCGAATAAATAATACTGATATTCAATAAAAATGTTCAATCCGAAGTATTTTCCATCCCGAAAATACCAAAAATGGCAGCGCCGCAAGGCGATGCCTTCTTGATTATCAAACGATTGAATCAAGAAACAGTATAATTAGCCCGCCGGCATTCGCCGGCGGGCTTGCTATTGGGGGAATGGAGATTATTTGCGGGCAGCCAGTTCACTTTGAACCTTTGCCAGGGTCTTTTTGTCCAGATTGTAGATCAGACCGATCGAAACCAGCTGGAGCAATGAGCCGATCAGATAGCCGATGGCCACCATATAGCGCATGGACAGCGCAACCTCCGCGGTCTGTTGGGCTCCGAGAGCGGCGTTATATCCCAGCAAGGTGGCGATCACAAGGCCAAGGGAGGGGCCGATGCCCTGGGCCAGCTTACGGAAGAAAGAGTAAAGGGCGTAGTTTGTGCCTTCGTCCCGGTTGCCAAGCTTCCACTCGCCATAGTCGATGAAGTCTGCCACCAAGGACCAGCCGATGCAGGTATATACGCCGTTGCCCAATGCGGCCAGGAACTGGCAGCCGGCGTACATCGCCATGCCCTTCCCGTCAGCCGTGATAGGCAGGAAAATCATCAGAACATACGACGCGGTGGTAATGCACAGGCCAAAGGTAGTGGCTTCCTTTTTGCCGAATTTCCCTACAATCTTACCAATGAAGGGCATGAACAGGAACAGGCCGAGGTAGGACATCATCCCCAGAACACCGGAGATCTGCGCATTCTTAAAATAGGCCTGGAACATGACCTGGGAAGCGGTGGTGACACCGTACATGCAGATAAGCTGCGCCATAGCGGCGATGGTGACGCCCAGGGCCGCGCGGTTCTTGAAAAAGCCAATGGTTGCTTTGATGGGATTGAATTTGGGGGTATCTTCCTTCAGGGTAATTTCGGTATCCACGCGCACTACCGTGTTGCGGATCATAAACTGGAAGAAAACAAAGCCGAGAATTCCCATAACCAAAGCCAGCAGGAACAGAACGTTGCCCCGCAGGTTGTTGGAGGCGTCGTAAATCAGAGCGGGAAGAAGCATACCGGTGGCAATACCCGCGATCATCGCGCCTGCGGAACGGAAGGTGGACAGCTGAGCGCGCTCCCCCGCGTCCGTAGAGATCAGGGACATCATGGAGCCATAGGGAACATTCGCTATGGTATAGAAAGCGTCCCAGATAATGTAGCCCGCGACAAAAAGGATATTTTTTACCATGCCGGGTGCGCCCTTCCAGGGAATAAAGCAAAGTGCGCCGGCCACCAGCAGGCCGATAGAACCGACCCAGATGTATTGCAGGAATTTATTGCGCTTGTACTTATGGGTGTCGGCATCAATCAAAGCGCCAATCAGGGGGTCGTTGATCGCATCCCAGACCTGCACGAGCAGCAGCAGAGACGCCATCAGGATGGAGTCAATCCCCATGAATTGGGTCCAGAAGATAGTCAGGTAGCTTTTCAGCGCAAAGCTCATGTTGCAGCCGAAATCACCTGCGGCATAGGCGAGCTTGTCGCGCATGCCAAACTTGCGATAACCGTTTGCGTCCAATCGAACTTGTTTTGCCACAGTTGTTTCCTCCTCTTTTGTGTAATTTTTGCAGCAAATCCACCTATATTGTAGAAAATCGGCGAGGGATTTGCAATGTACCAATTTCCGGGAACTGTAACCCCGGAGGGAAAATTTCTCTCCGCTGTTTTTGGGGAAATCGCCAAATCGGATGGAAAAAATCCCCGGATTCGCCGCGTTGACAAACGGCCATAAGGCCGATATAATGAAGCTATCTTCATTTGCAGGAGGAATGTCCGAAATGGACAAGAACTGTGTCACAGCCGCTGCCGCGTGGCGGCAGCGGCAGATTGAGGACTGCCTGCTGCGCAGCATGCAGTCGACGCACTATTCCCAGATATCCGTCAGTGATCTGTGCCGTCAGGCGGGAATTTCCCGGAAAGCCTTCTACCGGTACTTTGGAAGCAAGGACAGCTGTATGCAGGCGCTGCTGAACAGAGTAATTATGGATATCTGGACATTTTCAGCAGAGGATATTATGTCGGACACCTCCGCCGCGAGGCAAGCCGCAATCAGCAGATCCATCGAATATTGGATGCGGCATAACGATCTGCTGCAATTGCTGGATCGGAATAATCTGCTTGATTCCTATATCAAGCAGTGCGTTCAGCACATCCTGCGGGAGGAATACTGGGTGGTTCGCATCCTGAAGCGGCTGAATGATCCGGATGAAGCAGACACGCTGACCTTTGTGCTGTGCGGCACGGTTTCGCTGCTGGTCAAGTGGAGCCGGGAGGGCTGGCCAAAGTCTGAAGAAGAAATGCACGAAATTCTGTTCCGGCTGCTGTGCCGCCCGCTGTTTGCGTGAAGAAATCTGCGCCCTTCGCCCCTGCTTTCCCGGCAGTCCGAAGGGAGAGGAAAAACACGGACAGTTCCCCGGGCGGGAGATCGGGGAAAGAGGTCTTTCATCCCGTCTATTTAATAAAATTTGGAAATTTTGCATTTTTTTCTGCAAAAAGATTTGCTTTTTTCTTCCCAGCATGGTATACTATTTGAGCGCAAAAGAGAGAATTGAAAAACATAATAATTTCAGCGAAAAAGGAACTTGAGAAAACGGAAAGGAGTATGAGAGATGTCTCATAAGTATGTCTACCTGTTTACCGAAGGCAACGGTAAAATGCGCGAGCTGCTGGGCGGCAAGGGTGCCAATTTGGCTGAGATGACCAATATTGGGCTACCTGTTCCCCAGGGCTTTACTATTTCTACAGAGGCCTGCACCAGGTATTACGAAGACGGTCGCAGAATTAACGACGAGATCAAGGCAGAGATCATGGAATACGTGGACAAGCTGGAAGCTATCACCGGCAAAAAATTCGGTGACAAGGAAAATCCTCTTCTGGTATCTGTCCGTTCCGGCGCCCGGGCCTCCATGCCCGGTATGATGGACACCATTCTGAATCTGGGTCTGAATGAGGATGTGGTGGCGGTTCTGGCCGCCAAATCCGGAAATCCCCGCTGGGCCTGGGACTGCTACCGCCGTTTTATCCAGATGTATTCCGACGTGGTCATGGAAGTGGGGAAAAAATATTTCGAGGCCCTCATTGACCAGATGAAGGAGAAAAAAGGCGTGACCCAGGACGTGGAGCTGGATGCCGATGATCTGAAGGAGCTGGCCATGCAGTTCAAGGCCGAGTATAAGGCCAAACTGGATATGGACTTCCCTACCGATCCCAAGGAACAGCTGATGGGCGCGATCCAGGCAGTTTTCCGTTCCTGGGACAATCCCCGGGCCAATGTCTACCGGCGGGAAAACGACATTCCCTATTCCTGGGGTACTGCCGTCAACGTCCGGTCCATGGCCTTCGGCAATATGGGTGATGACTGCGGCCCAGGCGTTGCCTTTACCCGT
>CAZUAN010000092.1:0-7138 GCA_964618385.1 uncultured Oscillospiraceae bacterium | reverse complement strand
CCAAAAATGACAGCGCCGCAAGGCGATGCCTTTTTGATAAAAGGGGACCATTTTATCAAAAAATAGTATGAAAGGCTTTATCAAATTCCATCATCCAATCCGCCGCCCCATACCGGCTGAAGGCCCAGCGCCTGACCGGTATGGGGCTTGCTTTTTGCCGTCTGTGAGATTCATACGAAACAGAGAGGCCGAAAAGCAAAATTATTTGACAAAATGCCAAAATTTTTGTTGACGAATCCGTTAAAAAACCTTATGATAGTATCATACAGTTCCCGGCGGCAGTCCAGCCGGGAATGGAAAAGGGAGAAACAGATAAGACCATGAATCAGAAAACCGTCGACCTTTACCGGATATATGGATACCGGCGCCCGAAGGGAGCCGGAGAAGGGCAGCTTCACGTCTGGCAGACGGAAACCTCCGATGAGGTCAGCGCTTGCCGCCGCAGGCCGGCTGTGCTGATCCTGCCCGGCGGGGCTTACCGATGGACCTCCCCCAGGGAGGCGGAGCCGGTGGCGCTGCGGTTTCTTGCCGCGGGGTATGTACCCTTTGTGTTGGATTATTCCTGCGCGCCCTGTGCCTTTCCGGTGGCGCTGCGGGAAGCGGCGATGGCGATGCGCTATATCCGGGAACATGCGCGGGATTTTGAGGTCAGATCCCATATGGTTGCCGCTATGGGCTTTTCCGCCGGAGGCCATTTGTGCGGTACTCTTGGGACGATGTTTGACTGCCCGGAGGTGGCGGACATCGCGGCCCCGCAGTGCATTCGTCCCGACGCGCTGGCGCTTTGCTATCCCGTAGCAGTCTCCTGGGGGAACACCCATGAGGAGAGCTTCGAGAATCTGTCCGGGGGAGACCGGGAACTACGCGCCCGGCTGTCGCTGGACCGCCTGGTGCGGCCGGATATGCCGCCGGTATTTCTGTGGCACACCAGGGATGACCAGTCGGTTCCGGTGCGCAACAGCCTGGTGCTGGCATCCGCGCTGGAGCAGGCCGGGGTGGACTTCGCCATGCACATCTACCGCCATGGTCAGCATGGACTGTCTACGGCGGACGCAATGGTTTATCCCGTGTACGGCGTCCCGGAAACCAGCTGGGATGTCCCGGGCTGGCTGGAGGCGGAGCTTCGTTTCTTTCAGGAGCTTGGCATGACGATTCAGGATTGTGAGGAAGATTCATGAATACCATTTTATTTGTGGGCGAACACCCCAAAACCTTTGATGTCCGATGGCATACCCATGAACATTGGGAACTGGTCTACTGCACCAGCGGGCAGGGTTCGTTCCGGTTTGAAAACGGAACGATCATGAATTACCGGGCCGGCGAGGTCGTGGCAATTCCGCCGAAGGAGGTTCACGCCAATTCCAGTGTCGACGGGTTCACCAATATTCATATGACCATAGCCGATCCGTCCTTTTCCTATCGGTCGCCCTTCCGCGTCAGCGATGACGACGTGGAGAGCCTGAAGGCAGCCTTTTCTCAGGCAAGATATTACTATATGTCGGACATTGAAATGCGGGAGCTGGTGCTGGCGGCGTTGGGCAGCCTGATTACCAGCTATATCCAGGTATTCCAGAGCAATGGCCGGCACTCCGAGCCGGTGGAGCGGATTCGCACCAGCATTGTCCGGAATTTCACCCGCTCAAGCTATGCTCTGGATGAGGTTATCCGCGCGATGCCGTTCAATTACGACTATCTGCGGAAGCTGTTCAAGAAGGAGATCGGCATGTCGCCGCTGGAATATATGACCAGTCTGAGGATGAAGAATGCGGAAATACTGCTGACCGCGATGTGGACCAACGGATACACCATCACGGAGATCGCGCAGATGTGTGGCTACGAGGATGCGCTGTATTTCTCCCGCGTATTTAAAAAGTACTATGGCTGTTCTCCCACCAATTTCACCAAAAAACAGGGCAGGATTTATGCGACAGATCCTGGCAGAATGGAGCTGGACGGCAAGGAACGGGAGGAATAAGACAGTATGGCCGAGTGCCTCGAAAAAGGCGGCTGATTTTGTCGAATATGTCCGTTTTGTGAATAAGCTGTTTCGAATAATACATGGATATCGGCAAAATGCTGAGATATAATTATTTGGCAAAAAGAAAATTGGTGGATTTTACGGATGACGGGGGGTGCCTATGAAAATATGTATCCGTGCCCATGATCTGGGCGTCAAGGGAACAGAGGACATCCTGGCCAGAGTGAAGCAGCTGCAGATTGACGGCGTTCAGATGGTGTGCTACAAGGCCTATCCCGACATCGCTTACCAACCCGGGGCGATTACCCAGGACGAAGCCGCCCGGATTGGCGGCGCGTTCCGGGAGGCCGGGGTTATGATCCCGCTGGTGGGCGCTTACTTTAACCCGGTTCACTCGGACAGGGCAAAGGCGGAGCGCTGCTTCCGGATTTTTGCCGATTACCTGAGCGTCTGCAAAGCGCTGGGATGCGATTATGTCGGTTCTGAGACCGGCTCCTTCCATGACGATCAGTGGATCTATCATCCGCGCAACCGTACGGAGGAGGCGCTGCAGCAGGTGGTGGCAACCTTCTCGGAACTGGCGGATATTGCCGCCGGCTATGGCAGCATGGTGGCCATGGAGGGCGCTGCCGGCCATGTGTGCTGGGATGTGAAGACCCTGGCCCGGGCCAGGCGGATGATCGGGAGAAAAACGGCCGTTATTTTCGATCTGTATAATTTCATGGACGCAGATAATCAGAGCGACTATCTGTCCATTCTGGATCAGGGGCTGGATACGTTTGCCGGCGAAATTCTGCTGTTCCATATGAAGGACTGCTGCTTCGTAAACGACGGCAGACCCAGGCAGGTTCCCTTCGGAACCGGCGAGATGGATTTGAAGGCCGTCCTGAAGAAGATCAAGGATTACGACCGGGATGCCGTACTGACTTTGGAGGGAACCACCGGCGAGCATATCGCGCACGCCGTGACAACGATTAAAACAATATGGGAGAGTGTTTAACATGAATTTTGATGTCCGCTATGCCAACCATCCGGAGGACTCCAAGCATTATGATACTGCTGAGCTTCGCAGGCATTATCATATTTCGGGTATCTTCCAGAAAGATTCCATCAACCTGACCTATTCCCATCAGGACCGCATCATTGCCGGCGGCATTATGCCCGTGGAAGAGGCACTGGTGCTGGAGAGCTGCAAGGAACTGGCGGCGCCTTATTTTCTGGCGCGCCGGGAACTGGGAGCCATCAACATCGGCGGCGACGGTGTTATGATTCTTGACGGCGTTGAGTATCCCGTCAAGAACCGGGACGGCATATACGTAGGCATGGGAACCAGGGAGCTGATTTTCAAGTCCGTGGACAAGGCGAATCCCGCCAAGTTCTACATCAATTCCTGCCCCGCCCACCGGACCTGCCCCACCGTCCTGATCCCCATGGAAAAGGCAAGATACAATCACCTGGGGGCGCAGGAAACGGTCAATGAGCGGATTCTGCGGCAGTACATCCATCCCGCCGTCTGTGAAAGCTGCCAGCTGAGCATGGGCATGACGGCCCTGCTCCCCGGCAATGTCTGGAACACAATGCCGTGCCATACCCATGAGCGCCGCATGGAGGTGTACTTCTATTTTGATATTGCGCCCGATCAGGCCGTGTTCCATATGATGGGGCAGGGCGAGGAGACCCGCCATATTGTCATGCACAACGAAGAGGCTGTGATCTCCCCCAGCTGGTCCATCCATTCCGGCGTTGGCACCGCCAATTACACCTTTATCTGGGGTATGTGCGGCGAGAATCAGGACTTCGACGATATGGACGGCATCCCCACCGAACAGCTGCTGTAAAGCCGGAGACTATTTCCGGTTGACCCAGGGAACCCGCCCCGGAACGGGCGGCGTTTCGAAAAAGCGGGCGGTCAGATCCCGGCGGGTATCGTTCCATTTGTCAAAGCCTTCCGGGGCGATATGGGGGCCGTAGACGCAGTTTTCAAAGCGGACAAGGCCGTAATCACGCCAGGGACGAGCGAGGAAAATGCTGCCGGGTGTCACGCCTTTTTCGCAGGTGAAGGCGCAATCGCGAAAAAGAAAGCCTTCCGTCTGCGACGGTTCATGGGCGGGCGCCGCCACATAGCCAATGTCCCGGGCGTCCTGGACGGACCGGATCTCGCATTGCGCAAACAGAGCGTTGCCGCAGCCGAAGATAAAGTCTACGGTGCCTTCGATTCTGCAGCGGGAAAAGCGCTGGCTCATTGGCCCGCCGCGGCGAAGGGCGTCCTCCAGGAATCCGTTGTAGCGCGCAATCAAATCCGGCGGCAGCGGACCGGCGAAAAGCGTGTCCTGGGTGGAAGACAAAACGCAGTCGGCCATGGAAAAGTCCGTGGCGCAGACAGACAGGGCAACCTCCTGGCCCTTTTGCTCCGGACGCAGGGCGTCGTTGATGACGGAAAGATTCCTCATGGTGACGTGGTCGGCGCAAACCGCCAGGGTGTAGGTTCGAAAGGTGTTATATTCCCGCCCCTGGGCGTCCTTCTTCAGAGCGTAATCGCCGAATACGAGCTTTGTCCTGTCCGCTCCCGCGCCGACCAGCGTCAGGCCCGGAACACGGATAACGGTTTTTTGCCGGTAAACGCCCTCGGACAAATAAAGCACGGCGTTTTCCGGCGCATGGTTCACAACGGCCTGCAAGTCGTCCTCTGCGGATACATAAATGGGCTGTGACATAACGCGCTACCTCCTGCATTCCAAAATTTTCCCCTATGATATCACATTTCCGGGGATTATGACAAGAAAAAATCCGAACTTTTCCAAGGTAAGTCTATGAATCATCAAATATCTTTCCAGCAATACCGTACAATCGATCTGACCTTTCTTGCGATCATCCTGGCAGTTTCCCAGAGCTTGATCTACTTCGCGTCCTCCCGGTGGTTTCCCGAGCAGCTGTATGTGGTTTCCCCTGTGGCTGCGGTGGTAGCGCTGGTGATGATGCGCTGGAGCGGTTACGCGGCGATCCACGCGGCGCTGGGCGGGGTGCTGTTTGCCGCTCTGTCCGGAGGGACGTGGCAGCATTTCCTGATCTATGGCGTGGGCAATCTGCTTTCCCTGCTGGCGCTGGGGATGCTGAAGCTTTTGGGTAAGGAACGGGTCCGAAAGGACACTTTCCTTACGCTTGTATTTGCACTTTGTGTGCAGCTCCTGATGCAGCTGGGCCGTGCCGGATTGGCTGCTCTGCTCGGCAACCCCGCTGCCGCATGTCTTGGCTTTATTACGACGGATATCCTGTCTGAACTGTTCACACTGTTCATTATCTGGGCTGCCCGTCGGATAGAGGGTCTTTTCGAAGACCAAAAACATTATTTGCTCCGCACGCAAAGCGAGCAATCCGTTGAAGGGAGAGAACAGTTTTGAAAAATCCGATGGCTGGGGATTTCCTTGTCTACGACAAGGCCTCAAATTCCTATCGCACCGACCCGGAACAGGTCGTGCGTGACGATGTCGAGAAGCACTACTGGAAAAACGTAGTGCGAACGGTGCTAAAGGATTGGCGCCTGTATGTAATGCTCGTACCCATGATCCTGGTATTCCTGTTTTGGAGATACTTCCCCATGTATGAGCTGTTACGATGCTTTAAGGTGTCCGATCAGGTTAAATCGGTGGCGGATCAGTACTTCTCCGGTTTCTCTTATTTCAAGCGCCTGCTGGTAAGCGGCGACGGCCTTTCCACAGAATTCTGGAGAGCCCTGCGCAACACCTTCCTCCTGAGCTTTTATGGCCTGGTTTTTGGTTTTCCCATTCCGGTCATTCTGGCCCTGTTCTTCAATGAGATCAAATCCAACATTTTAAGAAGCGTATATCAGGTTCTGACCTATCTGCCCAAATTCATTTCCACCGTCGTTATGACGTCTCTGGTTACGATGCTGGTCAAGCAGGGCTCCCTGACATCCAACATGGGCATTCTGTCCCAGGCGCTGTACAGCATAGGCGCAATCAGCGAGGAGGTGGCCAACGCCGGCCTTCTGAACAATCCCAGCTTCTTCCGGGCAATCTACCAGATCAGCGGTATTTGGGAGACTGCAGGCTATGACAGCATCGTGTTCTTCGCCGCCATCATTGCCATCTCCCCCACCAGCTACGAAGCGGCGCAGATTGACGGCGCTAACAAGATGGCTCAGATGCGCTATGTGGTCATTCCCAGTATCCTGTCCACTCTGGTCATTATGCTGATTACGAGAATCGGCTCCCTGCTTTCTATCGGCTATGAGAAGGTTTTGCTGCTGTATAACACCAATACTTACGTGACTGCGGACGTTGTTTCCACCTTCGCACAGCGTTACGGCATGGGTTCCTCCTCCGCGCAGGGCCTGGCCTCCGCAGCAGAAATGATGAGTAACGTAATCAGTATGCTTCTGGTTATCGGCGCCAATACCATCTCCCGTAAAGCATCGGATGTATCGTTGTATTAAAGGAGGCGTATCAGCGTGAAAAGAAAGCTTGAAATTTCTGAGCTGATATTTAAGATTGTCAGCTATACCCTGCTTACCATGTTTGCCCTGTGCTGCCTGTATCCGTTCCTGTACGCGATTTCGGCGGCAATCAGCGGCCAGCACGCGGTGGACTACAGCGAGATCGTATTGTTCCCCAAGGATATTCAGTTTGAGGCATTCTCCCGGATGTTCAGCGACAATATGTTCTGGAACGCCTATACCAACACGCTGTTCCTGACATTTTACGGCACGGTATGGTCATTGCTTGTTGCGATCCTGGGCGCCTACGCGCTTTCCAAAAAGCGTTTGCTGTTCCGCAGATTCTTCAATTTCTTCCTGGTCTTTACCATGTGGTTCTCCGCCGGTATTGTTCCGCAGTACCTGAACTATCTGGATACCAAGGACATCTTCAATTCCATCGGCATTATGGATGACAAGTGGCTGGTGGTTATCGCCATGGGCATGGCCGCCATGAATATCATTCTGCTGCGCAACGCGTTTGAAGGCGTCCCCTCCGATATCGAGGAAGCGGCCATTGTGGACGGTGCATCCGAGTTCCAGGTTCTGTCCCAGGTCTATATCCCCATGTCCAAGTCCACCATCGCGACAGTGGCGCTGTTCTTCGCGATCTCCCGCTGGAACGGCTACTTCTGGGCGCGGCAGATGATCTCCAACTCCAACGAGCA
>CAZUAN010000091.1:0-7336 GCA_964618385.1 uncultured Oscillospiraceae bacterium | reverse complement strand
ATTAGGCGGTTCCTTCTTTATAAAACCGAACGGTTTTATAAAGAATCAGTATCAGCGGTGTCAATTTGCTCTATGGAGGAACATCCATGCGTGTTGTGTTTATGGGTACGCCGGAGATTGCGTCGGTCTGCCTGAAAAAAATTCTGGCAGATGGCTTCGAGGTTGTGGGCGTCTATACTCAGCCGGACCGTCCTAAGGGACGGGGAATGAAGCTGGTCTGCTCTGCGGTGAAGGAAACGGCTCTTGCCGCAGGCATTCCTGTGTTCCAGCCTGAAAATTTCCGGGAGGAGGAGACAGTGGAACAGCTGCGGGATCTGAGGCCAGACGTCTGCGCGGTGGTGGCCTATGGCCGCATACTGCCCCAGAGGGTGCTGGATGTACCAGCTTATGGCTGCATCAATATCCATGCCAGTATTCTGCCCAAATATCGTGGTTCGGCGCCCTACCAGTGGGCGGTGCTGGACGGACTGCGGGAAACCGGCGTTACGGCTATGTACTTGTGCCGGCAGATGGACGCCGGAGATATCATTGAAATTGCCAGAACCCCCATTGGGGAAAACGAAACGGCGGGGCAGCTGCTGGAGCGTCTGGCAGTACTGGGTGCGAACCTGCTGAGCAGAACCCTGACCCGGTTTGAAAGCGGCCCGGTTCCCGCCACGCCACAGAACGAGGCGGAGGCCACTTACGCGCCCATGCTGGACAAGTCCATGTGTCCCATTGACTGGACCAAAACCGCCTGGCAGGTACACAACCATGTCCGCGGCCTGCATCCCTGGCCGGTGGCGACCATGGAGCTGGGGGGAAAGACATTCAAAGTCCACGCCACCAAGGTGGTACCGGGCAGCGGCAGGCCCGGAGAAATTTTGGGCCTGAGCAAAACCGGCCTGCACATTGCCTGCGGCGAGGGGGCGGTAGAGGTGCTTTCCCTGCAAGCCGAGGGCGGAAAACGCATGTCCACCCCGGATTACTTCCGGGGACACCCGTTGGAACGGTAATGGGTGCCAGGGAAACAGCGCTGAACGCGCTGATTGCCTGCCGCAAGGACGGCGCCTGGTCCAACAGCATTCTGAAGGAATACATCCAACGGGATGGGCTGGACAGCCGGGACGCTGCGCTGGCCGCCCGGCTTTGCTATGGTGTCATACAGAACAGAGGCAGGCTGGACTTCTATCTGAAACAGCTGCTGACGGGAAAGCGGAAGGATCTCCACCCAGTGGTGCGGGATATCCTCCATCTTGGGCTGTATCAGATCTATGAATTGGACAGGATTCCGGACAGCGCCGCAGTGAACGAGGCGGTGCTGCTGGCGAAGAAATACAGTAAAAATCCTCGGGCCGGGGCGCTGGTCAACGGCGTTCTGCGCAGCGCGGTGCGTACCCGGGGACAGCTGCGGGAGCCAATATCCTATGCCGACCGCTACAGCCACCCAGAGGAGCTGATTGCCCTGCTGAAGGCCAACCTGCCAAAGGGAAAGCTGGAAAATATGCTCATTGCGGACAATGCGGCACCCCAGACGGTGGTGCAGGTAAATACGCTGCGCACTTCCGCCGCGAAACTTGTCGAACGGTTGGACGGGGAGCATATTTCCGCACGGCCCCACAGCTGGATGAAGGACTGCCTGATTCTGTCCGGGACAGGAAGCCTGGAACGCCTGCCTGCGTTTCGGGAGGGCCTGTTCTATGTTCAGGATCCGGCAGCGAAGCTCAGCGTGCTGTGCGCCGGGCTTTCCGGGGAAAATCTGCGGGTGCTGGATTGCTGCGCCGCCCCTGGCGGGAAGAGCTTTGCGGCGGCCATTGCCATGGAGGGAAAGGGACAGATCCTTTCCTGCGACATCCATACCCATAAGATCGGATTGATTAAAAATGGCGCGGCCCGCCTGGGCCTGTCCAATATTGCCGTCCGGCAGCAGGATGCCGGGCAGCCCGTGCCGGAGTGGACGGGGAGCATGGATGTGGTCATTGCCGACGTGCCCTGCTCCGGGCTGGGCATCATTCGGAAGAAGCCGGATATCCGCTACAAAGCGTTGGCGGAGATGGACAGGTTGCCTGCGCTGCAGCGGAAGATTCTGGAAACCCAGGCGGCGTATGTCAGGCCAGGCGGAATCCTGCTTTATTCCACCTGCACGCTGCTTAAGCGGGAAAACGAAGAGGTGATCAGCGCTTTCCTGGAAAAGCACCAGGAATACCGGCCGGAGCCATTGCCCCTGCCTCAGGTCTTTCCTGAAAATCAGACGGGAATGCTGACGCTGATCCCCGGGGAGTATGACACCGACGGCTTTTTCATCTGCCGTCTGCGGAGGAGCTTATGAATCTGAGATCCCTGACACAGCCGGAACTGGCCGAAATTTTCAAGCAGATGGGTCAGCCGTCCTTTCGGGCGAAGCAGGTGTTTGCCTGGCTGCACAAAGGCGTCCGCTCCTATGAGGAAATGACGAATCTGCCCGTAACACTGCGGGAAGCCCTGGCCGAACATTATCCCCTTAATGCCCCCAAGGCAGTCCGCAGGCAGGAATCCCAACGGGACGGCACGGTCAAATATCTGTGGGAGCTGTCCGACGGCAACTGTGTGGAAACGGTGCTGATGCGTTACCGCTATGGTAACAGCGTCTGCATCTCTACGGAGGTGGGGTGCGCCATGGGCTGCGCGTTCTGCGCCTCTACCCGGGGCGGCCTGGTGCGCCGGCTGGAGCCGTTTGAAATGCTGGATCAGGTCTTGTTTACCCAGGCAGATTCCGGTCTGCCGGTTTCCCGCATTGTGCTGATGGGCATCGGAGAGCCGCTGGATAATTTTGAGCATGTCATGCGCTTCCTGGAGCTGGTGAACAGTCCCGACGGCCTGAATATCTCCATGCGCCATATCAGCCTTTCCACCTGCGGCCTGGTGCCGAAGATCGACGAGCTGGCGAAGCGAAACCTGCAGCTGACCCTTTCCATCTCCCTGCACGCGCCCAATGACGCGATCCGCAGCCGCATCATGCCGGTGAACCGGGCCTATCCCAGCGAAGAACTGCTTTCTGCCTGCCGGCGTTACTACCGGGCAACCAACCGCCGCATTTCCTTTGAATACGCCATGATAGATGGCGTCAACGACCGGGAGGCCGATGCCAGAGAACTGCTGCGGCGGCTGAAGGGGCTGCCCGCCCATTTCAATTTGATTCCGCTGAACTATGTGGAGGAAAGCCCACTGAAGCCCAGCACCCGGACTGCGGTGGCCAGGTTTCAGAAAATTCTGGAGGATGGCGGCATCCCGGCCACGGTGCGCAGAACCCTGGGCAGCGATATTGATGCCTCCTGCGGCCAGCTGCGCCGAAAATATAACGACGAGAGATTTTGAACGAGAGGAGCCATGCCGATGCAAAGCTGGGGATTGACGGACCCGGGCAATGTACGAAAACAGAATCAGGATGCCTATCAGATAGAGCAGCTTGACCGCAGTACGCTGCTTTGCGTTGTCTGTGACGGCATGGGCGGGGCAAAATCCGGCGATACTGCCAGTAAGCTGGCGGTGGATGTCTTCGTAGGGGAAGTCCGCCGCTTTTGGAAGCCTTCTCTGGACACGGAGAAGACCGACCAGATCCTGCGGGGAGCCGTAAAGCTGGCGAATTTCACTGTTTATGACCAGGCTGCGCAGTTCCCGGAATTTGACGGTATGGGAACAACGTTGGTCGCCGCCCTGATCCGGGGCAAAAAAGCCACCATTGTCAATGTCGGGGACAGCCGAGCCTATGGAATTGACCGCAGCGGAATCCATCAGATTACCAAGGATCATTCCCTGGTACAGCTGATGGTGGACCGGGGGGAATTAACGCCGGAGGTTGCCAAGACCTATCCCGGAAAAAATTACATCACCCGCGCCATTGGTACAGAGCCAATGGTTCTGTGCGATATTTTCCACAGAGAGGTCAGCCGGGGAGATTTTCTGCTGCTCTGCTCCGATGGGCTGAGCAATTTGATGGACGATCAGGAAATTTTATTTGAGGTCATCCACGGCGTGAATAAGCAGCACTGCTGCAAGCGGCTGCTGAGCATTGCGAAGAACCGCGGCGCGCCGGATAATGTGACAAGCATTCTTGTTCTGATTTAGTCGATAGCCGCGAAAGGAGCGTTTCTGCGTATGGATCAATATATTGGGCGGCTGCTGGATGACCGGTATGAAATACTGGAAGTGATTGGAACCGGCGGCATGGCTGTAGTTTACAAAGCCCGCTGCCACCGCCTGAACCGGCTGGTAGCCATCAAAATCCTGAAAGACGAATTTGCCGGGGATGAGGAATTCCGCCGCCGGTTCCGTGCCGAAGGCGAGGCCGTGGCCATGCTGAGCCACCCCAACATCGTGCAGATCTACGACGTTTCCTCCTCCGACAGCGCCAACTATATCGTCATGGAGCTGATTGACGGCATTTCTCTGAAGCAGTACATGGAGAAAAAAGGCGTCCTGAACTGGAAGGAAACCCTGCACTTTGCCATTCAGATTGCCAAGGGCCTGGAGCATGCCCACAGTCGGGGGATCATTCACCGGGATATCAAGCCTCACAATGTGATGGTGCTGAAAAATGGATCCGTCAAGGTCATGGACTTTGGAATTGCCCGAGTCATGAATAAGAGCAACACGCTGACCAAGGAAGCGCTGGGATCTGTTCACTACATTTCCCCCGAGCAGGCCAAGGGCGGACATACGGACAACCGTTCCGACCTGTATTCCCTGAGCGTGGTTATGTACGAGATGATGACGGGACGGCCCCCCTATGACGGGGAATCCGCCGTGGCAGTGGCGATCCAGCATATCAATGGCGGTGCGCCCATGCCCTCCACGCTGAATCCCAACATCCCAAAAGGGCTGGAACAGATCATCATGAAGGGAATGTCCCTGGATGTCCGGGATCGGTATGCCTCCGCCACGGAGATGCTTCAGGATATGGAGGAGTTTCGAAAGAACCCGTCGATTCTGTTTGATTATCATACGATATTGGACGATGCAACCCGTGCCATCCCTTCCGGCAGCCAGCCCAGAACAGTGGCGGAGCGGAAGGCTCAGGCGAAAAATGGCGGCCGCGCTTCCAGCGACAGCGTCCGGCTCCGCCAGGGGTCTACAGGAAATATCCAGAAGCGCACAACCGGTTCGATGCCTGTAAACAGCGCCGGCCGGGAAGCGGATTCCATTCAGCGCGCCCAGCAGCGCAGAAAGACTCAGGAGCAGCAGCGGGAACAGCAGCGGAAGGAGGAGCGCAGCCGTGTAGCGACTACAGCCATTGTGATTTGCAGCGCCGTGGCGGTGATTGCGATCATCATTTTCCTGGTGGCGCTGTTCAACGGCGCACTGCTGAACCAGGAGAAGGAATTGGTGGAGGTGCCTTATTTGGTGGGCGAGATGTACGCCGAGGGATTCACGGCCAAATACAGCGATTTTACTATCCGCTTGCAGCCCCAGGAATACAGCGACATCTATCCGGCGGGACAGATCATGCTTCAGGAGCCGGAGGGGGGCAGCAAGGTTCAGAAGGGCTCGGATCTGTGGATTACCATCAGCATGGGCGGGGAACCCCCTGTGAAGGTCATGGACAATTATGTCGGCGTCGATGCGGAGGAAGTAATCTCCGTACTGAAGGGCATGGGCTTCACACCTCTGACCAGAAAAGAAGTCAGCTATGTCTATGAGGCGGGGCAGGTTACCCGCACGGATCCCGCTTACGGTACGGAGTTGACGGATGGCCAGACTGTGTTTGTCTATGTCAGCACCGGGCCGGACATTGAAACGGCCTCCATGCCCAATGTGGTGGGGCTTGAGCTGGAGCGGGCCCTAGAACTGCTGAATCAGATGGGCTTTACCAATATCCGGCCAGAGAGCGTGGAAAGCCTGAAGACCGAGAACGAAGTGGTCTACCAATCTGTGGAGAAGAACTCGGAGATTGACGTTAATACGGAGATCATCATTCATTATTCCGGAGGCATGGAAACACAGACCGATTCAACGAACAGCGAGGAAACCGGGAATGCCGTTACCATGAAGGTGGAATTTGACCTGCCGGAGATGAGTACGGATTATCTGCTGGAAATTTGCCTGAGCGGTACTACACAGGTGCTGGAGTATCAATATATCGATGCCGGTACGGAAAGCGTGGAGATCGAGATGACGGGCAGCGGCACCATTTGGTACGATCTGTATATTGACGGCGCGTTCGTGGGAGAACAGGAAGTGAAGTTTTCCGATGACTGAGCAGAGCACCGGCCGGATCGTCCGATCCATCAGCGGATTTTACGATGTCCAGACGGCGGACGCGCTGGTCAGATGCAGGGCGCGGGGAATTCTTCGCAGACAGGAGAGTCCATTAACCGGGGATCTGGTGCGGATCAGCGTAGAGGACGGAAAAGGCATGGTGGAAACGCTTTTGCCCCGAAAAAACAGTTTTCTCCGTCCGGCTGTGGCCAACGTGGACGCGCTGGTGGTGTTCGCGGCCAACGTCAACCCGGTGACGGACCCGTATCTGATTGACCGGGTGGCGGCCATCGCGGGAAATCAGGAGGTGCCGGTCTATGTGTGCGTGAACAAATGCGATCTGGACCCGGCGCGGGAGCTGGTGCGCATTTATGAAAATGCCGGTTTTCCCGTGATCTGTACCAGCGCCAAAACCGGGGAGGGAGTGGAGGCCCTGGGACAGCTGCTGAACGGCAAGCTGACAGCTTTCACCGGGAATTCCGGCGTGGGGAAAAGCAGTATTCTGAACTGCCTCAGCCCGAAGCTGGAGCTTGCCACAGGCGAAGTTTCCGAGAAGCTGGGCAGGGGACGGCATACCACCCGGCATGTAGAGCTATACCGGCTGGGGAAGGATACCTATGTGGCGGATACGCCGGGGTTTTCCGCTTTCGATACCGATCAGATGGACGTGATTCTGAAGGAAAATCTGCAATACGCGTTTGCAGATTTTGGCAGATATCTTGGATCCTGCCAGTTTCGCGACTGTTCCCATCGGAAAGAACCGGGCTGCGCCATCCGTATGGCCTGCCAGCGGGGGGAAATCGAGAAAACCCGCTATGACAGCTATTTGCGGCTATATGAAAAATCCAGCCAAATCAAGCTTTGGGAATTGAAATAATATGTGCCGAGCCATGGCAAAGCGCCCAGACGTTTAGGCGTTTTGTCATGGCTCGGCACGCATTTGTGTAACCGTATTGATCCTTTTGCGATGTGGGCAGCCAGAGATTTTCCCGGATTTGTCAGACTGGCCCGTGTGAATGCTTATTCTGTTTCTTCCGGAAACCGGCGGGCTTCAAACAAGGCCTGGTATTAGCGCTTGATGTCGAAATTCATGTTCATGATTTCCTTAATGGCCCCGGCGTCA
>CAZUAN010000090.1:0-7395 GCA_964618385.1 uncultured Oscillospiraceae bacterium | reverse complement strand
GCAGACGCCATCACGTTCGCCTTTATGCCAAAACCAAACCGAAGCCTGGCGAAGCGGGTTCGATTGGGAAAGAAGGAACAGCGGCATGAGCGCACTCGGACTTAAAAACGCCGGAGCAAGCGATAGAAAGCTTGCTCCGGCGTGGTGGGGGAGGACGGATTCGAACCATCGAAGCGATACGCAGCAGATTTACAGTCTGTCCCCTTTGGCCACTCGGGAACTCCCCCATATTCCTTTCGTTCCGGAGCCTGTCTGGAGCCGGTAGACGGACTCGAACCCCCGACCTGCTGATTACAAATCAGCTGCTCTACCAACTGAGCTATACCGGCGGCTCAAACAGAACATGCTTATTATAACACGGAAAGCCGAATTGTCAAGCTTTTTCGGGGCTTTTTTTGGAAAAGATCAGGAGCGGGAAGGCCCGCTCCTGAATGATTTTCCCGTTTTCCAGATAATCATACTGTTTCTTTATAAAAATGTTTCATTATCAGAATTCCATATCCATCTTCGCGATCACAGCGGCGCAGCGTGGACACAGGCCCCGCGCATCCGCGGCTTCGGAGTGCATCCAGCAGCGGGGACATTTGGTGCCTTTTGCCTCACTGACGCCGATGATCAGGTCGGGAAGATTGACGCCGGCAGCTGTCTCGGCACCCTCCTCGGGCTTGCCCCAGGTGCAGGCGGAAACAATGCAGATTTCCGCCAAATCCACATCCTGACAGGCATCTTTCAAAGCGGTGTCACCGGTATCCAGCGTTACATGAGCCTCCAGCGCTTTGCCGATGCGCTTGTCAGCCCGGGCCTTCTCCAACACGCCGTTGACATCCTGGCGCAGCTTCATGATGAGATTCCATCTGTCCATGGCGGCGTTGTCCAGCGCGTATTCGGCGAAGCCTTCGGGCATCTGGTTCAGCAGCACATTGCGGGCGTCGTCCGCCTCCCGGTGGGGCATGGCCTGCCAGATCTCGTCGCAGGTAAAGGCCAGAATGGGAGCGAAAAGCTTAGCCATGGCGTCCAGAATCAGGAACAGAGCTGTCTGAGCGGATCGGCGGCGCAGGCCGTCCCTTTCTTCGCAGTACAGGCGATCCTTGATGACGTCCAGATAGAACGAGGACAGATCGACAACACAGAAATCGTTAATGGCGTGGGAAACGGTGTGGAATTCGTAGACCATGTAGGCTTTGCGGCAGGTGGCAGTCAGGGCATCCAGCTTTGTCAGCGCCCACCGGTCTAACTCCTCCATTTCGTCTGCGGGGACCAGATCATTGGGATCGAATCCGTTCAGGTTGCCCAGACAGTAGCGGGCAGTATTGCGGAATTTCAGGTAGTTCTGGCTGAGCTGCTTGAAAATCTCTTTGGAGCAGCGGACATCGGCATGATAGTCCGATGAACCGGCCCACAGGCGTACAATGTCGGCGCCAAATTCCCGAATCAGGTCCGCAGGGTCAGTGCCATTGCCCAGAGATTTGTGCATGGCCCGGCCCTGACCATCCACGGTCCAGCCATGGGTCAGCACCTCCCGGAAGGGCGCGCCGCTGCCCAGCGCACCTACGGATGTCAGCAGACTGGACTGGAACCAGCCGCGGTACTGATCGGCGCCCTCCAGGTAGATGTCTGCAGGCCACAGCTCGGGCGTATCCTTCATCAGGGAGGCGTAGTGCGTAGAACCGGAGTCGAACCAGCCGTCCAGCGTGTCTGTTTCCTTGTCAAATCCGCTACGGCTGCCGCAGTGGGGACAGACCAGCCCTTCCGGGATCAGTTCGCTGGCGTCCCGTTCAAACCAGACGTTGGAGCCAAATTCATCAAATAACCCGGAGATATGCGCAATGGTCTGCGGCGTACAGACGGGCTTGCCGCAGTCCTTGCAATAGAATACAGGAATGGGCAGACCCCAGCGGCGCTGACGGGAAATGCACCAGTCGGCCCGCTCCCGGATCATGCTGATCATGCGGTCGCCGCCCCAGGCGGGATACCATTTGACGTTCTCTACAGCGGCGATGGCTTCGTCCTTAAATGCCTCCACGGAGCAGAACCACTGGGGCGTGGCACGGAAGATGATGGGCTTTTTGTCGCGGTCGTGATGGGGGTAGGAGTGGACAATCTCCTCGGAAGCGAAGAGCATGCCGCTTTCTTTCATGTCCGCCAGGATGACGGGGTTGCTTTCGTCGGTTTTCATTCCGGCGTATTTGCCGGCATAGTCGGTGTGACGGCCATTGTCATCCACGGGAACCACCAGATCCATGCCGTAGCGCATACAGGTCTGATAGTCGTCCGCGCCGAAGCCGGGAGCGGTGTGGACACAGCCGGTGCCGGAATCCATGGTGACGTACTCAGCCAGAACCAGGCGGGAGGTTTTATCCAGGAACGGATGCTTTGCCAGCATGTTCTCAAAGAACGCGCCGGGATAGCTTGCCAGAACCTCGTAATCTTCAAAGCCGCCGATGCCCATGACCTTCTCCATCAGGGCCTGAGCCATGATATAGGTTTCACCGTTGCCGGCCTTCACCAGAACGTAGCTTTCTCTGGGGTGCAGGCAGATGGCCAGGTTGCCGGGCAGGGTCCAGATGGTAGTGGTCCAGATGACAAAATAGGTATTGCTCAGATCAAACTGCCCCAGCTTGCCCAGATCGTCGTGCATCGGGAACTTGACATAGACGGAGGTACAGGGGTCATCATGATATTCGATGTCCGCCTCGGCCACCGCCGTGGCGCAGACAGGACACCAGTAGACGGGCTTCAGGCCCTTGTAGATATAGCCCTTGTCGAACATGCGGCCAAAAACCTTGACCTCTTGGGCCTCAAAATGCTTGTCCATGGTGCGGTAGGGATGCTCCCAGTCGCCCACGACGCCAAGACGCTGGAATCCTGCCATCTGGCGCTGGATGTATTTTTCAGCGAATTCCTCGCAGGCGGCCCGGAAGGCGGGGACGGGCATGGCCTTGTGGTTGAGCTTGTTTTTCTTGATGATGGCGTTTTCAATGGGCAGACCGTGATTGTCCCAGCCGGGGACATAGGGGGTGTAATAGCCCAGCATAGCGTGGCTGCGGACAATGAAATCCTTCAGGGTCTTGTTCAGGGCATGGCCCATGTGAATATCGCCGTTGCTGAAAGGGGGGCCGTCATGCAGGACGAAGGGGGGATAATCCTTATTTTTTTCCAGCATGGCGCTGTAAAGATTCTGCTCCTGCCAGCTTTTCAGCATGCCCGGCTCCCGGGCGGGCAGACCCGCTTTCATGGGGAAGCTGGTTTTCGGCGTGATGATGGTGTTTTTGTAGTCCATGGTAATGTGTCCTCCGTGTTTTGTTGAGATGATAAAAAGAACGCCCCTGCCTCCGAAATAAGAGACAAAGGCGCATAAACCTCTGCGGTACCACTCTTGTTCCGCCTGATTGAGGCGGCGCTCATGAAGCGCGATATCGGGCGCGTTCCCGGCGCAGCCTACGAAAGGTTCGGTGCGCTGCTCGGAGGGGATACAAGTGTGCTCCTGTTTGCTGCCTTGCACCGGCCGGCAGCTCTCTGGAAACGGTGCGCACGCTTACATGTCCTCGTCATTGCGTTGGGGATATTTATTTATTCTTGGGATCGTAATTGCGCCCAAACTGCAGATTCAAGCTGGCGAATTTGCTGGTGGTAGACTCGTTGGAAGTGGGGTGCTTGGGAGCGGCTTTGGGGGCATGATCCACGGTGGTGCCCACAATAGCCTCCACGTTCTGGGAAATTTCGGCAGCCACATCGTCAGTGGTTGGCTTAGGAGCAGCCGGAGCGGGGGCTTCCGCAGGAGCGTTGGCATCCTTGATGCGCTCCAGCGCCTGGACACAGGCGCGCAGCTGCTCCTGCAATTCGCTGATCTTAGCGGCGGCGGTTTTCCGCGCATCTTCCACGCGGGCATCTTCGGCGGCGATCAAGGCATCGGTATTCTTTGCGCTGGCAGCGGCATTGGCGGAGGAAAGCATTTTGGCGCATTTCGCTTCCGCTTCCATAACCATTTTGTCGCAGGTTTTCTGAGCATTGACGACGGCCTCCTTCATGGAAGCCTCATTTTTCCGATATTCTTCCAGTTTGCCCACCAGGACGCGCATCTTGCTTTTCAGCAGAGCATTTTCCTTGTACAGGGTGACATAATCCTCAGTCAGCGGCTCCAGAAACTCGTCAACCTGCTGCATATCGTAGCCGCCAAAGGTGGCCCGGCTAAAAGAAATCTGATCGATTTGCTGCGGTGTAAACATATCGTGTTTTCCTTCCTGTTTGAAAATTAAGATAGATAATAGGCCCCTGATATTTCCGCGGAACGCTCAGACAAAGCTGGGACAAAACGGGGAAAAGACGGGATCGCCCGGCTTCTGCAGACGCCTGTCAAATATAGCTTTCAACCTCGGCCTGCAGGGTTTCCAGATCGCCCACGATGTCCATATTGTGAGGACAGAACAGGTAAGCGGACTGGGCGATTTTCTTGACATCGCCGTCCAGAGCGTAAACGCAGCCGGACAGAAAATCCACAACGCGGCGGGCCATAGCTTTGTCAACATTTTCCATATTGACGATGACGGCTCTGTGACTGCGCAGATCATCGGCGGCCTTGGAGGTGTCGTTGAAGCTGCCGGGACGGAACAGGACGACTTCCTGCTTGTTGGTGGCGGAGTTCATGTTCAGAACCTGACCGGTAAAGCCGGAAGAGGACGCGGCAGGGCTGGCAGAGGACATAGGGGTAAAGCCGAGGTCATCCTCCGCTTCTTCCTCTGGCGCTGGAGCAGAAGCGCGGCGTGTGCTGCGGCGGGCCGGGGTTTCAGCGGGTTCTTCGTACTCATCGAGGTAATCGTCGTCCTCGTCATAATCATCATAATCGTCATCGGCGTAGGGCTGAGCAAATCGCTTCACATTATCCCAAAAGCTCATTCTATCTTTCCTCCTAGTATATGTTCAACATCCGTTCGATGGATCCTTGGCATAGTCTCTGGCTCCAAAAATTGCGGTGCCGATACGAATCATTGTGCTGCCGCACGCGATCGCGTCATGGAAGTCGCCCGACATGCCCATGGATAAACAGTCCACCTTGACATTATCGTCGATTTCTTTCATTATGTCAACAGTTAATTGGAACATTTTTTGAAAAAACTTGAGATTTTCTCCCGAATTATGCGAAATCGGCGGGATTGCCATTAGACCTTTGATACAAATGTTTGGAAAAGTGCCGGCTTTTTCCGCCACAGGAAGAATATCCTCGGGGGCAAAGCCGGATTTGCTGGCCTCCCGGCCGATATTGACTTCCAGCAGGACGTTCTGAACAATACCCTGCCTGGCCGCCTCCCTGTCAATGGCCTGCAGAAGATGCTCACTGTCCACGCTCTGGATCAGATCAACTTTCCCCACCACCTGTTTGACCTTGTTGGTTTGCAGATGGCCGATAAAATGGACCGGAGCGCCTGCATAGGCGTTTTCCCGGAGCTTTGCCGTCAGTTCCTGAACCCGGTTTTCCCCGCAGCAGTCCACGCCGGCGGCGATGGCCTGCCGCACAGCGTCGGCGCCGTTCATTTTGGTTGCGGCGCACAGCTGAATCTGCTTGGGATCCCTGCCGCAGGCCAATGCCGCGGCTTCCATTTCCGCCCGGACTCGGGCGACGTTTTCCGCAATAGACATAACTGGATTGCCCTCTTTCTATAAAATAATACTATTTTTGATAAAATGGTTCCATTTTATCAAAAAGGCATCGCCTTGCGGCGCTGTCATTTTTGATATTTTTGGAATAGAAAATACCAAAAGTTCGTCTGATTATAAAAATGTTTCATTATGATCTTCCTATTAAAAATTTCCATTCCGGCGAATGAAACTTTTTAATGGAATATCACATGAAATGCTCAGCTTTTCATTTTCAATTTCTTCTTGGATAAACGCAAAAGGGCAACGGATTTTTGCTCCGTTGCCCTTTTGCATTACGCAGTGGTAGCTGCGGCTTTCAGCGGCTTCATAGGGGCCAGGGTGGAGATGGCGTGCTTGTAGATCATCATCTGCTTGCCGTCTGCCACAATCACCACCACAAAGCTGTCGAAGCCTGTGATGACACCCCGGAGCTGGAAGCCGTTCATCAGGAACAGGGTCACGGGAACCTTGTCCCGGCGAACCTCTTTCAAAATGGCCTCCTGTAAATTGATCGCTTCAGACATATGTATACCTTCTTTCTTTGAGGATGTACATATGCTAGCATTTTTCAGTTGTCAAATTCCCGAAGAAATTGTCGGGCGCGTGCAATTATTTCTTCGCCGCCCTCACCGGGGGCACGGATGAGCCAGTGGATGCTTTTGTTGCGGCGGAACCAGGTCAGCTGACGCTTGGCATAGTGCCGGGAGGACTGGCGAACCTGATTGGCGGCTTCTTCGACGGTGCCCTGACCGCTCAGGGCGGCCACAAATTCCTTGTAGCCGATGGCCTGCATGGCGGTGGCTTTCGCCGGGATGCCGCCGGCGAGAAGGCTTTGGATTTCTTCCAGCAGCCCCTTTTCCAGCATCCGCGCCACCCTCCGGTCAATGCGGCGGTAGAGTTCGTCGCGCGCCGCGAAATCCAGCCCCAGCCAAAGGGGGGTGTACCTGGGGGGGATGGCCTGGGTTCGGCGGTTGTGTTCCGTGATGGTCTCTCCGGTTTCCAGATAGACCTCCAGCGCCCGGATAACACGCTTGCGGTCGGACGGGTGCAGCCTGGACGCGGCATCCGGGTCAATAGAGTGTAACCAATTTAACATCGATTCCATACCTTCCCGGTTCGCCTGGGCTTCCAGCTTTTCCCGGACACCGGTGGAGGGGAAGGGAGCGAAGGCGTTGCCCCGGATGAGGCAGTCCATATACAGCCCGGTGCCGCCGGCAATGATGGCGGTTTTGCCCCGGGCCAGGATGCTGTCCACAATGGGGGCGGCCATGGAGCAGTACCGGCTGACGGAAAAGTCCTCGTCCGGCTCCGCAACGTCGATCATGTGATGGGGGATGCCCTGCATTTCCTCCGCCGTGGGCTTGGCGGTGCCGATGTCCATGCGCTTATAGACCTGCATGGAGTCGCAGGAGATCACCTCGCCGTTCAATTCCTTTGCCAGCTCCACGGCCAAAGCGGTTTTTCCGGAGGCCGTCGGCCCGGCGACGCAGATGATGTTGTTCACGGGGCAAGACCTCCTTACCGTTGTAAATTGCCGGAAATATGCTTTAGCGGCGGGCTTTCCAATTTTCTTTCAAAATTCCGTAAAAATACAAATCCGCCCAATTTCCGGCATTGTCTAAGGACTGGGCCCGCTGAATACCTTCCTGGCGCATCCCCGGCTTTTTCATCAGGCCGACGGATTTGACGCCGTCAATGGCTTCCGCGAAGATTTTATGGGCGTTTTTCACCGCAAAGGCATAGGCCGGCTCGCAGTTTTTC
>CAZUAN010000089.1:0-7768 GCA_964618385.1 uncultured Oscillospiraceae bacterium | reverse complement strand
CTGAGTCAAAATCTCTCGCTGCCAGTTCTTGCCGATTTCATCAGAGTTTCCCTAGCAGGCTGATACAGAAAGGAAGCGCCTATGGATCTGGAAAATACTCTGTCAACAATCGCGTCCTACATCCCGGAAGACCTGGAGCAGGCCGTTTCCGGCGTTGCTTCCTATATCCCCGACAACCTCACCCAGGTAATCAAGCACGCGGCGTCCTATATCCCCGCAGAGGTTGATCTGGTGACAGCTGCGCTGTTCATGCTGTATTTCTCCGTCGCATCCCTGATACTGGGGGTATTGGGCCGTGTGTTTCTGGGAAAACGCTCCAGCCTGAATCAGTCCCTGTCCTCGGCGGTTGGTATTTTGTTCATTTACGCGATGACCATCGTGGTGTACACCTTTCGGCCCTGGAATCTGGAGGCGCTGCTTTCTCCGCTGCCTTTTGTCACCTTCTCCGGGGAATACCTCATTATTTTCCCCATAGCCGACGCCAAATTTCCGGCCCTTTGCTCCGAGATTCTCTCCCTTGTGATTCTGGCTTTTCTGGTAAATCTCCTGGACGCAGTCATTCCCAAAGGGAAAACGGTTTTGGGCTGGTTTCTGCTTCGGTTTTTGACGCTTATTGCGTCCATGGCGCTGCACCTGGCCGCCCGGGCAGCTTTGCGTACCTATCTGCCGGACCTGCTGGTTACGTATGCTCCCACGGTTCTGCTGATCCTGTTGGGCTTTATGCTTCTTTCCGGCATCCTGAACCTGATTCTGGGGCTGGTCATCACCATGGCAAATCCCTTTATGGGTGCGATGTATACCTTTTTCTTTTCCAATATGATCGGCAAGCAAGTCAGCAAGGCCATATTTACCAGCGCGATCCTGTGCGCCGTTGTGTATGTGCTGGAGTTTTTCGGTTATACCGTAATCTGCATCACGGCCACCGCCTTGACAGCCTATATCCCAATTGCTATCATTCTGCTGATTCTGTGGTATCTGATCGGCCACGTTCTATAAGACATCCGGCTGCCCTCCGCGAGACGCGGAGGGCAGCTCCTGCTTTCCCGCAGGGCGTTGATTCCTTCCTCCGGTTTCTGCTTAATACGGAAAAAGGTTTCATCCGGAATTCCGCGTGCCACAGCAGCTCAGGTGCTTGTGCTCCCGGTTCCGCAGGAACTGCCGCGCAGGTGTCATAATGCAAGAAAAGCCGAGGAAAAATGCGGTTCCGCGATTGACTTTCCCGGGAAAAAAGCTATAATGATAGGTGCTTATAGTTTGGGAGGACACGAACATGAATCCCCTTGTATTTCAAACGGACTTCGGTCTGGTAGACGGCGCGGTCAGCGCCATGTACGGCGTGGCGTACTGCGTCAACCCGGAGTTGAAAATTCACGACCTGACCCATGACATCACGCCCTATAACATCTGGGAGGCCAGCTATCGCCTGATCCAGACCATTGCCTATTGGCCGGAAAATACGGTCTTTGTCTCCGTGGTGGACCCCGGCGTCGGGTCTACCCGCCGCAGCGTGGTTGTGAAGACCAAATCCGGAAAATTTATTGTAACACCTGACAATGGTACCCTGACGCACGTGCTTCGGCTGGACGGCATCGCGGAAGCTCGGGAGATCGATGAGCATGTCAACCGGCTCCCCCGCTCCGGAGAAAGCTATACCTTTTATGGCCGCGATGTTTACGCTTATACCGGTGCCAGGCTGGCCAGCGGCGTGATTGATTTTGCAGGCGTTGGCCCTATGCTGGACGTGAAAAGCCTGGTGAGTCTGCCCATCGTGGAGCCGTTTCTGGATGGACAGACGGTCTGCGGAACCATTGACGTGTTGGACGTCCGCTTCGGCAGCTTGTGGACCAACATTCCCCGTTCCCTGCTTTTGCAGACCGGCATTCAATACGGCGACCGGGTGAGCATCACCATTGAAAACGACACCCGCACGGTTTACCGCAATATCATCCTCTTTGCCAGAAGCTTTGCGGATGTGTATGTGGGAGAAGCACTGGTCTATGTCAACAGTCTGGATTGCGCTGCCGTGGCCATCAATCAGGGCAGCTTTGCCCGGGCATATAACATTGGAACCGGCAATTCCTGGCGCATTCGGATCACTCCGTTTCAAGGCTTTTAATGGGGTACCCGGATCACATGTTGTTTTGGCTCTTTGCCTGAACATAGATATATTTTATGGAGGTAGAACACAATGAAGAAGTTTTCTGTCAAAACCATCGTTGCCATCGGCATTGGCGCCGCCCTGTTCTTTGTGCTGGGCCGCTTTGTTGCCATTCCCAGTCCCGTGCCGAACACCAGCATCTCCGTGCAGTATGGCCTGCTGGCTTTCCTGTCTGTGGTGTACGGCCCCGTTGCAGGTATGCTGATCGGTCTGATCGGCCATACCCTGATTGACTTCAGCTACGGCTGGGGCATTTGGTGGAGCTGGGTCATTGCGTCCGGCGTTTTCGGCGTGCTGATGGGCCTTTCCACCAAGCTGCTGAAGCTGGATGAGGGAGAACTGGGCAAGAAAGGCCTGATTAAATTCAACATTGCGCAGGTCGTCTGCCACTTGATCTGCTGGATGGTCATTGCCCCCGTTCTGGACGTCTATATGATGGGCGAGCCTTGGGACAAGCTGATTGCACAGGGCCTGATGGCCGGTGTTGCCAACGCTGTTACCACCGCCATTGTGGGCAGCCTTCTCTGCATTGCCTACGCTGCTACCAAGACCAAGGCAGGCAGCCTGACCAAGGAATAAGAATTTTGCATACAGAGGCAGGCGTTTAGCCTGCCTCTGCCCGTCAGGAGGACTTTAATTGGATAGAGAAGCCATCATTTCTTTTGAAAACTTCGGCTTTCAGTATACCACCCAGGCGGAGCCGACCCTTTATGATATCAACCTGAAAATACACAAGGGAGAAAAAATATTGATTGCCGGTCCGTCCGGCTGCGGCAAGTCTACCCTTGCCCATTGTATCAACGGTCTGGTGCCGAATTCTTACCCCGGTAAAGCCACGGGACACCTGACTGTGAACGGAGAAAATGCCCTGGATTTGGGACTGTTTGGTCTGTCCAAAACCGTGGGAACCGTGCTTCAGGATTCTGACAGCCAGTTCATCGGTCTGACGGTTGCGGAGGATATCGCTTTCGCGCTGGAAAACGACTGCGTTCCCACTGAGGAAATGCATGCCAAGGTGGAGCAGATTGCGGATCTGGTGGACGTGAAGCGGGTTTTGAAGCATGCTCCCCATGAGATTTCCGGCGGCCAAAAGCAGCGCGTCAGTCTTGGAGGCGTGATGGTGGGACAAGTGGACGTGCTGCTGTTTGATGAGCCGCTGGCCAACCTGGACCCCGCCACCGGGAAGCAGGCCATCGTGCTGATCGATCAGATTCAGAAACGCACCGGCTGCGCGGTGATTATCATCGAACACCGCCTGGAGGATGCCCTGTACTGCCCTGTGGATCGCATCGTTGTCATGGGCGACGGCCGCATTATGTACGACGGCAGTCCCGATGAGCTGCTCTGCGAGGATCTGCTGCAGGTGCGCGGCATCCGGGAACCGCTTTATGTCACCGCGCTGAAGTATGCAGGCGTGAAACTGACACCGGACATGCGCCCATCCTACCTTCCTGAGCTGAAGCTCTCTCAGGCACAGAAAGCACAGGTGCTTGCCTGGTTTGCCAGGCTGCCGGAGGCGGAAAAGACCGTCCGGCAGGATGTGCTGCTGCGGGCGGAAAATATCGACTTTACTTACGAGGGCGGTCATCACGCTCTGCGGGGAATCAGCGTCGTTGTTCACAAAGGAGAGATGCTCAGCATCGTCGGAACCAACGGCGCCGGGAAATCCACCTTCTCCAAGATTATCTGCGGCTTTGAAACAGCGCAGAGCGGTGTCCTGGAATTGAACGGCATAGACCTGAACACCCTCAGCATCAAGGAGCGGGCCGATCACATCGGCTACGTCATGCAGAATCCCAATCAGATGATCTCCAAAACCCAGATCTATGATGAGGTTGCCTTGGGCCTGCGCAACCGTGGCATCCCCGAGGAGGAAATCCGCCCCCGGGTGGAGCAGACCCTGAAAATCTGCGGCTTGTATCCGTTCCGGAACTGGCCGGTTTCCGCTCTGAGCTATGGCCAGAAGAAGCGCGTCACCATTGCCTCCATCTTGGTTTTGCAGCCGGAGATGATTCTCCTGGACGAGCCCACCGCCGGTCAGGATCTGAAGCATTATACGGAGATTATGGATTTTCTGTCTGATCTGAATCGCCAGGGCGTCACGGTGGTGCTTATTACCCACGACATGCACCTGATGCTGGAATATACCCCGCGCGCCGTTGTCTTTAACGCGGGACAGGTCATCGCGGACAAGCCCGCAGCGGAGGTGCTGAATTCTCCCGAGATTGTGAAGACAGCGCATCTAAAGGAAACATCTTTGTACCATCTGGCCAGTCTGTGCGATATCGGGGATCCGGAAGAATTTACCCGGCGTTTTATTGCCCGGGATCGGGAGGTGCGTAATCATGATGAACCTGTTTAACTATATCGACCGCCCTTCCCCGATTCACCGTCTCACCGGTGCGTGCAAGCTGGTATGCTTAGTTGCCTGGAGCGTAGCTGCCATGACCAGTTTCTATACGCCCCTGCTGTGCTTCCTGACCATTGCTTCCTTTGTGCTGTTCCGGGTTGCCAAGCTGAAGGTCAAGGATATCTCCTTTATGCTGGGGATCATGCTGATCTATATCCTGATGAACAATGTGCTGATCTATCTGTTCAGTCCAACCCACGGCACCACTCTTTACGGAAGCGAAACGGTTCTGTTCCGAATCGCCGGCCCCTATGTGGTCACAGCGGAACAGCTTTTTTATCAGTTCAATGTCATATTAAAGAACGCCTGTACCATCCCCATCGTCCTGCTGTTTGTCTGCACCACGAACCCCTCCGAATTCGCTGCATCCCTGAGCCGGATTGGTGTAAGCTACCGTATCAGCTATGCTGTGGCTCTGGCACTGCGCTACATTCCCGACATTCAGCGGGAATACCGGGATATCAGCCTGGCACAGCAGGCCCGTGGAACGGAAATGAGCAGAAAAACCAGCCTGGTGAACCGTCTGAAAGCCGCCAGCGCCATTTTGATTCCCCTGATTCTATCCTCCATGGAGCGAATTGAGACGATTTCCAACGCCATGGAGCTTCGCGGCTTTGGGAAGGGGAAAAAACGGACCTGGTACTCCGGCCGGAGCTTCACCAGAGCGGATATCCTGTGCATGATTGCCTGCGGTCTGCTGGTTCTGATTTCGTTTTCCTTGACCTACCTCAACGGAGGACGTTATTTTAACCCCTTTATAATCCAATAGTCAGAGCGGATAGAAATATCCGCGTGATCCTATCCGGCCCGGAGAACTGTGTTCAGGGAATCATGGCACAATATTACGGCGGATAAACAGGCAAAGGCTGCCGCGGGTTTCCTGCGGCAGCCTATTTCGTTATTTGTTTGCCTGTTTCATGGACAGGCTGATGCGGCGGCGTTTTTCGTCCACGCTTAGCACCACAACCTTCACCATGTCGCCCACCTTCACCACTTCGCTGGGATGCCGCAGGCGGCGGTTAGCTACCTCGGAGATGTGTACCAGGCCGTCCTGATGGACACCGATATCCACGAATACGCCGAAGTCGATGACGTTGCGCACCGTGCCGGTCAGCTCCATGCCAGGCTGCAGATCCTTCATTTCCAGCACATCCTTGCGCAGAATGGGTTCTGGCAGCTCGTCCCGGGGATCGCGGCCGGGCTTGGAAAGCTCCTTGGCAATGTCCAGCAGAGTCGGTTCGCCCACAGCACACTCCGCCGCAGCTTTGCTGACCCCATAGGCAGCCAGCCTGTCCGTCAGATCGGACAGGTTATCTCCCTGCCCGCAGCCTAAGAGGGTCAGCAGCGCCCGGGCAGCGGCATAGGATTCCGGATGCACTCCGGTATTGTCCAGCACTTCCCTGCTTTCGGGAATCCGCAGGAAGCCTGCGCACTGTTCAAAGGCTTTTGGGCCGAGCTTTGGCACTTTTTTCAGCTGGGCGCGGCTGGTAAAAGGGCCGTTTTCCTCCCGGTAGGCCACAATATTTTTGGCCGTGGCCGCTGTCAGGCCGGAAACCTGCTGGAGCAGGCTCCGGGAAGCGGTATTGGCGTCCACGCCCACGGCATTGACGCAGTCCTCCACCACAGCGCCCAGGGCCGCGTCCAGTTCCTTCTGGGGGCAGTCATGCTGGTATTGCCCAACACCAATGGCCTTGGGATCGATCTTCACCAGCTCTGCAAGAGGATCCTGCAGGCGCCGGGCGATGGACACGGCGGATCGAAGATTCACGTCATATTCCGGAAATTCCTCCGCTGCCAGAGGAGAGGCAGAGTAGACGGAGGCCCCGGCCTCATTGACAATCATGTAGCTGGCGTTGGGAAAGGATTTCAGCAGCTCCACAGTCATGGCCTCCGTTTCCCGGGAGGCGGTGCCATTGCCAATGGCAATATGCTGCACGCCATACCTGCGCATCAGGCCGGACAGAATGGCGATGGCCTCCTGTTTCTTCCGCTGGCTGAAGGTCGGGTAGACTACAGCGGTGTCCAGCACCTTGCCGGTGGCGTCCACCACGGCCACCTTGCAGCCGTTGCGGTAGCCGGGGTCCAGGCCCATGGTGACGAAGCCCTTCACCGGAGGCTGCATCAGCAGAGGCTTCAGGTTCAGAGCAAAGTTTTGGATTGCGCCGGAATAGGCCCGGTCGGACAGGCTGCTGCGCACCTCCCGCTGAATGGACGGGAAGATCAGCCGCTCATAGGCGTCTTCGGCGGCTGCGCGGACAAACCGGGAAACCTGCATGGTTGGCTTCAGCGCGGCCCGGCACACCAGCGCCGCGCCTTCGTTGCCCTGCAGGGCAACGGCCGCCTTGAGGATACCCTCCTTTTCACCCCGGTTGATTGCCAGAATCTGGTGATCCAGCACCCGGGAAATGGGCTGGGAGAAGTGATAATAGAGCTTGTAAACGCCGTCGGCCTCCGCGTCCTCGGCGGCGGTGCAGGTCAGGATTCCCCGGCGCATCACCAGCTCCCGCAAAGCCTTGCGAATATCGGCGTTGTCGGAGAGGACTTCCGCAATGATGTCGTTGGCACCCTGGAGAGCTTCTTCAATGGAATTCACGCCCTTGTCTGAGTCAAGGTACGCTTCCGCCAAGACCGCAGGGTCCTGCCCATCCTGGGCGAAAATCGCGTCGGCAAGGGGTTCCAGCCCCTTTTCCCGGGCCATGAATCCACGGGTGCGTCGCTTCTGCTTGTAGGGACGGTAAAGATCCTCCACCTCTGCCAGAGTCGCGGCGCTTTCAATGGCGGCAGACAGTTCCTGAGTCAGCTTGCCCTGGTTTTCGATGGATTTTTTTACCTCATCCCGGCGTTCCTGGAGATTGCGCAGGTAGGTCAAGCGGGTTTCCAGATTCCGAAGAGTAGTGTCGTCCATGGCGCCGTGCATTTCCTTGCGGTAGCGGGCGATGAAGGGAATGGTGTTGCCCTCGTCGATGAGGTTCACCACATTTTGGATATAGGTGAGATTCTGGCCCAATTCCTCAGCCAGAATTTCGGGGATCGTTTTCATTTTTGCTTCTCCTTTGCGGTTGTTCGGGACATATTTTACCATAGTCCTCCCGAAAAGGAAAGAGAAAAATACTTATCATACTATTTCCTGGGAAGCTCTGATGAAATCGGCAAGAACCGGCAGCGAGATATCCGCTGTCCAGCCGCAGACGATTGATTCA
>CAZUAN010000088.1:0-7808 GCA_964618385.1 uncultured Oscillospiraceae bacterium | reverse complement strand
GAAATGGGATTACTGTCTGCTGGACAGATTTCCGCTGATCTCCGTCAGCGCATCTGCCGCGTCCGTGCTGGTTTCCTCCTTCAATGCCAGATCCCCCAGGCTGACCATGCCGCACAGCTTTCCGTTCTCCATAACGGGCAGGCGCCGAATCTGCTCCCGGCCCATCAGGGTTGCGGCGGCTGCCGTATCCGTATCCGGGCGGGCGGAGATGACATTGGCCGTCATCACGTCCCGGACTGTAGTCGCGGCCGGCAGACGGTTGGAGGCCAGGCATCGGGTGACAATGTCCCGGTCCGTCACCAGACCGCAGACCCGGCCATCGCTGCCGCAGACGGGCAGCGCGCCAATATTATAGCGCGCCAGTGTCCGCGCCGCCACCGCCACAGATTCATCAGGGTGAATGCGAATGACAGGATTTGTCATGACATCGCGTAGTTTCATGGTGATCCCTCCTGCCAAAAGTATGGACAATGGCCGCCGGAAATATACGCGGGACGCCGCGTTCTGGCCCCGCCGCCAACGGGGACCCGCACTCCTGCCTATCGGCCCGGCAGCCTCAGCCGGGGCTGCTGCTTCTGCCGCAAGCCCTATGCGCAGCAACATCTATATGGGGAAGCTTTATGGGCGGCAGCGAAACACGCTGCCGCCCTTGCATTGCAGATTTCCGTTTATTCCTTTACCAGAAGCTGTGCGATCTGGATGGCATTGGTAGCTGCGCCCTTGCGCACCTGGTCGCCGCAGCACCACAGGCAAAGCCCGTTATCATCGGTCAGATCGGGACGAATGCGTCCCACAAAAACGATATCCTGGTTGGAGGTATCCAAGGGCATGGGGTACTGCCTGTTTTTCAGATCGTCCACCAGTTTGCATCCCGGGGCCATGGCGATAACCTTCCGGGCCTGTTCCACCGTCACCGGAACATCAAAATGGCAGGAAACGGAAATGGAATGGCTGCGTACTACGGGAACCCGGACACAGGTGCAGCTGACCTTCAGCTCCGGCAAGTGCATGATCTTCCGGCCCTCGTTCTGCATCTTCATTTCCTCGCTGGTGTAGCCCTCGAACTGCTCGCCGCCGATCTGAGGGATCAGGTTGTAGGCGATCTGATAAGGGAACACCTTCGGCTCGTAGATATCCCCCCCTTGCAGGGCCTTCACCTCGTTCATCAGCTCAATGGGGCCGTCGGCGCCGGCGCCGGAAACGGCCTGGTACGTAGACGCGGTCATGGTACGGATGGGCGCGATGGAGTTCAGGGCGTTCACCGCCGTAACGGTGATGATGGTGGAGCAGTTCGGATTGGAGATAATGCCCTTGTGCCCCTTCACATCCCCGGGGTTGACCTCCGGGACAACCAGCGGGACGTCGCGATCCAGACGGAAAGCGGAGGAATTGTCCACAAAAATCGCCCCCGCGCCGACAATAGCCGGCGCAAATTTCCGGGCAATGTCATTTTCCGCCGCGCCCAGAACAATATCCACGCCCGCAAAGGCGGCGTCCCGCGCCTCCTGAACCGTCACGTCTTCGCCCCGGAATTTTATCATTTTTCCCGCGCTGCGGGCAGATGCCAGAGCAATCAATTTCCCTACAGGAAAATCCCGCTCCTGCAAAACCCGAATCATTTCCTGTCCCACAGCGCCGGTGGCGCCCAGAACCGCTACGGTATACATTTTCATGTTGTTCCCTCCACATCGGCCGGAATGCCGCGCTTATTTTGTAATGAAGCTATTGTACAGCACGCGAATGGCCTTCTTAAAATCCCGGTTGTCCACGCCAAAGATAATGTTCAGTTCATCCGGGCCCTGGTTGATCATGCGGATGTTGACACCGCTTTCGCCCAGCGCCGCAAAGATTTTGCCGGAAATGCCGGGGCGAAACGCCATCTTGCGTCCCACGGCCGCAACCACGGCAATCTGATGGTGAACATCCAGCGTGTCCGGCTCCACCTCCTGCTGAATCTCCGCCATAATGGTATACAGATCCTTTTCGATAGCCACGGTGGGAAGCACCACGGAAACATTGTCAATCCCGTTGGGAACATAATCCACGGAAATATTGTGCCGCTCCAGAACCGAAAGCACCCTGCGCAGAACACCCACCTGATTGCTCATGCCCCGCTTGGACAGGGAGATAATGGAAAAATCCTTCTTCCCGGTGATGCCCGTAATGAAACGGTCCGGATCTGTGTCACCGGCAAATTCCGCCTGAATCATGGTACCCGGCGCGTCCGGCTGGTTGGTATTCCGGATATTCACAGGGATGTTCTTTTCCCGGACAGGAAAAATGCTGTCCTCGTGGAGTACCTGTGCCCCGGAATAGCTCAGCTCCCGCAGCTCGTCATAGGTAACCTCCGGGATGGCCTGGGGATTATCCACGATCCGGGGATCGGCCATCAGCATGCCGGAAACATCCGTCCAGTTTTCATATACATCCGCATCCAGCGCGGCGGCGGCCAATGCGCCTGTGATGTCGCTGCCGCCTCGGGGGAAGGTGTGAATGGTGCCGTCCGGCATCCTGCCATAGAATCCGGGGATTACCGCGCCATAGCCCAGCAGCGTCTGGCGGCGCAGGGCCTGATAGGATTCCTCCTTGTTGACACTGCCGTCCATATTGAATTTAACCCAATCCGCAGCGTCCACAAACTGAAACCCAAGATACGCCGCCATCAGCTTGGCGGAGAAATATTCGCCCCGGCTGACCAGCTCCTCCTGGGTTACGGCCTTGGCATCGATCCGCTTTTTCAGCGCTTCCAGCTCCGGCTCCAGCTTCAGGTTCAGTCCCAAATCATCCCGGATATCCAGATAACGGGACGCGATCAGCTCAAAGATTCCCGAGCAGTCCACCCCATATTGAATATGCGCGTAGCACAGGTACAGCAGGTCCGTGATTTTATGGTCCCCGCTGAAGCGTTTTCCCGCAGCGGAAACCACCACCACTCGGCGCTCCTGGTCGGCCATCAGGATATCCCGGATTTTCCGGTACTGCCCGGCGTCCGCCATGGAGCTTCCGCCGAATTTGACTACTTTCATTTTTTCTTCTTTCCTTCCTCGCGTTTTACGGGAGTGCGGCGATAAATGCGCCGGGATTTTCCTTCAGCCATGCGTGCATTTTACAAACGGGCACGGCCCTGGTCACCACCGCATCACCCCATCTCTCCGCTGCCTCGCCGGGCCAGCTGCCCCGGACATAGTAGGTCAGCGCTTCCCGGTTGTCTGCAGACAGCTTCGGCCCGTAGGGGGCATAAAAGCCCTTCCCTGCCAGCACATCCACCAGGTCCTGAACTACATTATATGCAGTGGGATACCGGCCTGCGCCCTGTCCGTAAAAACTCATGCGCTCAGAGATATCCCCGCAGAATGTGATGAGGTTATAGTTCATAGGGACTGCGGCCTCCGGTGCCCCCTCCCGTACCAGGGTGGGCTGGACATAGGCGCTGCACACGCCATCCGCCCATTTTCCGGTGGCGATGAGCTTGCACACCAGGCCGTGAGCCTTAAAATTCTCCACATCCCCGGCCTGAATGCTGCGAATACCCGCCACGGGGACGCTGCTTCTGTCCAGCGTCACGCCGAAGGCAATGTTGGCGGAAAGCAGCAGCTTATGCCAGGTGTCGATACCATCCACGTCGGCGGAGGGGTTCGCTTCCGCGTAGCCCAGCTTCTGGGCCTGCTTCAGGGCGTCATCATAGCTCAGCCCCTTGCGGGTCATATTGTCCAGAATATAATTGCAGGTTCCGTTCATAATGCCCCCAACCCGGTTGAGCGTCTGAACACGGCGCGCACGCTCCAGCTCGCTGAGCCAGCCGATTCCGCCGCCCACAGCCGCAGTGGAACGGAACCGGACTCCCTTGCTCCGCGCCAGAGGCACCAGCTCATCGTAGAAGGTGCAAACCAGGGCCTTGTTGGATGTCACCACGTTCTTCCCGGCCTCCATAGCCGCCCGCACAAACTCATAGGCCGGATGCAATCCGCCCATGGCCTCCACCACTGTGTCAATGGCGGCATCGTTCAGAATCTCACGGAAATCCCGGACCGCCCGGGCGTCCGGCAGGGAAATGTCCTCCAGACACAGCACCTTTGTCACCTGCATATCCGCTCTGGAGGCGGTAATCTCATATACGCCCCGGCCGACGACGCCAAACCCCAGCAACCCGATCTTCATAGCCAATATCCTCCCTGTCTGTATGATAGGCATCGCTTTTGCGCAAAAACACATGTATCCATCCCGAAAACGCTTGCTTTTTTCCGAAAAACAGTATATCATATACCTGCTGAAAATTCAATTGCTACAAAAAGCCAATGATTTTCCCGGATTTTCCCGCTTTTTGTGCAATTGGTAAAGGAAAGTCTGTTTTACAGGAGGAAGCTTATGTTCTATCATTCCACCCGCAGCGAAAAAGAATCCGTTGACAGCGCCCAGGCGGTGCTGGAAGGGCTGGCCCCCGACGGCGGCCTGTACATGCCCGAGGCTATTCCCCCTTTTGATTGGAAAAAATGTCTGAACGGCGGCAGCTTGGATATGGCAACGGACATTCTGTCCGCCTTGCTTCCGGACTTTCCCGATATGCGGGAGCTGGTATCCCGGGCTTATACCGGAAAATTCGAAACGGAAGCGCTGACTCCAACAGTTTCCGTCGGGGATTTCCATGTGCTGGAACTGTTCCGCGGCCCCACCTCCGCGTTTAAGGACGTGGCCCTTTCCATGCTGCCTCAGCTGCTGACCGCCGCCAAGCGGGAAAAGGGCGTGCAGGAGGATATTCTGATCCTCACCGCCACCTCCGGTGACACCGGCAAGGCCGCTCTGGAGGGCTTCCGCGATGTGGAGGGTGTTCGCATCTGCGTATTCTATCCCTATGGCGGCGTTTCCCAGGTGCAGCGTGCTCAGATGGTGACCCAGGAGGGCGGCAATGTGGCCGTCTGTGCTGTTTACGGCAATTTTGACGATGCCCAGACCGGAGTTAAGAACATTTTCGCCGCCTGCCAGGGCCGTAAGCTTCCCTTCCGCCTGTCCTCGGCCAACTCCATCAACATCGGCCGCCTGGCGCCTCAGATCATGTATTACTTCCGGGCTTACCGGGATCTGCTGGATGAGGGAAAAATCCAGCTCGGAGATCCGGTCAATTTCTCCGTTCCCACGGGCAACTTCGGCGACATTCTGGCGGGATATCTGGCCAAGCGGCTCGGCCTGCCCGTGGGCAAGCTGATCTGCGCCTCCAACGCCAACAACGTACTGACCGACTTTATCCACACCGGCACCTACAACCGGATGCGTCCTCTGTTAAAGACCACCTCTCCCTCCATGGATATTCTGGTGTCCTCCAACCTGGAGCGGCTGCTGTACCTGCTCGGCGGCGACACCGCGCTGGTGGCCGGGCTGATGGACCGGCTGAACAAAGAAGGCGCCTATACCGTCCCCGACACCCTGCTTGCTCAGATTCAGAAGGAATTCTGGGCTGCGTACTGCGACGACAGCCGCGCCCGGGAGGTCATGGGCCGGGTCTACCGGGAATGTGGCTACCTGTGCGATCCCCACACCGCCTCCGGCTGGGCCGCCGCCGAGGACTATGTGGCCCAGACAGACGACCACCGTCCCATGGTTGTGCTGTCCACCGCTTCCCCCTATAAGTTCCCTGTTGCCGTCCTGACCGCCATTGGCGGCGATACCTCCGGCAGCGAGTTTGACCAGATGGCCCGGCTTTCCGCCATCACCGGCGTACCCATTCCGAAGAACCTGGCCGGCCTGCAGGGCAAGCCCGAGCGCCACACCGGGGTCATTGAGAAGGACGCCATGCTGGACTACGTTCTGCAGTTATAATGCGAAATGCTGAATGATAAATGCTAAATGATGGTATCCGCTCCGCATACCGGCGTTCTCCGCTGCGCAAAGCGGAATCTGTGAAGGGGTGACATTATGATTGTTCCATATCAACCTGAACTTGAAGATTTGTGGTTTAGAGAAGAACTTATGAATGACTCAGAAACGATGTCCTATAATGCAGCATGGGGCGGGACAATTCCCTTTCCAAAAGAGAATTGGCGTGATTGGTACGACCGATGGATTGTACACCACGATGGAAATAAGAGGTACTATCGTTATCTGCTGGATATAGATCGTAACGAATTTGTTGGAGAAATCGCCTATCATCTTGATTTCGAGAAAACTATTTATCTTGCAAACATTATTATACATTCCAAATATCGCGGTAAAGGCTACGGAAAAAGGGGCTTGAGCCTGTTATGCCAGGCAGCAAAGGAAAATGGTTGTATTGAACTTTATGATGACATTGCCGCCGATAACCCTTCTGTTCCGCTGTTCCTCAGCATGGGGTTTGTTGTCGATGATACAACAGAAAAAGTGATTATGTTAAAGAAAGTATTATAGCCTTCCCCTTCGGGGAAGGTGGCTCGCCGAAAGGCGAGACGGATGAGGGGCCGCGGCCGCTTACGGGCGGAATGCACCTTCCAAAAGCGCAGAATGTTTGGAACTGGTTCCATTTTCCCGACTGCATGCAATATTTCAAATTGTGCATATCGCTTTTACTCAGCAATGGAAATGAAAGCCTTACCTCTACCTCCCTCTTCTGAGTGAGGTGGCCCGGCGTTAGCCGGGTCGGAGGGAGTGACGTTGGTACTTTGGACACTCCCTCAGTCACGGCTTCGCCGTGCCAGCAATAAATTAAGGTATGATTGCCGCAGGCAATCATGATAATGCCAATTCCCTGCGGGCGTACCGCCCCCGGGGAAGCCGGAGACGCCGCCGGGTCGGTCCCAAAGGGGACGGCTTTTGTGCGATCCTTTTCATTTGTCCCGAAGGGACACCTTTATTTTGCATCTTGAATTTATCCTTTATCCCCCATAGGAGAAAGAAAGCAATGAACCGTGTTACCATCCGCGTCCCCGCCACCACCGCCAACCTGGGCCCCGGCTTCGACGCCTTCGGCTGCGCCCTGAGCCTTTATACCGACGTGACCTTTGAGGAAACCGATTCCGGGCTGGAAATCACCGGCTGTGACGAGGAATTCACCGGCCCGGACAATCTGGCCTACACCTCCTACTGCGCCGTACTGAACACCATGAGCGAGGAGGTTCGGGGCGTGAAAATCCACATTGACGCCCACATCCCCATCTGCCGGGGCCTTGGCTCCTCTGCGGCATTGCTGGTGGCCGGGGCTATGGGAGCCAATGTTCTGCGGGGCGGCAAGCTGTCCACCCAGGGCCTGCTGAACATCACCAACGCCATGGAGGGGCATCCGGACAACCTGGCCCCTGCCTTCTACGGCGGCCTGACCGCCTCCATGGTAGACGGCGGTCTTCCGGTGTCCGTCCGGTTCCCCCTCCACCCGGACTGGGAATTTCTGGCGCTGATCCCGGATTTCGACTTGCCCACCCCTTTAGCCAGAAGCGTTCTGCCCCAGCAGATCAGCCGTTCCGATGCCATCTACAACATCGCCCATGGGGCGCTGGTTCTGAAGGCCCTGGAGCTTGGTGACGAAAAGCTGCTGCGCAACGCCATGCAGGACAGACTTCACCAGAGCTACCGGAAGCAGCTGATCCCCGACTACGAAAAGATTGAGGCGCTGGTCCGCACCACCGGCGCGGCCTTCTGTCTCAGCGGCGCCGGCCCCACCCTGCTGTGCGTGACCCAAGATACCCGGCTGGAGCAGAAGCTGGCTCGAAAGCTGAACAGCATCACGGAGAAAAACTGGCAGATACTGCCCCTGCACGTGGAATTTCAGGGCGCTCATGTCCTGACAGCGGAGGAAAGCCCCTGTCCGGCCCGTTTTGCGGCCGAACATGACGGCTGATACTATT
>CAZUAN010000087.1:0-7914 GCA_964618385.1 uncultured Oscillospiraceae bacterium | reverse complement strand
AGGTTCTCATGACCCGCCTGCCCGGGCATGGTTTCAAAGCGGGAGAAGCGTCGGGCTGCTGTATATGAGCAAATGAAATCCCACAGAATGTTTTCCAAACCGGACATTCTGTGGGATTTTATTAACTTTCGGAAGCGGCGATTAAGGGAGTTATTTCACATGCTCCCGTGTTTCCCGGCCGGAATTATTCGTCATCCACGTCATCCAGGGAAAATTCCAGAGTTTCCCCGCAGTTGGGGCAGACAATGCTGCCCTTTTCCAGTGTCTCCTCATCAAACTCCACGACATTGCCGCAGGAACACTCCACCTCATAAATGGTGGCGTCCTCGCCGCCAAAATCGAAGCCTTCGTCGTATTCTTCGTCGGAATCGTCCCAGTCAAAGTCGTCGTCTTCCTCATCGTCATCGTCGGAATCGTCTTCCTCCATGATGAAATCCTCAATCGCGTCCAGGTCTTCCTCAATTTCATCCAACTCGTCAGAAATGGCAATGGTTGTTTCTTCAATGTCGGTGACGCGCTTGGCCATATCGCCCAGCAGATCCACGATGGCCGCAATCATCTTGCCCTCATTGGTCTCTGTGTTCAGGGACAGGCCATCCATCAGGCCCTTCAGATAGGCGGACTTTTCAGAAATCGTCATAGCAGATTCTCCTTTTCCCTTCATGGCAGACGAACGTTTAAGTCTTGGAACGGCCCAGATATTCGCCGGTACGGGTGTCCACCTGAATCTTATCGCCCTCGTTGATAAACAGAGGCACCTTGACCTCGGCCCCGGTTTCCAGGGTGGCCGGCTTGGTAACATTGGTGGCGGTGTTACCGGCAAAGCCCGGCTCCGTCTTGGTGACTACCAGATCCGCAAAATTCGGGACCTCCACGCCAAAGACCTTCCCCTTGTAGCTCATAATGGTGCAAATGTCGTTCTCCTTCACGAACCGGAAGGAATCATCCAGCGCGGAAGCGTCCAGCGGCTCCAGTTCATAGGTTTCCTGATCCATGAAATAGTACAATGACCCGTCGTTGTAGGAATACTCCATCTTCTTGCGCTCAACATAAGCGGTGGGGAACTTGGCGGTGGGGTTGAAGCTGGTTTCCGTCACGCCGCCGGTGATGACGTTCTTCATTTTCACGCGGACAAACGCGGCGCCCTTCCCGGGCTTTACATGTTGAAATTCGACAACCTGCATGACCTTGCCATCCAAGTCAAAGGTAATGCCGTTTCTGAATTCGCCTGCTGAAATCATTGTGTCGATCCTCCTAAACTGCCTTTCCTTCCGGAAAGCTTTTTTATGTACGGCTTTAGCAAGTGTATTATAATCTCCAAAGTGTAATTTTTCAAGAGGAAATGCGTTAATTTTCGATAATTATTAAATTCTTCGGGCTCCTGGTAATGACCTCGCAGCCATCCTCGCCCAAAATCGTCACGTCTTCGATCCGAACGCCGAATTTTCCGGGCAGATAAATGCCGGGTTCGGCGGAGCAGACAGCGCCCACAGGCATGGGCTCGGCGTTGCCGGCGCTGGGGCTGGGATTTTCATGAATTTCCAGGCCCAGGCTGTGGCCGTAGCCATGGCCAAAATACTCCCCATATCCGGCCTCCGTGATGATTCTGCGGGCATTGCCGTCGATATCCTTGCCGGGGATGCCGGCTTTTGTCATGGCAATGGTATCCAGCTGTGCTTTCAGCACCGTTTCGTAGACCCGCTTCATCTCCTCGGTGACGGAGCCAACCGCCACAGTACGGGTCATATCGGAACAGTAGCCCATATAGGAGGCGCCAAAGTCCATGGTGACAAAGTCTCCCGGCTGGATTACCCGCTCTCCGGCAACGCCATGGGGCAGGCTGGTGTTGGGACCGGAAACCACAATGGGATCAAATGCCAGCCCGGTTCCGCCGTTTTTATACATGCAGTAGATCAGCTCCGCCTGCAATTCCAGCTCTGTCATGCCGGGCCTGAAGCGGGTCAGAACCTCGGCGAAAGCTTTGTCGGTAATGGACTGGGCCTTGCGCATCCGCTCCAGTTCCCAGCTTTCCTTCGTACCCCGGAATCCGTTGATCTTCTGATTGTAGGGAACCAGCTTGACGTTCAGGTTTTTTTCATAGCCCATCAGCTCTGCCACGGTCAGGTAGTTTTCCTCGTATCCCAGAGCGGTGACGCCGAAATCGGCAATGGCGTCGCGCAGACGCTTATAGTAACCGTTGAGCCTGTTGACCTCCAGAACCTCAAACCCGTTTAAGTTCTTCTGCGCGGACTCGATGTAACGGCTGTCCGTGAAGTAGCGGCAGCCCTTTTTTGTGACGATGGCAACGCCCTCGGCAATGTCAAATTCCGCGCCGTAATGACGGCTGTAGCGGGAAGTCAGCAGCAGGCCATCCACCTCGCCATCCAGCAGCGTCAGATATTTTTCAATGTTTCTCATGGTCAAATCCTCCTGTTTCTTACAAAATAAATAAAAGGCAGTTCCAGCGCGTGACGCGCCTTCAGCCAGAAATTATGATTGTCAATGGCCGCCACCAGAATCGGCATAACCCCGGCGCAGTTGGCCCCCAGCGTGTCGGTGTAGATCTGATCCCCCACCAGCGCCGCTTCGGAGGCCGGGATGCCATATTTTCCCAGGCACTGTCGGATTCCCTTCGAAAACGGCTTTTTCGCGCGGGTGATGCAGTCCAGCCCCCGTTTCCGGCAAAAATCCGTCACACGGTTTTTATGGCTGTTGGAAACAACGCACACCTGAATATCCGACCCGTTCATAGCCGACAGCCATGCTTCCATTTCCGGCGTGGGTACGTCGGTGGTGTAGGGTACGATGGTGTTGTCAAAATCCAGCATCAAAAGACGGATGCCAAAGGAGTGCAGTAGCGCCGGGTTCAAATCGGTCAGGCTGTTTGCCAGAAACCGGGGAAATGGAGAAAAGGGCATAATGTCCTCCGCGCTTTCATATAGTATGGGGAAATGCCGCGCCTGCGTTTCCGGCAGGTCCGGGAAAAAATCCCGGTCAATTTTTTGACATTATACCACGGAAAGGAGAATTTGTCCATGGCGATTGCACAATATTTTGCCATGACAGCGGCAGAAATCCGGGCAAACGGCCCTTTGCCGTCGGGACTTGCGTGGATGGCCTGTCATTTTTCCCCTTACGGCACCGGACTATCCAATCTTCCCAATGCCCTGCCCCCGGATTCGCTGCTGATTCTCAACGACCGCACCCCCATTCACGGACACGACCCGGTGCGCATCGCACGGCAGCTGGAGGAGCGGATCACAGCGCTGAACTGCCAGGGGCTGCTGTTGGACTTTCAGCGCCCGAGGGAGCCGGAAACCGCCGCCCTAGTGCGGTACCTGGCAGACACCCTTTCCTGCCCCGTCATCATATCCGACAAATACGGGGACGGATTGGACTGCCCGGTTTTTCTGCCCCCTGTACCGCCGGATACCGCCCTTTCCGCCCATCTCGCACCCTGGCAGGGCCGAAAGCTGTGGCTGGATATCACACTGGAGGGTATCGCCCTGACCCTGACAAAAGAGGGCGCCTGCGCCGTTCCCCTGCCCCGCCCTTTTCCTGTGGCCAATGGGCGCCGGGAAGAAACACTGCACTGCCATTACCGGATCGATCTGCCGGATTTCGCCGCGAAATTCACCCTGTGGCGCACTGCGGCGGATCTGGAGGAATTGCTGGAGGAAGCGGAACGCCTGGGGGTTACCGCCGCAGTCGGACTATACCAGGAATTTCACGCCCTGAAAAAATCCGGCAAGGGAACCTCTGATCCGGATGCCGCAGAGGGTTCCTCCTGAATACGGCTCTGAATCTGAGGAAGCAGCCTGTTTCATGGCATATCCGTACCCAGCTTTTTTATCAAGGCATAGTATGCCGCTGGCCCTTTGCGATCATCCCAACGGGGCAACAGGAATCGTGGCAGAACACTGCTTTGCGTTCTGCCACGGTCGTATCAGGTATGTTTATACGCTTTCAGGGGTAATCCTATTTTTTGAATGAAACATTTTTATGAAATATCAGTATCAGGCTGAATCCCGATTGTGATTGGGCGCAGCCCTTTTGTTCCGGGTCCGCCAAAGGCGGTCGGGATTTAAAAGGATGTCCAGCCGCCATCCACGGGCAGAATCGCGCCGCTGATATAGGCAGAATCATCGCTGGCCAAAAACAGCGCGGCTCTGGCAATATCGGAAGCCTGTCCCATGGCAGGGCTAAGGCCCAGCACACCGCTCAGGCGCTGGTAGCCGTCCACATTGGGACGCCCCATGGCTGATCCGATCTCGGTGCTGATAGAACCCGGGGCTATCGCATTGCAGCGAATGCCTTCCTTCTTGTACATAAACGCGGTGTTGCGGGTCATGGCGTTGAGTGCGGCCTTAGACGCGCCATAGATGGGGCCGGCTGCCTGATGGGACGCGCCTATGGATGACACATTGATGATGTTGCCGCCGCCCTGAGACAGGAAAACCTGGCAGGCCTTCCGCATGGCGGCCATTGGCCCATAGACATTGATGGACATGACGTATTCATACTTTTCATCGCTGGCCTCAGCCATCGGAGCCATATCATCCATGACGCCGGCATTATTCACCAATACGTCCAGCCGGCCGAATTCCTTGACAGCCAGGTCGATCATAGCCTCATCGTCCTCGCGCTTGGAAACGTCACCGGAAAATGCAAGGATTTTTCCGGGAGCATCCGCAAGGCTCTCGGCAAGAGCCTCCAACCGCTCCTTGCGCCGTGCAACCGCCACGACATTCGCCCCTTCTTTTACAAAAAGCTCGACAATGGCTTTTCCCATTCCGGAAGATGCCCCTGTGACGACGATGGACTTTCCACTCAATTTCATAATACAATTCTCCTTATATGATATCTGTGATGTATAAATCCATGCTTATTTTACCAGTCACCGCTGTGTTTGTCAATCGGGAATATCCGTTTAAGATTCTCTTAACTATCTTGAATTCAGCCTGGAAATAGGCTATATTATAAAAAGGATATTGTGTCGAAACAAGAGTACACGGAAAGGAATTGCCATGAAAGAACAAAGCGTGAAGGAAAGCCGGCCACAGCCGGCCGGTTCCCGCCGCCGTCCACCCCATAAAAAACGAAGGCCGCGTCCTTTTCGGCGCACCTATCTGATGATTCTGACTGTGCTGCTGGCATTCTCCGCCTGTGTGCTGATCTATGTACATATCGCCCTGAAAGACTATGAAGCCTCCCAGCCGGAAAACATCCTGACCGCCCAGATAGAAAAGCTGCGCGATCCGGAATCCGAAGACAGCTTTGAGGATATTCTGTCCCTGGAGAAAATGCGAAGCGAATGGGGCGCCTCTGAGGAGGAGATCGCGCAATTCAAACAGGATTTTCTGTCCGGCGATGTTTCCTTTCAGGAAGAACACAGCGGGGTGGATTCTGTGAAGAAAACCTTCAGCATTCTAAGCAACGGCTGCAAGGTTGGTACCGCTTCGCTGAACCACGAGGGGCAGGAAACCCGTCTGCTGATCTTCACGCTGGATCGGTGGAGCGTGGAAAAGATGGAAATCACCGGCTATGAATTTACCCTCACCGCCCCTGCCTCCGTGATTGTCAAAAGCAACGGCACAGTATTGCAGGGTACCATCCGCGATGGAACAGCCAGCTATGATGTCCGCAGCCTGACTCCTCTGAATGTGGAAATTGGCGACATTCTGGGCAACAGTGTCCCCTATGACCAGGGGAATCTCCCCACGTTTACGGATTATCAGGTCACGATCCCCGCAAGCTATACCATTTGCGGAGCGGAGCCTGTATCGATAGAGGCCGCCTCCCTACAGCCCATTGAGGAACTGAAATACGTGAAGGAATATTGCCCGGATGTGCCGGACGCCGCCACCTATATTCTGCGCCTGCTCTCCAGCCAGCCGGACTTCCGGATTCTGGACAGCGACGGAAACGACGTGGACTTTACCGTAGAAAACAGGCAGGTCACCCTTGTTGGGGATTTTGCGGGGCAGGATTCCCTGTCCCTCTCTGTGGACATTGACCCGCTGGCGGTGGCAAAGCTGTGGAGTCTTTTCATGACCAACGATCTCACTGGTGCCAATCACGGCTACGGCCAGCTTTCCCCCTACCTGATCAAAGGCTCCTACCTGCAGGACGTGGCGTGGCAATGGGCCTCCGGCATCGATATCACCTTCACCAGTACCCATACCCTGAAGGAGCCGCCTTTCCAGGTGGAAACCGCGTCCAATTATGTGGTTTACTCCGAAAACTGCTTCTCCTGCGATATTCGTCTGGAGAAAAAGCTGGTTCTGACCCGCACCGGGGAAGAAGTGAACGACATCATCAATTCCACATTCTATTTCGTAAATTATGACGATACCGATAACGGCAAAGACGATCCCCATTGGGTGCTTGTAGATTACCGCGAAATTCCGTAAAGAGGTGCGCTATGAGAGGAAAATACGAAGCGCGGCCCCAAAAGCGCCGCCCGGAACCGGCACAGCAGGCCCGTGGCACAGCGCGGACGGCATCCAGTCCGTCCCGCCGCGCTGCGTCTGAGCAGTCCCAGTCTGCCGCGTCCCGGCAGCCCAGCCGGCCCAAATACCGCAGGCCCACTCTGGGAGAGTATCTGCTGCGCTTTCTTGCGGTGGTGCTGACTGCGGCAGCGGTTTTCGCCTGCACGCTGCTGATCTCCCTGAAGATGATCTGCGGCTCCACATCCCCCAGCGCCAAGCGCACATTCGTCACCACCATGCTGGAAACCGGGCAGCTGAAATTCCTGGTTTCCTGGTTCGTCCCCTCCGAGGAGGTTCAGGAAATTGTGGACGCCAACTCCATGGTGAAGCTGGACGATGACGTGGACACCAATCTGATTACGTTTGAGCCTTTTGAGGACAGCGATTCCGGCCCCGAGGCGGAGGATCTGGAGGTAATAGAGATCTCCGGCAGGACATATACCGCCAAGCTGATCAAGGTTCGCGACCCCTCCCGGATCAGTCTGGCTACCATCTACCCCTGGCGGGACACCGGCGTTACCCTGCAGGAGCTGGCGGAACAGAATGGCGCCATCGCTGCCATCAATGGCGGCATCTACGACTCCACCAACAACACCGGCGGCCGTCCCTATGGCGTCATTGTCAGTAACGGCGAGATTCAGTACAACCAGCCAAACGAATATCCGGGGCTGGTTCTTGTGGGATTTGACAGCGACAACATTCTGCAGATCCTCGATATCAACGGCATGACCCCCGCCCAGCTGGAAGCCCTGGTGGACGAGAAAGGCATCCGGGACGCGGTGACGTTCCAGGAGGAAAGCAGCGACGCAAACAACCATTTTGTCCAGCTGATTATCAATGGCAATCCCCGGGGCATGAACGGGACAGGCAGCGGCCTGAACCCCCGCACCGCCATTGGTCAGTGCGCCGATGGTTCCGTCCTTTTGCTGGTTACGGATGGCCGGGGCAAAAACGGCCACCTGGGTGCCTCCGCCGCCGACCTGATCGAAATAATGACCCAGTACGGCGCGGTGAACGCCGCCAACCTGGATGGCGGCAGCTCCACCTGTATGTACTATGACGGGGAATATCTGATGACCTCCGTTACATTCTACTATTCCAACAGCTCCTGGAAGCTCCCCGCCGGTTTTATCGTAAAGTAAGCCGTCACACAGGGCGGGGATTGCGGAGTCCCCGCCCCGATATTTCAGTTCTATGTCAAGCGTCGAGACGGAAGCAAAAGGAAATCCTTTTATCCGGAAGGCATCGCCTTGCGGCGCTGTCATTTTTGGTATTTTCGGAATAGAAAATACCAAAAATCCGTATCAGGCTCTTTGTCCTGTTTCCGCGGCCTTCGGCAGGCTTCGCGAACATCCGCTTTTTTCTCTTTAAGGAAACTCTGATGAAATCGGCAAGAACTGGCAGCGAGAGATTTTGACTCAGG
>CAZUAN010000086.1:0-7952 GCA_964618385.1 uncultured Oscillospiraceae bacterium | reverse complement strand
TTTTATTTGGTTCATATCATTTTAGCACAGACAAGAAATTGCACAATTTTTTCCCCTGACTCTTGACATCTCGGATGGATGATTGTAAAATAAACCAAGTATGGTGTACGCTGTCCCGGCGTTTGTCTGGGCATTGCGTTTCCTTGATAACCGGCGGAAAGGGTCGGGGTATGCGTTTTACGCCTCATGGCGTTTGCTAAATATCTGGCCGGGGTGTCCCGGCTGGTATCGTACACAATTTCACATGGGGATATAAGCGCCACCCCTTCTGCGCCTATTTTACTAAGAAGGAGGTGTGCTGCATATTTATGGAATGGTATCAGATTCTGATGATCGTCATTGGTATTCTGGTCGGTTTGGCGGGAGGCTTTGCTCTGGGCATTGTCTACCGGAAAAAGGTGGCGGAACGGGAAATCGGGTCTGCCGAAATGGAAGCAACCCGGCTGATTAATGAGGCGATTCACAGCGGGGAAAGCCGCAAGAAGGAAATGCTTCTGGAGGCCAAGGATGAAATCCATAAATCACGCACAGAACATGACAGAGAGGTCAAAGAGCGCCGCGCCGAGCTGAGCAAGCAGGAGCGCCGCCTGGAGCAAAAGGAAGCCGCTCTCGACAAGAAAACCGAAGCGTTTGAGCGCAAGGAAGATGAGATGTCCAAAAAGCTCCAGAAAATCAACGAGGCTCAGGCTCAGGCGGAAGAACTGAAACGCAAACAGCTGGAGACGCTGGAGCAGATTTCGGAACTGACCCAGGAGCAGGCCAAGCAATACCTTTTGCAGAGCATTGAGGATGACGTCCGGCATGAAGCGGCTATGAAGATCAAGGAGATCGAGCAGCAGACGAAGGACGAGGCCGAGGAAAAAGGCCGTGAAATCATTGCCACTGCCATTCAGCGCTGTGCCGCTGATCACACTGCCGAGACGACTGTTTCTGTGGTGACGTTGCCCAATGATGAGATGAAAGGCCGCATCATTGGTCGGGAAGGCCGGAACATCCACACACTGGAGACGATTACCGGCGTTGATTTGATTATTGACGACACGCCGGAGGCCATCACCATCAGTTGCTTTGATCCTGTCCGCCGGGAGATTGCCCGGTTGGCTCTGGAGAAGCTGATCGTAGACGGCCGCATCCACCCGACCCGGATTGAGGATATGGTGGAGAAAGCACGCAAAGAGGTTGACCGCACCATCCGGGAGGAAGGCGAACGGGCCTGTTATGAGACAGGCGTCCACAATCTGAACCCGGAGCTGGTGAAGATTCTGGGCCGCCAGAAGTATCGTACCAGTTATGGGCAGAACGTGCTGAACCACTCCATCGAGGTGGCTCACATTGCTGGCCTGATGGCTGCCGAATTGGGCGTGGACATCGCCATGGCGAAGCGCGCCGGCTTGCTGCATGACCTGGGTAAATCCATTGACCACGAGGTGGAGGGCAGCCATGTGCAGCTGGGGGCGGATTTGGCCCGGAAATACAAGGAAAATCCTGTCGTTGTCAATGCGATTGAAGCGCATCACGGGGATGTGGAACCGAAGACCGTCATTGCCGTACTGGTGCAGGCGGCCGACGCCATTTCCGCTTCCCGTCCCGGCGCCCGCCGGGAGAACGTGGAGAACTATATCCGGCGCCTGGAAAAGCTGGAGGAGCTTACCGGCTCCTATCCCGGAGTGGAGAAGGCCTATGCTATCCAGGCGGGCCGGGAGGTTCGGATTATGGTGAAGCCGGAAGTGGTTTCCGAGGACAACATGATTCTGCTGGCCCGGGACATTGCCAAGAAGATTGAAGCCGAGCTGGAATACCCCGGCCAGATTAAGGTCAACGTCATCCGCGAGACAAAGGCTGTGGAGTTTGCGAAATAAAAAAAGAAAACGCTGCGTCCAACGCTGGACGCAGCATTTTTTCGAGGCAGCCGTTCTTGACTTTTGGAAAACGCTGCCGTATAATAGGGGCAACTTCATAGGACAGTTCGTGACCATCCTGTCGGTAAACAAAACTAGGGAATCCGATGGGCGCATTGCGCCCGTTTTTTGTTGGGTGCAGTCACGTTCTGCCCCAATTTTGATTGTCAGGAGCTGTTACCATGAATCGAAACACCCGTTACCTTGTCCATGCGGCCATCATTGCCGCTCTTTATGCCGTCGTGACACATCTGCAGAATCTGATCCTTCCCGGCAGCGCCACCTGGATGATCCAGATGCGGATATCGGAAGCGCTGTGCGTCCTGGCTTTTTTTACCCCTGCGGCAATCCCGGGGCTGACCATCGGCTGCCTGGTCTTCAACATCACCTATGCCGCCGCGCTGCCGCTGGATTTCGTGGTGGGTTCACTGGCCACGCTGCTGGCTGCGGCAGGCATGTGGCTGACCCGGAACTGGTGCGTAAAAGGCTATCCCCTTTTGGGAATGCTGCTGCCCGCACTGACCAATGCCATTGCGGTGGGATGGGAACTGGCGGTTTACATCGGCGGCGGGTTCTGGCTCAACGCTTTGTATATCGCCATCGGTGAGGCAGCCGTGCTGCTGGTGTTTGGTTCCGTGCTGTATTGTGCCATGAAAAAGCGTCATCTGGATCAGAGACTGTTTGCCGCGTAACAGCGGAAAATGCAAAACATGCAGGCTGCGCGGCGCATCCTGCATTTTGCGTTTCATTCAAAGAGTCCGTTCTTGTTTTTTGGGCAAAACTATGCTATGATAATGTCCGCGCAAACCGGAAGTCAGGCGCCGCAGCGGATGCCGGCTGGAACCAAGATCCGAAAGAGGACGTGAAAACCATGATCGATTTCCAACGGTTACAATTATCCCAGAGAGAAGCCTACGAGCGGATTTTCTTTTCCTGCCCCCCGCGGGGCTGTGAGTATGCCTTTGCCAACCTGTTTCTCTGGGGCAGGCAGCAGATTGCCTTCCGCCATGGCTGCGCGGCCTTTTTTTCCCATTTTAACGGCCGCAGCGTCTATCCTTATCCCATTGGCGATGGGGACCGGAAAGCTGTGATTGCGGAGATTGTGCAGGATTCTCAGCAGCGCGGCATTCCATGCCGCATTACCAACGTTCTGGCGGAGGATCGGGCGGAACTGGAGGCGTGGTTTCCCGGACGGTTTGCCTTCCGCACAGATCGGGACGGCTTTGACTATGTTTATGCCATAGACGATCTTGCCGATCTGAAAGGGCGGAAATTTCAGAAAAAACGGAACCATTTTCATCGTTTCTGCACGGAACACCCGAATTATGAAATTCAGCCCATTGACGCCGGCAACACGCCTGCAGCGCAGCACATGGTCGACGGCTGGTACCGGCAGCGCATGCGGGAGGACCCCCACGGAAATTATATGCTGGAAAGCATTGCTATGGAAAAGGCGTTTCAGAATTTCCGCAGTCTGAATTTGGAGGGGATTCTCCTGATGGACGCAAGCGAAGTGCTGGCTGTGACCGTCGGCTCCCGGCTGGCAAAAAATGCCTTTGACGTCCATTTCGAAAAGGCGCGGGAGGACGCGGAAGGCGCTTACGCCGCCATCAACTGCGAGTTTGCCCGGTACATCAGGCAGAAATATCCCGATGTGCAATTTCTGGACCGGGAGGATGACATGGGGGTGGAAGGACTGCGCAAAGCCAAGCTGTCCTATCATCCGCACCATATGATTGAAAAGGATTGGGCCTTTTTTATGGAGGACATCCATGCGGATTGACTATGCCGCCCGGGAACTGGAGCCTCAGCTGCGGGGACTCTGGAAGCTGTCCTTCGATGACAGCGACGATATGATTGGAGCCTTTTTCTCCACAGCTTACGCTTTGGAACGCTGCCGCTGCATAACGGTGGAAGATCGGGTTGCCGCCGCGCTCTACTGGTTTGACACGGAATGTCGGGGCCGAAAATATGCTTACCTCTATGCTGTGGCGACCCATCCGAAATACCGGCGGCAGGGACTTTGCCGGGCGCTGATGGCGGATGCCCACAGAATTCTGACCCAACGGGGCTATGAAGGAGCGCTGCTGATGCCTGCGGAAGCGGGCCTGCGCCGTATGTATGGCGCCATGGGCTATCGGGATTGCGGCGGCGTCAGCGAATTTTCGTGCGGCGCGGGCGTTCCTGTGCCGCTGCGGGCGGTGTCAGCAGCGGAATTTGCCGGACTTCGGCGGAGTTTCCTGCCCGAGGGCGGCGTGATTCAGGAAAAGGAAAATCTGTCCTACTTGGCATCTTACGCCGCATTTTATGCGGGAACCGATTTCCTTCTGGCCGCCTGCCAGGAGAACGGGCAGCTGCGGGGCCTGGAGCTGCTGGGGAACCGGGAGGCTGCTCCGGGAATTGTAAGCGCGCTGGGCTTCGCGCAGGGCGTTTTCCGCACGCCTGGGGACAGTATCCCGTTTGCCATGTTCCGCCCGCTGAAGGCAGGCAGGAACACGCCCGCGTATTTTGGGCTTGCCTTTGATTAGGCCATGTATTTGAGTCATCCTGAAACAACGCAAAGCCCTCCGCAGGCCGGAAACCTGCGGAAGGCTTCTGTGATTATATAGCCGCCACAGGCGCGTTAAGAACGGCAGACAACGGCTTCGGAAAGAAGCAATATTCCTAAGGAAGCTCTGATGAAATCGGCAAGATCCGCCATCCAGCCGCAGACGATTTGTTCAGAGGTTCTCTGATACTGCTATTCGGGATTCTGCGGGGATGGGACGTATCAGCGGACGCTGCAGGATGAAAGAATCAGGCTGATCCCGTAGATGACCACCAGATGCAGCGGATAGTAAAGATAGAACAGCCGCCCAATGGCGTATTTTCCCCGCTGTCCGTTGTACAGCGCCAACAGGGGAACCGCTGCCAGCGCCCACCACTGGATACCGCCATATTCCAGCGCCAGCAGCACGACACCCAGGGTCAGGAAGGCCAGCCGCTGCCGCTTGCCCTTTCCGCAGTAGATCAGGACCGGGAGCAATACCCCCAAAAAGCCGTAATCCACTGCAAAATCGGTTCCCGGCAGCAGCCTTGGCAACGGAATGCAGATAAACACCGCTGTCAGAATAACGCCCCCATTCAGAAGCTTCGAGGGTAAATCCCGGCGGTTTCTGGCATTGTCCGCCGCATAAATCAGGCATACCGAAAGAGAAAATGTCACCAGAATACACTGATATACAGAGCCGGTTGCCGCAAAATACACCGTCTGGCATGCCAGCGCCAAAACCGATAGCCGCAGCAGATATTTTCTGCGGCTGCTGGTATAGCGGCAGCCCTCGGCGATCATGTAGGCGTAAACAGGCAGCGCCAACCGGCCGATGATGCGAAGGATTCCAAATTGGGGCAGCAGCTGCAGGCCCACATGGTCGCAGGTCATGGCAAGCATGGCAAGAATCTTCAGCTGATTGCCGGACAGTCCGGTTTTTCGCTGCGCGATGGCCGGCATGGGCGCACCTCCCTCCCGATATAAAGGTATCTTATCATTCGGACTAGCTGCTTGTCAACTGCTGTAAAAAAAAGCGCCCCGCAGGACGCAAACAGCAAAAAGAAGTGACCCCTGACTGCCGCGCATCCGCACACGTCAAGGGTCACTTCCTGAAATTTTTGATATCTAGCATCTTTGGGTAACCTCTCTTTCTGCAGGATCAGACGCCGCTTCCTCGCAAACAGATCACTTCCGAACAGGTTTTTTGTTGACACAGAATCATATATAAACGGAAGAAATGAGAAGCGAACCGCCTGTTTGGTTCCCTATGATATTGGAACCCCGATCACTCAGATCATTGGTATCACCTCTTTGTATTTATAAGATAGCACGAGTTTTTGAAAAAAGCAATATGGGATATTGTACAAATTATACTATTTTTCTTTTTGCAAAATGCAGAATTTAGGCATTCCGCCAATTTCCGGTTGACAATCCCCGGGACAATATGCTATTATAAATCTGTTGTACTGGTTCTTATGAAAAGGCTGAAAACCTTTTTACCGCGCCACAGGCGCGTTTAGAACGGTATGGGGCGCATTTGCGGCGCTCTTTTTCGTGCCGTTTTTCCGGGTACACCGCGTGGCCAAAGCCACATGGAATGGGCAGAGAAAAAGGAATTGACAAAAAGAGAGCCATGTATAAAATAATCTTGAAAAATTCCATTACGCTTCAAGTGTCCGCAGCTGAAATTCTGCGGGAGAATAGACAACCGGGTGAGAGTCCTGGACGGTACCGCCGCTGTAAGCGCGGAAGCCAGAGCTTGTTGACGGGAGTCAGTCACTGGGAAACTGGGAAGGCATAAGCTCTGAGCGTGGAGGGCCCCGGTCCTCCGGATGCGTAAGCCAGAAGACCTGCTTGAAGTTGGCCCCTATCACGGAATAGGATAGTAGGGGGTATTTTGCTGCGGAAAAACGGCCGTGGCAGCGTATGCTGCCACGGCCTTTGACGTCCCAAAGCGCTGATGGGATCTCTGTGCGGCCATCCGGAAATCTGCCGGGCAATTCCGGGCGGCTTGGAACAGCCTTCAAAATACTCCGGGGAAGAGCGTTTTCCCCGACGTGGGCAGAAGCCTGGAATTTGTCATTCATTTTTTATCATCGGGAGGAAAATATTGATGAAGACCACAAAAAAAGCCGGCTGCTCTGCTGCTGGCGCTGGCCATGGTACTGGCCTGCCTGACGGCCTGCGGTGAGGCAACGAACGCGGAAGCACCGGACGGCACAGAACAGACCGCCGCCGAAGAAACCGTCACCGGAGAAACCGCCGCTGAGACATCCGCAGAGGAGAGCTATGACGGCGTGCTGGTGTCCGAGGGAGAGATGGAACTGGACTACGCCGAGAATTTCTCCATTGAGCTGTATAAGGGCGGGTATCGAATGATCCGGGGCGGCTCTAATGACGTGAGTATGCTGGTGGTTCCGGAGGGAATGCGCGTTCCCGCCATTACCGATTTTTTTGTGACATTCGCAAAGGAGCAGGATATTGTGAACCTGACCTCCTGGTCAATGGGAAGCTTTTCCGGAGCGAATTGGAGCAATGTGCGTTTCTCGGCGCTGATGTGCCTGCTGGGGTTTCTTGCCGCGTGGCTTCTGAGCAAGCCCATCGCCGCCTACGCTCTGGGAGAGGGCTATGCCAAAAGCCTGGGCATCAACATTAAGCTCTTCCGGGGTATGCTGATTGTGCTTTCCAGTTTCCTGTCTGCCTGCGTAACTGCGTTCGCCGGACCTGTCTCCTTCGTTGGGATTGCGGTTCCTCATATCACCAGAACGCTGCTGAAGACCTCCCGGCCGCTGCTGGTCATTCCCGCGACCTATCTGTGCGGGGCGGTGTTCTGCATTTTCTGCGACCTGATTGCCAGAACCGCCTTCTCCCCAACGGAGATGGCAATCGGAACCGTAACGTCGGCCTTTGGCGCTCCGGTAGTCATTGGTATGATGCTGAAACGCCATCGCCCACAGGAGGAATAGGATGGTATATTTTAAGACATCGGAGCTGGCCGTGGGCTATAACCGGAACATCCTGATTCACGACATCAATATCAGCATAGAAAAGGGAAAGATTCTGACGCTGATCGGCCCCAATGGGGCGGGAAAATCCACAATCTTAAAATCGATTACCCGCCATCTGGCTAAAATCAGCGGGGAGGCTTATATCGGGGACAATGAGATATACCGCTGGTCCGGCAAGGACATGGCCAGACAGGTAGCCGTGGTTCTGACGGACCGCATCCGGCCGGAGCTTATGACCTGCGCCGAAGTGGTGGCCATGGGCCGCTACCCCTACACCAACATTCTGGGTAAGCTGACCCCTGCGGACAAAGCAATTGTGCGCGAATCGCTGGCGCGGGTTCACGCGCTGGATCTGGAAAACCAGGATTTTAATACGCTTTCCGACGGGCAGCGGCAGCGGATCATGCTGGCCAGAGCGCTGTGCCAGGAGCCGGAGATTATCGTGCTGGACGAGCCGACGGCTTATCTGGACATCCACCACAAAATCGAGCTGCTGGATATTCTGCGGGAAATGGC
>CAZUAN010000085.1:0-7959 GCA_964618385.1 uncultured Oscillospiraceae bacterium | reverse complement strand
TTTATAAAGAATCCGTATCAGACTCACAGAGAAGAATATCCAAAGCTGTTGACCAGGGCATCCACCTTTTTGCCCGCTTTGCAGTAGGGGCAGTCGCGATAATCATAGCTTTCATAATCCGGCAGATCGGCAATGGAATAGACGGAGCGGACGGGATACCCGGCCACATCGTCCACCGCGCGGTAAATCGCCGCGATGCCGGCAACATAGCCGCCGTAATACTCAATGGCCTCCACAGAGCGCTTGGCGGTGAAACCGGTGGTGACGGAGGCCATCAGCACGAGGACATGCTTACCCCGGATCATTGGCTGGATATTGTCCCGGAAAATGATCTGGGAATTGGCATTGTATTCCGGCTCCACCACATAAATGCTCCGGTGGGCATTGATGGTGCGGAAGCCGCTTTTTGTCAGTTCCTCCGCAATGCAGGTACCCAGAATTGCCGTCCCGTCCAGGCAGAGAATCGTATCCACAGGGGTATCGTTGACAAAATGGGACACCAGCTGATAGGCGCTGTCCTTGGCGTCGCTGAGGCGGGTTTTCTGGTTGGTAATGTCAATGTAATAGTTGATATGGGAGTGGTTGGTCACAAAATGCCCCTTGGCAATGCGCAGTGGGGCGTTGCCGTGCTGTACGGGAAGATTCACGATCTGGATCATAGAATAATTCCTCCATTTCTTATAATCACAAAAAAAGAAAACGCTTTTCGTCCGGCGACAGCGTTTTTGCCGGACATCTGAAAAACGCTTTTTTTCATTATATCGCATGGGAGAAAAAAAGGCAAGCGGAAACAAGTCCTCTGCCTGCCAAAAATCAGCGTCCAAACTTGGGCATGTTGCGCAAACACAGCTCCTTTTCCAGGCGCTTGAACTGGTTGCCAATGACCCTGCAGATTTTCCCGCTGCGGATCATCCAGCGGATTTTGCCGAAGCTGGCCCACATGACCGCGTCGGTTTCCCCGGGCAGCAGCACGATATCCTTCAGCCGCGTCCTGCGTCTGATGCAGTAGTGGTCATAAAACATATTCCGTTCCCGGTCAGTATCCAGAAATTCAAACTCGTCCTCCTCCGCCCGAATGCCGGTCTCCTCAAACAGTTCCCGGGCGATGGCCTGGCGGCTGGTTTCTCCGGTCTTTACGGCTCCTCCGGAATTTTCCCAAGTGCCGGCATAGCTTTTTCCCTTTGCCCGCCTGGTCAGCAGCAGATGACCCCGGCCATCGTAGACCCAGACGCAGACCACAACGCCGTACTCCCCGGGCTTCCAGGGCGTTCCTCGTTGGTGGACCTTTCCCGTGAGATTTCTGTCCGCATCATAAATATCATTCCATTCTGCTGTCCGCTTCACACGCCCCTCCTCCTTTTTCCTTGCCTTCTATCATACCATTTCCCGTAAAAGAAGGCAAGCCAAAAAACGGCTTGCCTTCTTTTCTTCTTACGGTTTTGGCTCCCATCCTGCATAGAGCGTCATGCTGCCCTGGATGGTATCCGTTTCCACATTCCACAGTTCATAGCAGGCATAATCCCGATACCACCCTGTGAAAAGATACCCTTCGCGGGTGGGAGGCTCCGGCTCCTCCAGTAGCTGCCCATACATTTGATTCTGGGCCGGTACGTCCGTGCCTCCCTTGGAATCAAAGGTTATGGTAAAACCGGGGTTCTGCAGTTCGGCAGCAAGAATCACCACAATCACCACAATACAGGCAACAATGATAATGTCCAATGCACGCACAGAAATTTTTACATGCTTATAAAGGCCGCGGAATTCTCTGGGGCTTTGCGAAGATTCCCGCTCCTCATTGGTATCGCAGGAATCTGCCATTACTTCTTTACCAGGTATTTGCGCATATCCAGCGAACAAGCGCAGAGGATGATGGCGCCCTTAATGATGTACAGGCTGGAGGAATCCACACCCAGCATAGTCAATGCCACGAAGATGATACGCAGCACGAGCACACCCAGGATGATGCCGCTGATCTTGCCGGTGCCGCCGACAAAGGAAACACCGCCGATGACACAGGCAGCAATGGCGTCGCATTCCGCGTTCAGACCGGTACTGGCGGCAACGGACCCGCTGCGGACGCCCTCGATAAAGCCGGAGTATCCGTACATGGCGCCGGCCAGTGTATGCACCAGCACAGTGGTCCAAAACACATTGACACCGGACACCCTGGCGGCTTCACCGTTGGAGCCGACGGCAAACATATTCTTGCCAAACGTAGTTTTATTCCAGATAAACCACATCAGGGCGACCAGAATAACCGCGTACAGCACATACCAGGGAACCGATACACCGCCCAGGCGGAACATTGTGCCGCCGACAAAATTCTTGTACTCCTGGCTCAGGCCGGAAATCGGCTGGCCGTTGTTGCCGTTCAGAGAGAAGAACCACAAAATGATACCATAGGTAATCAGCTGGGTCGACAGGGTAACAATGAAAGGATGCAGACTGAATTTTGCGACGAAGAAGCCGTTAACCAGGCCGACAAGCGCGCCGATGGCGATAACCGCCAGCATCGTAACCAGAATCCAGCCGGTGCTGATAGACGGCAGATGTTGGAACATCTTATTGGCAAAATCACTTTTCTGCAGGAATACACCGGCGACTGCAGCGGTCAGGCCGACCACGCGGCCTGCGGACAGGTCAGTACCGGTCAAAACAATACAGCCGCCGATACCCAGCGCCAGAGGCAGATACGCCGCCACCTGCGTAACCAGGTTTGCCAGAGAACCCAGTGTCAGGAAGTTGGGCTGTTCAATAGCGGTATAGATAACGAAAATCAGCATCAGGATATACAGCGCGTTGTTGAGAATGCTGTCCACAATATAACGCTTCTTATCCTTGGCGTCCTTTGTCTTAAATTCCTCCGCGGTTCTGCGGAGCGTCGTTACAGGATTTGCCATTTCTTGTTTACCTCCTTAAACATACTTGGCAGCCAGAGTCATGATTTCTTCCTGCGTGGTATTCCTTGCGTCTACCTCACCAGCCACACGGCCGCCGGACATGACAAGAATCCGGTCGCACACACCCAGCAGCTCCGGCATTTCCGAGGAAACCATCAGAACCGTTTTTCCTTTGTTTGCCAGATCCAGAATCAGCTGGTAAATTTCATATTTCGCGCCAACGTCGATACCGCGGGTCGGCTCATCCAGAAGCAGCACCTCCGGCTCTGTCAGCAGCCAGCGGCCGATGATGACCTTCTGCTGGTTGCCGCCGGAAAGACTGCGGATTTTGGTTTCCTGGGAAGGCGTCTTTGTTTGCATGGCGTCAATATAATACTGTGTGTCCTCACGCTGAGACTTTTCACTCAGATAAATTCCAAACCGCTTGTGACGTTTCAGGCTGGAGATAACCGTATTATCCCGGATGTTCAGAACACCGAAAATACCGGTAGCCCGGCGCTCCTCGGTCAGCAGGGCAAAGCCGTTTTTAATCGATTCGCCGGCGCTGCGGTTCAGGCAGGGCTTTCCGTCCAGCGTGATGGTTCCATCCTTACGGGTACGGACGCCGAAGATGCTCTCCAGAGTCTCGGTCCGGCCGGAGCTGTCCAGACCGGCCAGGCCCAGCACCTCACCCCGGCGGGCATAAAAGCTGACATTTTTCAGCTGATTGTACATACCCGTGATGTTCTCCACCTTCAGATAAACGTCGCCGGGGGTGTTGGTCTTGGGCGGGAACTGGTTTGTCAGTTCACGGCCCACCATCAGGCGGATAATGTCGTTTACCTCCAGCTTTTCCGCCGGTTCCGTGGCCACCCATTGACCGTCCCGCATGATGGTGATGTAGTCAGAAATTCTCTTGATTTCCGCCATCTTGTGGGAGATGTAGATGATGCCGACGCCCCGGTCCCGGAGCATGTTGATGATCTTAAACAGGTGCTCCACTTCCTCCTCCGTCAGGGAGGAAGTAGGCTCATCAAAGACAATGACCTTGGAATTGTAGGAAACCGCCTTGGCGATCTCCACCATCTGGCGCTGGGAAACAGGCATGGTGCTCATGATCCGGCGGGGATCCACCTGGATATCCAGCTCCTTAAAAACCGCCATGGTATCTTTGTACATTTTCCGCTCATTGACGGCGATGCCGCCGATAGTGGGGTAGCGTCCCAGCCAGATATTATCCATGACGCTGCGCTTCAATGCCTGGTTCAGCTCCTGGTGTACCATGGCTACGCCGTTTTCCAGCGCTTCCTTGGAGCTTTTGAAGTTGACCTCTCTGCCTTCCAGATAGATGTGTCCGTCGTCTTTATTATAAATGCCGAACAGGCACTTCATCAGCGTGGATTTTCCCGCGCCGTTCTCGCCCATCAGGGCATGGACGGTACCCTTCTGCACTTCCAGATTGACATTGTCCAGCGCTTTGACGCCGGGGAATGTCTTGGTAATACCCACCATTTTCAGCAGAACATCCTGCTGCATATTGCGTTCCTCCTTTACTGCAATGAAATTGCCCTGTCCCGGGGGCTACGATAAAGAACGGCGAAGGCCGGTTCGCCGGGTGGTCCGGCATCCGCCGCTCCTTACCGAAGTCCGCAGAACTGTCTCGGGTTCTAAAAAGGGGGCAGCTGCCGCCGGAACGACAGCTGCCCGGATGGATTACGGAATCTGCTTATTCGCCAGTATAGGGAGCGTAAGCAACGTACAGCTTGGAAGCGCAGTCGGAAGCGATGGTGAAGCGATCGTCGGACAGAGCGGCCAGTGCCTCGGCGGGAGTCTTGCCGCTGACAATATTATCGACGGTCTGAGCCACAGCGGCGGCCATGCCCTGGGCATCCTGCTTGACGGTGCCAGTCATGGCGCCCTCAGCGATCAGAGCCTTGGCGTTGTCGGTGGCGTCCACACCAAAGACAGGAACCACATGGGCGCCTTCCTTGTTGTAGCCCTTCTCCTGCAGAGAGGCGACAACACCTTCGGCCATGCTGTCGTTGTTGCAGATGACCAGCTCGATCATGTTGCCTGATGCCTCGTTGTAGGTAACGAAGTTGGTGTCCATATACTCCTTGGCGGCGGCAGCGGACCATGCGCCGCCCTGGTCAACCTGATAGCAGTCGGTGTTGGAAGCGTCGAAGTACTGCAGCGCGGGCTTGCCGGCGGCGGTCAGGACAGCGTTGGCATCCTCAGCACCATACTGGGTACGGTAAATGGCCTCGATGTTGGCCTCGTCGCCCTTCATCATGGCGTAGGAGATAACGCCGTCACCGTTGACATCCACCTCATCATAGTGCTCCAGCAGATAGTCGCCGATCATCTGGCCCTGCATGTGGCCGGCCTCGGGGGCATCGGTGCCGATGAAGCAGGCGTTGTCGTGGCCTTCCAGTACGGACAGGTCAGAGCCGTCGGTGCCGATGGCACGGTTAAAGAATACTACGGGAATGTCGCCTGCGGCGGCCAGGATGTCCTCGGCGGTGTCAGCGGCGCCGGAGGTGACCTGGTTGATGACCAACAGCTTTGTGCCGCCGGCAATGGCGGTCTTGATCTGGTCCAGCTGCTTGGACTGGTCGTTGGCGGCAAACTGGTTGTCGTACTCAATGCCTTCCAGAGCGTCCAGCTCCGTGTTCAGCGCGTCACGAACAGAGCTCAGATAGACGTCGCTCTCATCATACCAGAAGACAGACACCTTTGTCTTGTCGCTTGTGCTGTCAGTGCTGCTGCCGCAAGCCGCCAAGCTAAAAGCCAGTACAGCTACCAGCAGCATTGCAAGGATCTTTTTCATTTGTTGTTTCCTCCTAAAAGAAAATATGTATGCTAATCCGGATTGCCCGGGAATAGCCAGGAATCATCCGTTCCCATATCCATGGGAACGGGGAAAAGAGCGCTCTTTTCCCTCTGTTTATTTTCTGATGGAATCCAGCAAGAAACTATACATACTATAGCATTTGCACGGTTTTTTGTAAAGCGTTTCCTGAATTTTTGTTAATTATCGTCAATTTTTTATCCGTTATTTTGTTGAAGATGCTCAAATCCCTCTTTCTGTCCTCGCAGGACGGTTTCCATAACCTTGTGAAATCCGTCACTGCCATCCGCATCTGTCTGCGCTGCGGGCGGAACACTCGTTTTTTTCGGGAACGTATAAGACATTTGACAATTTCTCTGCTTTGGAGTACAATAGTTCTGCGACAAGATCAGACAGCCGCGCGTCAGCGCCGAAAGGTCAGGCGTGAGGAAAGTCCGGGCTCCACAGGGCAAGGATAACGGGTAACGCCCGCCGGGGGTGACCCCAGGACAAGTGCAACAGAGAAATACCGCCGGCCCCTTCCCAGGAATGTTTCCCGTCATCGGGACTTTCCGGGAAGCGGAGATTGTGTGTACCGGGTTTGCGTTTCCGTATATGGAAAAACAGGCACGGACAGGATCCTCGCCGGTAAGGGTGAAAAGGTGCGGTAAGAGCGCACCCGGCCCATGGTGACATGGGTTTTACGCTGTAAACTCTATCCCGGAGCAACGCCGTGGAGGGACATCAGGCCGGCCCGGCCGTCCCGAGGAGGCGGCTTGACCCTGCGGGCAACCGCAGGGCTAGATAGATGGCTGTCAAGACAGAACCCGGCTTACAGATCTGTGTCGCAAAAACACCACTCATTCCCGAGTGGTGTTTTTTCATGGAATATCCGTGTATCCTGCCGTTCCGAATACACCTGCGGCGCTATCAAAGCGTTTTCACCCTTTTCACAAAAATCCGTATCAGCCGGACAGCGTGTATTGGCTGTCCTCCGTCAGTTCCAGCATCAAATCCGCATCGTTGTAGCGGATAACCTGTCCTTCGCACCAGATGGAAAACACGCCGCCGGCTGTCAGAGCATTCAATTTCTCCGTTTGCAGCTGCTCCGCAATGAACACGTCCGCCGTCTGCAGCAGAATTTCCGCGCAGCTCTGGTTCGCGGAATAGCAAACCAGGTTGTTTGTGGCGCTCTTGCTCATGCAGTCCGCTGTATCCAAAAAAATTGTGACAATTTCACCAGAGCTATAGGTGTAATAGTGCCACCTGTCCTCCTCTGACATGGGGTAGCTGCGCAGATACACGATGCTGGCAGGAGCGGTGTAGTACATTTGGGCAGGGACACCGATCTGCGACCCCTGTCTGTCAAAAATCCGGAACGTGTAGCTTGTCCCCCGCTGATCCAGATTTCGGGTAAAGCCGTCGTAGCTGACAAGATAGCCGGAACAGAATCCGTTTTCGATCAGGACATTCGCCAGATAATCCGCAAGGAAGGCATTGGTCATCCAGCCAAAGTCCAGGAATGCTTCTATTTCATTTTCCTCCGCAAAACGCAGATAGTCATCGGAAACGTTCAGCCTTACCCGGTTATCCCCCAGAAGTTCCAGCCAAATCGCCTCCGGGTCGCTGACATATTGGGCCAGCTCCCGCAGCCACGCGGCATTGTCCTCATTCCGGGCCGGGTCAAAGCAGGCTGCTTCCTCATCGCTTTCGGAAAAGAAAACCAGATTGTACATCCCCGTGGCAGGCGCCTGGAACACATGCCGGTCGGAATACGCGTTTACCAGCTCCAGCGCCTGGTAAAGCGCTTCCTCCACCTCCACGGTTTCATTGACATGGGCATTCAGAAACGCCACGTTTCCCACACCGTCCTCCAGAACATTGGGGGTAAAAATGAGGAACGCGTCCTCTGTCGCTTCCGTGTACAGATTCGTCAGGCGTTTATACTGTTCTGTAGCGCTGCTGGATGACCCGCTGAAATCATACATCAGCACAAAATCGCCGCTGCAATTTATCTGGTTGGAGGACACCTCCACTTCCTGCCAGCCTGCTTCAACGCTCAACGCAGAGGTCAGCGAATACGCAAGCAGGCCGACACCGAGCAGCAGAAAGGCAATGGCCAGGATTCCCCGGAGCTTAATATGCTCGTCAGACAACTCCACATGGGTTACGGGTTTCAGACGGGGCTTGTTATCCCGGGCGGTTTTTTTCATACTAACTCCTTATAGAATACAGTTGTGCGGAGCAGCA
>CAZUAN010000084.1:0-7974 GCA_964618385.1 uncultured Oscillospiraceae bacterium | reverse complement strand
TGACCGCCGATTATGGAAAAATACAAAGACGCCTTCCCTTCCGGAATTTTTCCACAACCCCTGTGAAATGTGGAATGTTTTCCTGTGGATAACTCCCTTTCCCGATTCTCTTTTTCGTTCCGTGTGGATAACTCATGAATTTTCCACATTGGCCTGTGGAGAAATTTTTCCTGCGGCAGTAGGAAAATTCCGGTTTTCCACATAACTTTTTCCTACTGCTGTTACGACTGCCTTAACTTATCTATAAATAGATATCTCTTTATTATTTAACAAGAAAGGAACCTGACCATGCGTTTTACCTGTGAAAAAAATACGTTGGTAGCCGGACTGAACATCGCCAGCCGCACAGTCGCTCCCAAAAGCAGCCTTACCGTTATTGAAGGAATTCTCTGCAAAGCGGGACAATACCTGAGTCTTACGGGATATAACATGGAAACCGCCATTACCTACGAGGTCGAAGCGGAAGTATCCGAACCCGGCGAATGTATTCTGCCTGCTAAATTGTTCGGTGACATCATCCGCCGCCTCCCGGAGGGTACTGTCACCATTGTGGTTGACGATCTGTTCAAGGTATCCATTCGCTCCGGCTTTGCTTCGTTCACCATCTCGGCGGAATCCGCCGACGATTATCCGGATCTGCCGGATGTGAATGAAGGCCGGGCCATCCATATTCCGCAGTGCAGACTGAAGGAACTGATTTCCGGAACAATCTTTGCCGTGTCCGAAAATCAGGGAAGACCCATCCATACAGGCGTCAAATTCGAGGTTACGGACGAGTCCATTACCGCCATTGCTTTGGATGGTTTCCGGCTGGCCCGCCGCACGTATAGTCCCGAAGGCGGCACCGGCCGGGAGATGAATTTTGTGGTTCCCTCCGCCGGACTGAAGGAATTGGAAAAAATCGTTTTGGATACCGACGAGGACGCCGCGTTCACCTTGGGGCCGAAGCACATTCTGTTCCAGATAGGCAGCGCGACTCTGGTCTGCCGGCTGCTGGAGGGAGAATTTCTGGATTGGAAAAAGGTTGTTCCCGTAAATTGTCCGGTGAAGCTGATTGCCAATGTTTCCGACTTGATCGCCTCTCTGGACCGCGTGGGATTGATTGTTTCGGAGAAATACAAAAGCCCTGTCCGCTGCGTATTCGGCAATCAGGAGCTTCTGATGTATACCAGCAACGCCATCGGGTCCGCAGAGGACCGTTGTTCCTTTGCCGGGGACGGAAAGGAATTGGAGATTGGCTTCAATGTCCGCTATCTGCTTGACGCGCTGCGGGCCATTCCCGGCGAAGAGGTTACCTTGGAGCTGACAAACGGCTTAAGCCCCATGGTTATGACTCCTGCCGAGGAAACATACGATTTTGCCTATATGGTACTTCCGGTTCGGATCAAGGCCGGCTGAAAAGCCGGATCAGGCTTGTGCCGATCCGGGAAATTATGCAAGGAAAGCAGGGATCACCCGTATGAAGGTAACGGTGAGAAGGAAAGATGACACAATTCCTGTCTACATCCGCACAGAGTATATCAAATTGCAGGACGCCATGAAGCTGGCAAAGCTTGTCGATTCCGGAGGCGAGGCAAAAACGGAGATTCAGGAAGGGCAGGTAACGGTAAACGGCGAAGTGTGTGCCATGCGTGGGAAAAAGCTTTTCCCCGGCGACAGATTTCAGTTCCGGAATCAGGCTTACCGGATTTCTATCCGCACATGAACCTGAAAACGATAACCCTGCGCTCGTTTCGGAATTACGAGGAAGCAAATCTGGAATTGGACCCGGGCGTCAATCTGATTGTGGGAGACAACGCCCAGGGAAAAACCAATCTGCTGGAAGCGATCTCTTATCTTGGCTGCGGAAGGAGCTTTCGGGCCCAGCGTGTCAGTGAGCTGATACGCTTTGGCTCGGATTTTTCGGAGCTGCAGGGCACGGTCTTTTCTCAGGAGCGGGAACAGACGCTGCGATTCCTGCTGTTTCGCGGTTCCCGGCCAAAGCAGCTTTTCCACAATGGCGTAAGAAAAAAATCGTCCGGGGATATCGCGGGAGTTCTGCCTGCCGTGCTGTTCTGTCCGGAGGACCTGATGGTGCTGAAAGCCGGCGCGGCGCAAAGAAGAAAATTCGGAGATTTTGTATTATGTCAACTTCGTCCCAATTATGACGCGGCCCTGACGGAATATAACCGGATTCTGGAGCAGAAAAACCGGATTCTGAAGGATCATTTTGAAAATCCCTCTGTGCTGGAGATATTGCCGGAGTATAATCTCCGGCTCTGTCAGGTAGGCGCGCTTCTGATCTCCTATCGGGCAAGATTTTATCAGGGGCTTGGCAAAGCGGCGGAAGCCTATCACCGTCAGTTTTCCGGCGGCGCGGAGGATTTTTCTCTGGAATACAAAACCGTCTCTACTGTAAAGGATGCCTTTGCCTCCGTAGGCCAGCTGACCCAGAATCTTCTCGACCATCTGGAACAGCACAGACTGGCGGAGCTGGAAACAGCCCAGTGTCTGACGGGACCGCATAAGGATGATTTTACGGTTTCCCTGTCCGGGATTGATCTGAAGGTCTACGGATCTCAGGGGCAGACCCGGACAGCGGCCATCAGTCTGAAGCTTGCCCAGCGGGAGCTGATGAGCCGGGAATGGGGAGAAAGGCCTGTCCTGCTGCTGGATGATGTTCTGTCCGAGTTGGACCCGGGACGGCAGGATTTCGTGTTGAATCAGATTTCGTCCGGGCAGGTTTTCATTACCTGCTGTGAACCGGGACGGTTTACAAAACTGGGAAAGACCATAAAAATTCAAAAAGGAACAGTAATATAGATGCCATTGCGGGTCCGTGCGCGCGCCGGCTCGCAATGACAGATGGAATTGTACAGGAGGACAACAATGTCTGATGAAACAAAAGTAACGCAGGAATACGGTGCGGAACAGATTCAGGTTCTGGAAGGGCTGGAGGCCGTTCGAAAACGGCCCGGCATGTATATTGGTTCCACATCCTCTTCCGGTCTGCATCATCTGGTCTATGAAATTGTGGACAATGCCATTGACGAGGCATTGGCCGGGTATTGCAAGCATATTGCGGTTACCATCAACCCCGGAGATTCCATCACGGTTGTCGACGATGGCCGGGGAATTCCTGTGGATATACAGCCACAGACCGGGCGGCCTGCCCTGGAAGTGGTTTATACTGTGCTTCATGCCGGCGGCAAATTCGGCGGCGGAGGCTATAAGGTTTCCGGCGGTCTTCACGGCGTGGGCGCGTCTGTTGTCAACGCCCTGAGCGAATGGCTTCAGGTGAGGGTTCATAAGAACGGCAGCATCTACGAGATGAAATTTGCCAGAGGTCAGATTACGCAGGAAATGCGGATTGCAGGAAAGACGGACAAAACCGGCACCGAGGTTACGTTCCAGCCGGATCCGGAGATGTTCGACACGCTGACCTACGATTATGAGATTCTTCATGAGCGTATGCGGGAGGAGGCGTTTCTGAACGCCGGTCTGGCTATTACAATCGCGGATAATCGGAAAGAGGAAGTCATTACCGATACCATGTGCTATGAGGGAGGAATCCGGGAGTTTGCCTCCTGGTGCAACCGGAACAAAACTCCTCTGCATCCGGATATCATCTATATGAGAGGAAGAAAAGGGGAAGCATCTGCGGAGATAGCCATTCAGTATAACGACGGCTATAACGAATTTCTGATGTCCTTTGCCAACGACGTCCGCACGCCGGAGGGCGGTATGCACGAAACGGGATTCAAAACCGCGCTGACCAGGGTTCTGAATGCCTACGGCGCCAAAAACGGTGTTATCAAAGGCGAGGATAAGGTTTCCGGCGAGGACTGCCGGGAGGGGATCACCGCCATTATTTCCGTCAAGCTGACGGACGCGCAGTTCGAGGGTCAGACAAAGGCCAAGCTGGGTAACGCCTATATCCGCACATTGGTGGATCAGATTGTCAATGATCAGCTGACAATTTACTTTGAGGAGCATCCCCAGACCGCTAAGGCCATTCTGGAGAAGGCTATGATGGCCAACCGCGCCCGGGAAGCCGCCCGGAAGGCCCGGGAGTCCATTCGCCGGAAAACCGGCCTGGAGTCCGGCCAGATGCCTGACAAGCTTCAGGACTGCAATGAGCGGGACCCCAGTCTGTGTGAAATCTACATCGTTGAGGGAGATTCCGCTGCAGGCTCGGCCATTCAGGGCCGGGATTCCCGGTTCCAGGCGATCCTGGCCATGTGGGGAAAGATGCTGAATGTGGAAAAGGCCAGGGCCGATAAGATTTACGGCAATGATAAGCTCTATCCCCTGATTGTGGCATTGGGCGCGGGAATCGGAGAAGAATTTGATATCAGTAAGCTGCGCTATCACAAGGTCATCATCATGTCCGATGCGGATGTGGACGGCGCCCATATCCGCACGTTGCTGCTGACCTTCTTCTTCCGTTATATGCGCCCTCTGATCGAGCATGGCTATGTCTACTCCGCGGTACCGCCTCTTTACAAGCTTACCCGGGGAAAAACCGTAAAGGTGGCCTATTCCGACGAGCAGCGGGATCAGGTGTCCGCCCAGATCCGCGCTGATAATCCCAACGCCAAGGTGGATATTTCCCGGTTTAAGGGCCTTGGCGAGATGGACCCCCATGAGCTGTGGGAGACTACCATGGACCCGGAGCAGAGATCTCTGCGCCGCATTACTCTGGAGGACGCCAGCCGTGCCGATGCCATTTTCACCGTTCTTATGGGCGAACAGGTGGAGCCAAGGAAGGAATGGATTGAACAAAACGCCAAGTATGCCGCCAATATTGACATTTGAAGAAAACAATTCCGTCCCCCGTTACGGAACGCGGGGACAGAACCGCGCGGCAGAAATGGAATTCTGATATGGAGGTGTCTTAATTGGCACATAACCGCAGTTATAAACCCGAGGATATTCGTTTTCCTGACCAGGTGATTACCGAAAGCAATCTGGTGGAGGAGATGGAAAAATCCTATATTGAATACGCTATGTCTGTCATTGTGGGCCGCGCCCTGCCGGATGTGCGGGACGGATTGAAGCCCGTTCATCGCCGTATCCTGTACACCATGTACGAAAGCGGTCTGACCTCTGACAAGCCCTTTAAGAAGTCCGCTACCTGCGTGGGCGACGTGCTGGGCAAATACCATCCCCATGGTGACGCCTCCGTTTATGACGCCATGGTTCGGCTTGCCCAGGACTTTTCCATGCGCTATATGCTGGTGGAAGGCCACGGAAACTTTGGTTCCGTGGATGGCGATCCCCCGGCGGCCTATCGGTACACCGAGGCCCGGCTCAGCAAAATTTCCGCGGAAATGCTGCGGGATATCGACAAGGATACCGTGGACTGGGACCCCAATTTTGACGAAAGCCGAAAGGAACCCCGGGTTCTGCCTAGCCGGTTTCCCAATCTTCTGGTGAACGGCTCGTCCGGTATTGCCGTGGGCATGGCAACCAATATTCCGCCCCACAATCTGACGGAGGTCATCAACGCCTGCGTCTGCGTGCTGGATGATCCGGAGGTGACTCTGGCGGATTTGATGGAGCATATTTCCGGGCCTGACTTTCCCACCGGCGGCATCATCATGGGCCGCAGCGGTATCCGGGCAGCCTATGCCACCGGACGGGGCAAGGTGGTGGTTCGGGCCAGAACCGAGTTTGAGCAGTTCGGCAAGGACAGAATGCGCATTGTGGTGACAGAGCTTCCCTATCAGGTAAACAAGCGCCAACTGATTAAAAATATTGCCGATCAGGTGAAGGACAAGCGCCTGGACGGGATTTCCGACCTGCGGGACGAGACGGACCGCAACGGCATGCGCATGGTTATCGAGCTGAAAAAGGACGCCAATCCCCAGGTGGTACTGAACAACCTGTTCAAGCAGACGGCCCTGCAGAGCAGCTTTGGCATTATCATGCTGGCGCTGGTTGACAACCAGACACAGCCGAAAATTCTTTCTCTGCGGCAGATTATTGACGAGTATCTGAAGCATCAGGAAGAAATTCTGACCCGCCGCACCCGGTATGACCTGCGCAAGGCCCGGGAACGGGCCCATCTGCTGGAGGGTCTGCTCATTGCGCAGAATCACATAGACGAGGTCATTCATATCATTCGCTCGGCTTACGACGACGCGAAGCAGCGTCTGATGGATCGTTTCAGCCTGGATGATATCCAGTCTCAGGCCATTTTGGACATGCAGCTTAAGCGGCTGCAGGGGCTTGACCGGGAAAAGCTTCAGGGAGAATATGACGATCTGCAGGAAAAAATTAAATATTATCTGGAGCTGCTGGCGGACGAAGAAAAGCTGAAAGCCGTCCTCCGGGAGGAACTGATCGAGATCCGGAACAAATTTGGCGATCAGCGCAAAACGGAGATTCAGGAGATCGAGGACGAAATCGATGTGGAGGATCTGATTGAGGAAGAAACCTGCGCCTTTACGCTGTCCCGGGAAGGATATATTAAGCGGATGCCCGTAGATACTTACCGTACCCAGAGCCGCGGCGGAAGGGGCGTCAATGCTCAGAATCTGAAGGAAGAGGATTATGTAAAGTCCCTGATGATTGCCTCCACTCATGACCATATGCTGTTCTTTACGGATCTGGGACGGGTGCATCACCGGAAGGGCTACCAGATTCCGGAGGCGGGCCGGACTGCCCGCGGCACCGCCATTGTCAACGTGCTGCCGCTGGAGCTGGGTGAACACGTTACCGCAGTCGTCACAACCCGGGAATTTGATGACCACGAATACCTGGTGATGGTGACCCGGAGAGGCACTGTCAAGAGAATTCCCTTTATCGCTCTGAAAACCAACCGCAAGGCGGGAATTCGGGCCATTACTCTGGAGGAGGGCGATCACCTGATTAACGTGATCCGCACAAACGGGGATGACCGGATTCTGATTGCTACCGCCATGGGCTATGCCATTTGCTTCCATGAGACGGATGTCCGGCCTACGGGCCGCGAAGCGGCAGGCGTACGCGGAATCGCGTTGACGGAAAATGACTTTGTTGTCGGCGCGGAGAAGGCCGAAGCAGGCAAAACCCTGCTGACCGTCACCGTCAACGGCTACGGCAAACGAACCGAATTATCCGAATATCTGCGCACCGGGGCAAACGGGGAAAAGACAGCACAGAACCGGGGCGGAAAAGGATTGAAAAATTATAACATCACGGCCAAAACGGGCAGCGTGGCCGGCTGCCGGGTGGTTGGAGAAAACGACGATGTTATGGTAATTGAAAACGGCGGCGTCATCATTCGGATTCCCGCGTCCTCCATCAATGTATATAAGCGGGATGTTCAGGGAGTTATCGTCATGCGCGTTGAGGACGGCAATCAGGTAGTCTCCCTGGAGCGGGTGGAAAACATCGAGGAGCCGGAATGAAAACCGTAACCCTGTATACCGATGGCGCCTGCTCCGGGAATCCCGGTCCCGGAGGCTGGGGGGTCATTCTGGAATGGAACGGCCATGAGCGGGAATTCTCCGGAGGGGAAACCAATACCACCAACAACCGGATGGAGTTGACCGCCGTGATCCGGGGTCTGGAAGCGCTGAAGGAGCCATGCGTGGTGGAATTGTTCTCTGACAGCAAATATGTCCTTGACGCCCTGGAAAATGGCTGGGCCTTGGGCTGGAGAAAGCGGGGATGGGTTAAATCCAATAAAGAACCCGCCTTGAACCCGGACTTGTGGGAAAGACTGTTGGAATTAACGCAGTTTCATGAGCTGCACTGCCATTGGATCAAGGGACACGCTGAAAATCCCAAAAATAACCGCTGTGACGAATTGGCGGTGAACGAATGGAAAAAACGGAAAAAAACGGCGTGCCGGGAGGAGGAATAACCGGGCGGTTCCTCTCCGCAGGTTCCGCACTGACAAAATCGGGGGTTTGTTATGTATTTGCCGATTGGAAAGGATATGGCGGTTCGGGCCGAAAGCGTAGTCGGCATTTTTGATCTGGACAACACTTCCACATCCAAGCA
>CAZUAN010000083.1:0-7977 GCA_964618385.1 uncultured Oscillospiraceae bacterium | reverse complement strand
AGAGCTGGGGCAAAAGATCCGTTGTCCAGCCGCAGACGATTGATTCAGAGGTTCCCTAGAATGTGCGCTCACCGGCGTACCACAAGCCAAGCAAAGCCCTCCAAACCAGTTGGAGGGCTTTGTCATTCTTTGATTTACCAGCAATAGCAGAATATATGTCCGCCGATTTTACCCCAAACATTCTCATTCACCGCATATTGGGCAAAGAACACCACATCCATCGGCAGTACATACGGACCGTATAGCGCTCGCTCAATGGCTTCATACTGGGTCTGCGTCGGCTGCGCATCGTCCAGATACGGCGTGGACCCGAATTGATCCTCCGCGTAAACAACACCCTTCAAGGTATTGGGGAAGCTCTCATCCGCCAGACGGTTCAGGACCACTTCCGCCACTGCCTGCTGCCCATCCAGCGGCTCTCCCTGGGCTTCCACCCAGACCATGCGGGCCAGCAAATTGATTTCTTCCTCTGTCAGATCAAACTCCGGATACCGCGGCTCCACATAGGGTGTCTCCTCCTCCGCATAGATAAACGGCTCCTCCGGCATGGCGCTGGGATCATAGATCCAGGAACCGCTGTAGCCGGTGCTGATGTAGCCCTGAGAAAACCCGTTGGCGTAGCCGTCCTTTAAGTCCCACCTGCTGTAGTTCGGCTCATACGGATCATTGACCAGAACCTTGCCATCCTCCGTTAAACCGGTGAGCACCATAAAATGCTGGGAGTCCGTGAAGGCGGAATTCTGATTCATTAAAACAATGACAACGCAGCCTTCCTGCATGGCCTTCCGCGCCTCGTGCCAATTGGTTGCCTTTTTCCATGGCAGCTGCAGCATATCCGAGGCATATTCCAGCCGTTCCATATTATTGCCCACATACCCGCCGAAATAATCCGCCAGCTCGTCCGGGAGGTAGGTATGCCCCGTCAGGTAGGACGCTACCATGGCCAGAGATGTAATGCTGCACCCGCTGGACGCAATGGTGCCGCTGCCATAAAGGTTATCGGGGTAATCCGTCTGAAAATACAGAGGAACCGTTTCCAGTGAACCGCTCTGCCGGATCTCCTCAGGAGCTTCCTCCTCAGGTTCCGCGTCTGCCGGGTCTTCCTCCGTGTCCGCACGTTCGGCTTTCTCCGGGTCCTCCGTTCTTTCTTCCTCGATGGGTGCCGCAGCTTCGTCTGAATCCGCGCACGCCTCCGCTGTCTCCGCAGACAGTTCCTTCGGAGTCCCAATTTCCAGCGCATAAGCAGGCATCGCCGCCGTCTGTATCATGGAAAAAACGATCAGAATGCTGCAAATGCTTATGATACAACGTTTCACAGGATCCCTCCTTGAACTGATATCGGGAGCTTGCCGTTTCCGGCCGCCAGCCCGGGTCTGTGCATGGCACTCCATTCTGCAGACATCACTTTGATAAATTATAACACATCATTCCGCCGCTTTCAAGTTACAATTCTGTAACTTTTACAGTTTCCGATTTATCAAAAAATTAGTATGAAACGGCTTTTGCGGCGGTTCGCCGCGAAAGGGAAGCGCCATCAGGCGGTTCCTTCTTTATAAAAATGAAACATTTTTATAAAGAAACAGTATAAAACCGAACGGTTTTATAAAGAATCCGTATTATTTCCCCAGAAATTCTCCGGCTACATCCACAATGTGCTCCGCACACAGGCCGAACGCTTTCAGCACCTGATCCGCAGGCCCGGAAAATCCGAATTGGTCATTCACGCCAATGCGTCTGACGGGCGTGGGATATATCTCGCTGAGGAAGCTGCACACCGCATCGCCAAGGCCGCCAATCACGGAATGCTCCTCGCAGGTAATGATCCTGCCGCATTCCATGGCACAGCGCAGCACCAGCCCTTCATCCAAGGGCTTGATGGTGGACATATTAACGATCCGGGCGTGAATCCCCATCTGCTCCAGCTGTTCGCCCGCCTGGATCGCTTCGTAGACCATCAACCCGTTGGCGATGATGGCCACATCATTTCCATCCCGCATGATCTCGCCCTTGCCAATCCGAAAGCGGAAGCCCTCCTCATGGAATACCGGCACCGCCAGCCGCCCCATCCGCAGATAAACAGGTCCGTTGTATTCATAAGCAGCCCGGGTCGCGGCCTCGGCCTCCGCACTGTCTGCGGGGCAGATCACCACCATCCCGGGAATGGAACGCATCAGGGCAAAATCTTCACAGCACTGATGGCTGGCGCCGTCCTCGCCCACGGACATTCCGCCGTGGGAGGCGCCAATCTTAACATTCAGGTGAGGATAGCCGATGGAATTGCGGATCTGCTCGTAAGCCCGGCCGGAGGCAAACATGGCAAAGGAAGACGCGAAGGGGGTCAGGCCGGAAGCGGCCAATCCAGCCGCCACGCACATCATATCCGCCTCCGCAATGCCGCAGTTGAAATGCCGGTCGGGGTACGCCTTGGCAAACATGGCGGTTTTGGTGGAGCCTGACAGATCGGCATCCAAAACCACGATATCCTCATGCTCCCGGCCCAGCTCCACAAGGGCTTTGCCATAGCCCTCCCGGGTAGCCATTTTCTTTACGTCCGCCATTTTACAAGCCCTCCAGTTCCGCAAGCTGCCGCTTCAGTTCCGCCATAGCCTGCCGGTACTGCTCGTCATTGGGCGCTACGCCATGCCACCCGGCGTTGTTCTCCATAAAGGATACACCCTTGCCCTTCACCGTCTTCAGGATAATGGCGCTGGGCCTGCCCCTGACGGTTCTGGCCGTATTCAGCGCCCCTTCAATGGCATCAAAATCATGGCCGTCTATGGTTTCCGTATGGAAGCCGAACGCGGCCAGCTTTTCATCGATGGGATACGGACTCATGACCTTGGCAATATCGCCGTCGATCTGCAGGCCGTTGTTATCGATGATGACGCACAGATTGTCCAGCGCGTAATGGCTGGCAAACATGCAGGCCTCCCATACCTGGCCCTCCTGAATTTCGCCGTCTCCCAGGAGTGTATAAACCCGGTATTCCTTTTTCTTCAGTCTTGCCGCCAGCGCCATACCACAGGCTGCGGAAATTCCCTGTCCCAGGGAACCGGTGGACATGTCCACGCCGGGGACGCTGTTCATATTGGGATGCCCCTGGAGGTAGCTGCCCGTCTTGCGCAGCGTCAGCAGATCCTCCACAGGGAAAAAGCCCCGTTGCGCCAGGGCCGCATACAGGCCGGGGGCGCAGTGGCCCTTGGACAGGACAAAACGGTCGCGATCCTCCCAGCCGGGGTTTTGGGGGTCCACATTCAATTCCTTAAAATAGAGATACGTAAACATGTCCGCAGCGGACAGGCTGCCGCCGGGGTGTCCGCACTTGGCCGCATGGGTACTCTCAATGACGCCCATACGCACCCTGCAGGCAATACATTGCAGCCGCTCCTTTTCCTGGGATGTCATAGACTCCTCCTTGTCAGCAATACTGTCATGGTTTTGCAAGCAATCCCTATTATAGCGTTCGGAAATACCGTTTGTCAATTGTTCGAGTAGCAAAAACGGCCTGGCTTTCGGACTGCTCCAACCAACAGGATTACCAAGTTTTCGCACCTTTCATACTGCGTTGCCCGAAACCGTTCGGTTTCAGGAAATCGGCTCACCGGCGGCCGCCGACTGCCGCACGCTTCCAGCTTCCCGCAATGGATGTCTTTTTCCGCCGCGCCGTTACAGCAAGCAGCCGCAGCAGCAGTGCCATCAGCACTACCGCCCCCAGGCAGGCGCTCATGACACTGTAGGCAAACACCGCCTCGTTGCCATGGCGCTGGACATAATACTCCATGAATCCCGCGCCGCCCATTGCCGCCGCCATTCCGATCCACAGCGGCAGATATGCGAAATGGAACCCCCGGCTCCTCACCAGCCGCACGGAAAACACCACGCTGACCATCACCATCGCCGCCGCTGCCAGCACCTGGACAACACTGACGAAACCGTTGCTGCGGAAAAACAGGGAGTCGTAGCGGGTGCTGTCCAGCACCACCTGGGACGCGCTGTAGCACAGCAGGAAGATCAGGCAGGTATCTCCGTCCTTTCGCCTGCTCCGTCCGCCGCCGCGGACATAAAACGCGGTCAGCGCAAGAAACAGCGTCAGTGCGGCCATGGACTGAAGCACGAAGGTCGCCAAACGGTATTCCACGGCCCCGGAGACAGCATTGGTCACCGGGTACACCCAGGGCAGCGATTGAATGGATTGTACGACCTGCCCCCGGTCGCTGGAATTGAAAAACGACGCCAGCCGCCCCACGGCTATGCCCGCCCCGCCGGCCAGGCACATGCAGTCCAGCATTTCCGGAAGGTTGCGATGCAGGCATACCACCCGCAAAATCAGCGCCGCCAGAAAGCATCCCGCGAAAACCCCGATCAGGGCATAGCCGCCGGAGGTATAATCCGTCATGGCCGAAAACAGGCTGTCATAGCTGTCCCAGTTGCTGTACCAGTGAAAAAATCGGGCCGCCGCAAGGCTCAGCGCCAGGCTCAGCGGCAGCGCCGCGAAGCCCGCCGCAAAATTGCCGCCCCTGCCAAGATAAAACGCCAGAAAAAAGCAAATTGCCGTGGCCGCTGCCAGCGTCAGAATGATGGAGCTCCAATAGATGGCGGTTCCTCCGTTGATGAATGCGATCCGCTCCATATCATCAGCCTCCGTCCGGCACTGCCGTTGCAAAATAAATGATATCGCTGATCCTTCTCTGCTGGCCGTAGACCGGGCGGTTAATCAGCTCATGATTCATGACAATGGCCGCTGTCTGGCCGCCGTCCAGACAGTAAGCCATTTTGCAGCCGGTGGCGTAAATGTACTGAGAGAAGGTCTGAACGGTGGGAATGTCCTGATAGGCTCCCTCGGTGTTGGCCGTCACCACAATATAATGAAGCTGTCCCATCTGACACAGCGCAGCCCGGGCGTAGCCCTCGTTGATTTCGCCCACGCCGTACCAGGTGTGCTCCACCAGCTCGTAATTGTCCACCAGGACGGGTCCAAACGCCAGACTGAAGGAGATTTCGTTTTCATCCACATACGTCTGCAGATCCTCCATCGTCAGAATCTCTCCGGCATAAATAAAGTGCAGATCCCCATCGGTGTCGATGCAGCAGGTTTCCGCGTAGGTACCGTCCACACGCCTGGCTGTACCGTCATACACCACAGCGCCAAAGCTTTCCCTCTGCCGGTAAAAATCGCCGGAGGACGCCACCACCGCGTTGACGCTTTCAGCCATTTCTGTGGTCAGATACTGCATTTCCGAACCGTACTCCCCGCCGGCCAGATGGCGGCGGAACTGGGAGGGGTGGCCCACCTTGATCTCCGAAAAGGTGTAGACAGAACCGTCGTGAACCTCCTTCCAGGTAATGGCGAAAATGCTCTCATCCAGATAGTATGTCACCTGGCTGTCCGCAAACAGCTCTGCATCCGTACTGAAATACAGCGCCTGCCCATCCAGCAGATCCGCCGCCTCATCCAGCAGCCATTGCAGGGTGGTCGGGTCATCCGTTCGGCCATAGCAGTCCGGGTTCGGCTCCGGAGCAGTCTGGGCGTCCTCCTCGATCCGGTAGATTTTCCGCACTGCAGCTGTGGTTTCCTCCGGAGTCTCCCCGGGCGCCTCCAGGGACAGCAGCGCGCTCCTGACAGCGACGGTCTTTCCGGCGATGAATGCGTCAAACTGCTCCACAATCGCCATATCCGGGGTTCTGGCCTGCTCCGCCGTTTTGGGACGGCCCACATTCTGATACATTTGCCTCAGCAGTCCCCAGGTCAGGACCAGCGACAGCGGTATCACCACAATCCCCAGCAGAACAAGCAGCAGGGACGGCGCTTTTTTCTGTTTCTTTCCGGACGCATATTTGGGCTGATATCCCACGGTATTACCTCCCGGTTACGCCGCCGGAAATGGCCAGCAGCAGCGTCTGATCCGGCACGACCCACCATTGATCGTCCCGGCAGATCAGGTTCAGGGTTACGTCATAGGTGACAGTCTGCGCGTCTTCGGCCAGAGCCTGTGCCGCCGCCTCCAGAATGACCTCGCTGATCAGTTCTTCCCGGAAATTGTTCTGCTCATCGTAAAGCTGCGACTTGTCTTCCGCCTGCTCTGCCCTCTGCTCCAGCAGATCACGGGCGCGTTCCGTCAGAACATCTGTCACGCCGGCAATATCCAGCACGGTAATGGAGGCATCCCGGAAAATGCCGGCATCCGTTGCATAGCAGCTTCCCCGGAACGCGCAGGAAAAGCTGTCCGTAAACGCGTCCCACAGCAGGCTCCCCACCGCGTTCTCCGGCTCCTGATCGGCGCCCAGGTCGGGCTGACCGTACATCAGGTTTCCCGCCGCACGGTAATCGCCGTCTTCCAGCGCCTTCCTCAGCTGCTCCGAGCATTCCACGGCGGCATCCGGAAGATTCACAAGCTGTACGTCCGCATTGCGCGAAACCAGGCACAGCACCACCGTACCCAGCATCAGCACAGCCCCCAAAGCCCCGAAAATTGCGGAAACCATTTTCGCGATTTTCACTGCGTCACCTCATTCCTGTCTTCCATCATTATCGCTTTCATTCCGGATATGTCAATAAAATGCGGCCATTGCCTTTCTCTAAGAGAAATGATACCCGTTCTTATGAAAAAGGCCGAAACCGTTTTATAGCGCCACAGGTGCGCAGGGGAAACCCGCGCCGCCCGTTATCCGGGCGGCGCGCGGCTGGATTACAGCACGGATTCATAAATGCTTTCAATGGCTTCTCCGAAAGCCTTTTTATCAAAGCCCTCCGCGATTTCCTCGCTGCGCTTCGAGGCGGCCTCCCGCCATTGGGGATCTTCCACAGCGGTGTCAATGGCGTCCAGAAATTCCTGAGCGCTGGAGTACTCGTAGCCGTTCTCCCCTTCCTTCAGCACGTCCGCCAGGCAGTCATCCTGACGGCACAGCAGAGGCAGGCCATTGGCGGCTGCTTCCACATAGGTCAGTCCCTGGGTTTCGCTGGTGGAAGCGCTGACAAATACATCCGCCAGCTGGTAGTAATTCTGCACCTCGTCAGGCTCTACCATCCCGGTGAAAATCACGGATTCGGCAACCCCCAGTCTTTGGGCCTGCTTTTCCAGATTCTCCTTGGCCGGGCCGTCACCCACAATCAGGAAAACAATATTCCCGTTCTCCTTTAACGCCTCGGCAAACAGATTCATCAGTTCTTCCAAATTCTTTTCCGTCCCCAGACGGCCCAGGTTCAGCAGAATCAGCTGATCATCCCGGATTCCCAGAGCATGGCGCTTTTCCAGCCGCTCCTCCGGACTCAGGCGCTGATGGTGCTGCTCCAGGCTGATCCCGGTGGGCACCACGCTGATGGGATTGTGAAGGCCGTAGCTATGGAGGGCATTTTCCACCTTCTGGGTGGGCGCCACCAGAATTCTGACCTTCTTCAGCCGCTCCCGGGACAAAACCCGCACCAATACCTTCCCCAGCCGCTTGCTGGGTACCAGGTAGGTGACATATTGCTCGTACAGGCAATGATAGGTATGGACAATGGGCGCGCCGGTAATGCGGGAAATGCGGGAGGCAAACTGAAAGCTGAAAAACTCGCACTGACTGTGAATCACATCCGGCTTCCAGTCAATCAGCTCCTGAATCAGCTTATGCCGGTAGGACACCGGCATCCGCACCCCAGGATAGACTGCCCCCAGCGGAACGGAACGAATATAATAGACCGCACCATCCTTGTGAGAGTGGTTATTTTCGGAAATGGTCAGAATACGAACATCGTGGCCCCTGGCGGTTAATTCCTGAAAAAGATTATGCACCGATGTCACAACACCGTTGGTATTGACCGTATACAGATCCGTGGTAATAAGAACCTTCAGATTCTTTTTCTGAGACAGCATGAAACTCCTCCATCATGGCAAATCTACAATCACAGCCTATTATAGCAGATTCCGGGAAAAAATCTACTGCCAAATTTCTTAAGTTTTCCGCAAAACCGGTTCCTCCGAAGGATGGAGTATAGCG
>CAZUAN010000082.1:0-8123 GCA_964618385.1 uncultured Oscillospiraceae bacterium | reverse complement strand
GCAAACCCACTACCGATTGAAAGCTGAACCCGTATAGGTTCCTTTCAAATCGGCAAAAATAAGCCTGACATACCCCGGAAGCTTTTCGCTCCGGGGTTGTGTTTTCATCGGAGAGCACCAAAGCCCGCACGAAATATCGCCGCTTGCCTGAGGCGTTTTTTGTGAGGAACGGAAAAAAATAAAAAAAAGGTTGTAAGTTTGCAAAATATGATGTAAAATATGGGCAGTGTCTTTATGTAAATTTTGCGGAACTTCACTTTGGAGGTTATCAGATATGGAAAAACCCATTGTACTTGTGATTATGGACGGCGTTGGCAAGGGTGACGGCGGCAGCGGCGATGCGGTTGCCGTGGCAAAAACCCCCACGCTGGATCGTTTACTGGCCACCTGCCCCCATACCTGGCTGAAAGCCCACGGCACCGCCGTCGGTCTGCCCTCCGATGAGGATATGGGCAACTCCGAGGTCGGCCACAACGCTCTCGGCTGCGGCCAGGTCTATTCTCAGGGCGCCAAACTGGTGGGCGAGAGCATCGAAAACGGCGTGCTCTTCGCTTCCGGGACCTGGAAAGACCTGGTTTCCAACGCGAAAGACGGCAAGGCCATGCACTTCCTGGGTCTGCTGTCCGATGGCAACGTCCACTCCAACATCTCCCACCTGATTGCCCTGCTGAAGCAGGCAAAGGCCGAGGGCGTCCAGAGGGCTTACTGCCACATCCTGCTGGACGGACGCGACGTTCCCGCCACCTCCGCTCTGGAATATGTGGATCAGCTGGAAGCTGTGCTGGCCGAGCTGAGCGCCGGGGGCGCGGACTATGCCATTGCCTCTGGCGGCGGCCGGATGCAGATCACCATGGATCGCTACGAAGCCAACTGGGCCATGGTCGAAAAAGGCTGGCGCACCCATGTCCAGGGCCTGGGCCGGATGTTCCCGTCCGCCAAAGATGCCATTGAAACCTACCGCGCCGAAACCGGCTGCATTGATCAGGATCTGCCCGCCTTCGTGGTTGCCCGCCATGGGGAGCCGGTAGCGAAAATTGCCAACGGCGACAGCGTAATCCTGTTCAACTTCCGGGGTGACCGCGCCCAGGAAATTTCCCTGGCCTTTGACCGCAAGGACTTTGATAAGTTTGACCGGGGTGACTACACGGGCGTCAAGTTTGCCGGTATGCTGCAATATGACGGCGATCTGAACATTCCCGAGCACTATCTGGTGCAGCCTCCTGTCATCACCAATACCCTGACCGAGGTGCTCTGCGCCGCCGGAATTCATGAGTATGCCCTGTCCGAAACGCAGAAATACGGCCATGTCACCTATTTCTGGAACGGCAACCGTTCCGGCAAGGTCTGTGAGGATCTGGAGGTCTACGAGGAAATTCCCTCCGACGTGATTCCCTTTGAGCAGGCTCCCGCCATGAAGTCCAAGGAAATCACCGAGAAAATGGTGGAGAACATGGCCTCCGGAAAATTTCAGTTCCTGCGCTGCAATTATCCGAACGGCGATATGGTGGGCCACACCGGTGTGCTGGAGGCGGTTATCTATGCCGTGGAATGCGTGGACAAAGGCGTAAAGGCCATCCTTGACGCGGCGGACAAGTATGGCTATACGGTGCTGGTCACAGCGGATCACGGCAATGCTGACCAGATGACCGAGACAAAGAAGGGCAAGACCATTATACGCACTGCGCATTCTCTGAATCCGGTTCCTTTCATCATCTACGATAAGGATCACGAGTGGACCATCAAGGAGGGCAAATACGGCCTGGCCAATGTCGCGCCAACCGTTGTCAAAATGCTGGGCCTGAAAGCGCCGGAATGCTGGGAAGACAGCATGGTTTAATACTCTTATAAAAAGCCCCTGAATTTCATCAGGCAGGCGCCGCAGGGCGGACGTCCGAAATCGCGGGCAATGCAAAGCAGATCGAAACAGTTTGCATTCTGAATTTTGAATTTCGTATTGGAGGAACTGATCTATGATCCGTCATGAAAATGAACACGGCAGTGTCAATGTCAGCACCAATGTCTACACGGATATCGTCGGTACGGCTGCCATCAACTGCTTCGGTGTCAAGGGCATGGCTGCCCGCAGTGTCACCGACGGCGTGTACCATCTGCTGCGTAAGGAGTCCGTCGGGAAGGGCGTCCGTGTCAGTTTTAACGAGGATGATTCCATTTCCATTGACCTGCATATCATTGTGGACAACAATGTGAATTTGAACGCTGTAGGCGCGTCCATTATTTCCGAGGTCCGCTATGTGGTGACACAGTGTACAGGCACCGAAGTGCGCGCTGTCAATGTCTACATCGATTCTATGATGATCGGGTAAGAATTCGGAGGTAAAAGAAATTGAAGCAGATAATCAACGGAGCCGATCTTCGCAGAATGATCGTCAGCGCGGCTGCCGCCATTGAGGTCAATAAGCAGGCTCTGAATGAGCTGAATGTTTTCCCTGTCCCGGATGGCGATACCGGTACCAACATGTCCATGACCATCAGCGCTGCCGCTGCGGATCTGCGCAAAACGGAGGATCCCGGCCTGAGCCAGGCTGCCAAAGTGGCTGCCTCCGCCATGCTGCGGGGCGCCCGGGGCAATTCCGGTGTGATTTTGTCGCTGCTGTTCCGCGGTATCTCCAAAAAACTGAAAGGCGCAGACACCTGTGACGGCGTTCTGTGGGCCGCCGCATTGCAGGAGGGTGTGGATTCCGCCTATAAAGCCGTCATGAAGCCCGCTGAGGGTACCATTCTGACGGTGGCGCGGCTTGCGGCCGCCAAGGCCGCAGAGGCATCCCGGGAGAACAATTTCATTGAGTTCGTCCAGGAGGCGGCCATTGCCGAGGCAAAGCCCGCGCTGGCCAACACGGTTAACCAAAACCCCGTTTTGAAAAAAGCCGGTGTTGTGGACGCAGGCGGCAAGGGCTGGGTGGTTGCGCTGGAAGCAATGCTGTCCGCCATGCGGGGAGAGGATGTGACGGTTCCCGAGACCGAGAGCGTTGCCGAGGTTAAGGAAAGCGCGGATTTCTCTGATTTTAAGACTGAGGATATTACGTTCTCTTACTGCACGGAATTTATTGTCTCCCGGGAAAACGATAAGGACCCCGGACAACTGCGAACCTTCCTCAGCACCTTGGGTGACAGTCTGGTGCTGGTGGACGATGACGAGCTGATTAAGGTGCATGTCCACACCAACGATCCGGGGGCCGCACTGCACGAGGCTGTCAGCTATGGCTCCTTTGTCACGGTAAAGATCGAGAACATGCGCCTGCAGCATACGGAAAAGGTCATGACCAACAGCGAAAAGGCTCCCAAAATCGCGCAGCCGGTTAAGCCGCTGGGCGTCGTGTCTGTCTGCGCCGGTGCCGGGCTGGCAGATGTATTCACCAATTTGGGGGTAGATGCCATTATTTCCGGCGGTCAAACCATGAACCCCAGCACCCAGGACATTCTGGAGGCGGTCAATACGGTGCCTGCCGAGACAGTTTTCGTCCTGCCCAACAACAAAAACATTATTATGGCGGCCCAGCAGGTGGATGCGCTGACACCCAAGCACGTGGTCGTGATCCCTTCCACGACCGTTCCCCAGGGCGTCACCGCCATGCTGAGCTTTGATCCCGAAAGCAGCCCGGAACACAACACCGAGGCGCTGACGCAGGCACTGGATACTGTGGACACCATGCAGATCACCTACGCTGCCCGGAACTCCGATTTTGACGGCTACAGCATCCATCAGGGAGACTATCTGGCGCTTTATGGAAGCGCTCTGTTTGGCACCAGCCAGGACGTGAAGGTGCTGCTGAAATCCCTGGCCGAAAAAATCCGGGACGAGGGAAAGGAATATGTCACCATTTACTATGGAGCGGATGTGAAGGAAAAACACGCCCAGAAAGCGGCAGATATCTTCGCGGATATCTGCACCAATGCGGACGTCAATCTGCTCAACGGCGGTCAGCCAGTGTACTATTATCTCATTTCTGCGGAATAATCCGGGAAAAGGCTCGCTGCCCGAAAGGCGGCGGGCCGCTTGCATTATGGGCGGCGTACGTTTGCGCTCCGCCCGTGCTGACGGACAAGGAGGAAAACAGATGCGGGATTATCCGAAGGGCGGTATCATCGGCAAGGCCGTGCATACCGCGGCTGCCATTGGAGAACTGCATATTCCCCTTCACGCTGCTTATGCAGGCTATTTTATCATTCTGTCCATGTTCCCATCGCTGCTGCTGATTCTGAGCCTGTTGCGCTTTACGGGCCTTCAGGTGGAGAGCCTGATCGAAATGATCGGGGATTTTCTTCCGGAAGCGCTGCTGGATATGGTAGAGGATCTGATCTTCAGCACATACCGGAATTCCTCCGGCGCCGTAGTCGGGCTGTCGGCGGTGACAGCGCTGTGGTCGGCCAGCAAGGGAATCTACGGCCTGCTCAAAGGACTGAACGCCATCTATGGCGTATCCGAGAACCGGGGGTATCTGTACACCCGGAGCATCAGCGTGGTGTATACCTTCGCGTTTTTTCTGGTACTGCTGCTGACACTGCTGCTGCATGTTTTCGGCAACAGCATCATCCGGCTGCTGACCATGGTGGATAACGCCGTGCTGATTTTTCTGATCGATCTGATCGATCTGCGGTTTTTTCTGCTGCTGATTATGCAGAGCCTGATCTTTACGCTGATGTTTATGGCGCTGCCCAACCGGCATAACCGCTTCAGGGACAGTCTGCCCGGCGGGGTGCTGTCCTCCATCGGCTGGCTGGTTTTTTCGGACATCTACTCGGTGTATGTGGAGAACTTCTCCAGCTATGCCAATATTTACGGCTCGGTATATGCCGTCGCCTTAAGTATGCTGTGGCTGTACTGCTGCATGAGCATTCTGTTCTACGGCGGCGCCCTGAACCGGTACCTGATGGAGCGGAACACATAAATTGTTCAAAAAAGGAAAACAGAAAGGAAATGACAGAGAACCATAGAAACGGATTTCCGGTTCGCGGTTGTCCGGATTCATTTTGGGGCAGCGGAGAATTCTGATATTCCTGTTGTCTGAAAAGTATTTTCGCAGGCAACACGGCTAGACCGCACCGCCGGACTCCCCCAACAATCTGGTTTGCTTCCGGTACGACGTTCCCCTTTCCCTTATAGAGCTTCAGAAAGCGGCTGCCAGCGGGCGCATTTAAGAATATGCAGCCGCTCCGGCGAAATCGGCAAGACGGACAGCAGCCATTCCATCTGCCTTACCTCCCGGGAGCTGATGCAGACCGGCTGTCCGAAGCCGCCCGGTTTTCCTGCAGCATTCCCGAGTTTTATACCCCGGAGGCTCAACGGGTACTCCGGACGGGAATGTGGCGGATTTGTTAATTTTTATCACGTTTATGCCCTGTTCACAGTTTTTTGATAGGATTCCAGGAAAAAGGGGGATGGTCTGTGTATGTTTGGCTACGTGACGGCCAACTGGAACGAGCTGACAAAGCCGCAGCAAAAGCGCTATAGCGCGGTATATTGCGGAATCTGCCGCCGCATCCGTGTCCAGTCGGGAAGCGCTGCCCGCCTGGGGCTGGATTACGATATGGCGTTTCTGGCCCTGCTGCTGATGAGCCTGTATGAGCCGGAGGAGGATTGCGGCAGAGAATTCTGCCTGCTGCATCCCGTAAAGCGGCGCTCCTGGGTAGACAGCCCCTATATCCGCTATGCGGCAGATATGAATGTGGCGCTGGCGTACTATAATTGCCTGGATGACTGGCAGGATGACAAAAAGCACACCGCAAAATTGCTGGCAGACACGCTTGCCAAGCAGCTTCCCGACATCGAAAGCAGATTCCCCCGGCAGTGCCATGCTGTCCGGGACTGCATTGGCCGGCTGTCAGAGCTGGAAGCGGCCGGCTGCGGCAACCCGGACGAGCCTGCCGGAGCTTTCGGCGGGCTGATGGCAGAGCTGCTGACCTTTGAGGAGGATATGTGGGCGCCGGTTTTGCGGCAGATGGGGGATGCGCTGGGACGGTTTATCTATCTGCTGGACGCGGCGATGGATTATGACAAGGATAAGCGAAAAGGAAGCTATAACCCCTACCTGGCCATGGGGACAGGCAAGGATTGGCCCCGCTGGGAAGAATATCTTGTGCTGACTATGGGCAGGGCCACGGCCGCGTTTGAGCGGCTGCCCCTGGTTCAGGATAAAGCGCTGCTGGACAACATCCTCTACAGCGGCGTATGGGTCAGCTGCAGAGGAAAAAGCAAGGAGGCATCCCATGATTGACGATCCTTATAAGGTGCTGGGCGTCAGCCCGGATGCCTCAGATGAAGAGATCAAGCGGGCATACCGGAAGCTGGCAAAGAAATATCATCCGGATCTGAACCCCGGTGACAAGGAAGCGGCCCGGAAAATGCAGGAGGTCAACGCGGCCTACGAGCAGATCAAGAACCCGGAGAAGGCCGCCCAGCAGGGACAAAGCGGCTATGGCGGCGGTTATGGCGGCGGCTATTACGATCCCTTCGGCGGGTATCGTCAGCAGCAGAGCTATGGCAGCCAAACGGGAGATTCCTATCAGCAGGCGGCCAGCCAGTACATCCGTTTTGGCCGCTATCAGGAGGCGCTGAACGCGCTGAGCAACTCAGCCGAGCGCAATGCCCAGTGGTATTATCTCAGCGCCCTGGCTAACGACGGTCTGGGCAATCAGGTGACGGCGCTGGAGCATATCCGCAAAGCGGTCAGCATGGATCCCGACAATGCCGAGTATCAGAATGCTCTGAACGAAATCGAAAACGGCGGCGCCGCCTACCGGCGGCAGGCGGGGAATTTTCGGGGCTTCACCATGGGGGGCAGTCCGTGCGCAGGTCTGTGCCTGTGCTATCTGGCGCAGATGTTCTGCTGCAACGGTCGGGGCATGTTTTTCTGCTGCTGATGCCGGGAATGTCGCCGTTGGCGCCGTTTCCGGCAAAGCATGGGCATCAGTTCTTATGCAAAAGGTTGAAAACCTTTTTATCGCACCGCAGGTGCGTTCAGAACGGTATGAGACGGCTTTTGCGGCGATTCGCCGCAAAAGGGAAGCGCCATTAGGCGGTTCCTTCTTTATAAAACCGAACGGTTTTATAAAGAATCCGTATCAGATGTCAGAAAGTCCCCGGAAAGCGTGATGTTCATAATTTTGTTGCTTTTTGTTTTCAATTCCTTTAATTGATGTTCAAACCTCAAAAGTATCTTTAATAACAGAAAGGTTGCGGAAGCCGTGAGCCGCTCCTTTCGAACTCCGTAGATCCTCTTTTCTACCTCTCTTCTTTCCAATCTCTTTCGCGGAAACCCCGGCATCGAATTTCGATGCCGGAGTTTTCTGCGTTTTGGCCGGAATTTCTTGACATTTTTTTCATGGGTAGTATAATGATTTTATCGTAATATAGAAGGAGATGTTGCCCCATGTACTATACCATGACTGTGGCGGGCCTTCAGCGCAACCTGCCTATTTGCCCCGTCAGCGATACGCTGTACATTGCCGGTTTTGTCATCTTTGGCGACCAGGAGCTGACAGTGGCCTGCGCCCGGGAACTGCTTGCAAAGGCCCCTGAGTACGACTACATCATCACTGCTGAGGCTAAGGGAATCCCGCTGGCCCACGAGATGGCCCGTCAGGCTGGCGACGCCAAGTATATCCTGGCCCGAAAAGGTCCCAAGCTGTACATGCGGGATGTTTTCAGCGTTTGTGTCAATTCCATCACCACGGCCAAGGAGCAAAGGCTGTACCTGGACGGCGCGGACGCCGCGCTGATGAAGGGCAAGCGCATCCTGATCGTGGATGATGTAATCTCCACCGGCGAAAGCCTGAAGGCCCTGGAAGCGCTGGTGGAAAAGGCCGGAGGCATCATTTGCGGGCGTATGGCTATTCTGGCCGAGGGAGACGCTCAGAAGCGTCCCGATCTGATCTATCTGGAAAAGCTGCCGTTGTTCCATCCCGACGGCACTGTTATGGACTGATATTCTGCGAAAATGCGGCAATATGCTGCCGGCTGCGGGGAGCATTTTCCTGGCGCTGCAGCTCTGCAGAGCCAGCGCCGGTTCCGGCAAGCGGAACCCAGCCCGAAATAGGAAACCGAACAACACGCTGCGGGCGCTGCCGGGAGGGCAGCGCCCGCAGATGCTTTTGCCGGCGAAAAG
>CAZUAN010000081.1:0-8154 GCA_964618385.1 uncultured Oscillospiraceae bacterium | reverse complement strand
CGGGGCAAAAGATCCGCTGTCCAGCCGCAGACGATTGATTCAGAGGTTCCTTAAGACTGTTTTTCCGTTTCCCGGAATTTCTCCCGGATGTAACTGCGCACCTGATCGGATTCCATGTTCAGGACAATCGCGAATTCACTGTTCAGCAGCTTTTCCGCATCCCGAAGGAAATTCTCATCGCACAGGTGACACTTGCGCCCCGCAGCAGCCTGAGCCGCCTTGTGACGGTAGAGCGTGTGTACCATACAGATCAGCCTTGCACGGTCACCGCTGTTGATCAGCTCCCGATAGGTCTGCTTGCGCAAATTCTCATCCTTGATCCAGCCGTCAGCCCGCACCTCATCCGACTGGAGTATGGCTTCCAGCTCCTCTCTGGAAAGGATGCGGCGCAGCTTGGCCATCGCTGCGGCATTCTGGATCGGTACCAGATACTTAGCGCCTTGCTGCCCGATTGGTTCCAGTGCCAAATAAGTCAGACGCTTTCTGTTAACCAGCCGTTCTTCCTCGTCCACAACACGGCAGACGCCGTGCGCCCCATAGACCACCTTATCTCCCACCTGAAACATTCTCGGATACCCCCTGAAAAAAGCCTAGTTCTCCCTTTTACATCCTTCATTATAACACTGTTTTATTCAATTTTCATGTGGGAAAATTGCTAAATTTCAGGGCATATTTTTGGGGATAATCTAACCAAAATGCTGCCATAGGCTCATCTATGGCAGCATTTTTTCCATCAGATTGTCTCCAGCTTGATGGTGTTGGTATTGCCCTGCTGACCGTTGATGGGGCCGCCGGTCAGCAGAATGTTGTCGCCGGGCTTCAGATTCAGAACTTCCACCGCGGCTTTTTTTGCGTAGTAGAACATAACGTCCATACTGGGGAACTGATCCGACATGATGGGCGTAACCCCCCAGCTCATGGACAGCCGCCGCCAGATCTTGCGGTCCGTGGTCATGCCAACGATGTTCACAGGGGTGCGGAAGCGGCTGACCAGCATAGCGGTCTTCCCCGAAACGGAGCAAACCACAATGGCCTTGGCGTTTACGTCAATGGCCATGGAGCAGACGGCATGGGAGATACAGTCCAGATTGTTCTTGCCGTTATACTCGGTAGTCAGGAAACGCTGCTTATACGCGGTGTGCTGCTCGGTGTACTCGGCAATCTGTGCCATAGCTCTCACCGATTCCACGGGGTATTTCCCCGCCGCAGACTCCCCGGACAGCATGACGCAGGACGTGCCGTCGTAAACAGCATTGGCCACATCGGAAATTTCCGCACGGGTAGGGCGGGGATTCTGGATCATGGATTCCAGCATTTCCGTGGCGGTGATAACCCGCTTGCCCATCATGCGGCAGATACGGGTCAGCTTTTTCTGAACTGCCGGCACCTCCACATAGGGAATCTCCACACCCAGGTCACCCCGGGCAATCATGATTCCGCCGCAGGCGGAACAGATATCCTCCACGTTGTCCACACCCGACTGGTTTTCTATCTTCGCCACAATCTCGATATCGCTGCCGCCGTTGGCATCCAGCAGCTGACGGATGTCCAGCACATCCTGCTTGCAGGAGACAAAGGAAGCAGCAACAAAGTCCACCCCCTGCGCAATCCCGAACAGGATATCCGCCTTGTCCTGCTCCCCCAGATAGGGGCCGGACATGACCTTTTTGGGGAAGGACATGCTCTTTCGGTCGCTGAGTACGCCGCCTACCAAGCATTTGCACAGAATATCGCTGCCCGAAATCCGTTCCACCTGAAACTGAACCATGCCATTATTGACCGTAACCATATCGCCGGGATGCAGGTCTTTGTTCAGGTTCTTGTAGCTGACGCTGACTCTGGTCTCGTCACCTTCAACCTCGTCGGTGGTAAAGGTAAAATCCGCACCGTCCGGGATGGTCACCTTGCCTGCGGCAAAGGTTTTAATGCGGTATTCCGGGCCTTTCGTATCCAGCATAATGGCAATGGGAAGGCCCAGCTTATCCCGCACCCGTTTAATCAGTTCGATCTTCTGCGCGTGCTCGGGATGGGTGCCATGGGAGAAATTTAGGCGTGCAACATTCATACCTGCAAGGCACATCTGGGTCAGGGTTTCTTCGTTTTCACTGGCGGGGCCGATGGTACAGATAATTTTTGTCTTGCGCATAACAAACGCCTCCTGCTTTTCTGCATATTCATTGTGATTTTACCACATTTTCCTTTCCCCGTCAACGTAAATTCTTACAATTCATCCAAAACAAAGCTCCACCCGGTTATGTCGCAGCCAGAAGTCGATCTGGCACAGATAGGCCATGATCTGGGGGCGGCGCATCAGCTGGCCATACCAGGGCCACCGGCTCTGCCCTGCAAGAAGCGATTCCACCCCTTTCCTGCTGAGCATCTGCCACAGCGGTGCGTCCGGTGCCATCATCAGGGCCTCCATTCTGGCTTCGATCAGCTGTGCGTAATGGGGATCGAAGGTTTTCGGATAGGGGCTTTTCTTTCTGCGCAGAACCTCGTCCGGAACAAGTCCTGCCGCCGCATGGCGCAGGAGACCCTTTTCCTTACCCTGGTAATCCTTAAATTCCCAGGGAACGCCGTACAAATACTCCGCAATACGGTAATCGCAAAACGGCACCCGGACCTCCAGCGCGTGATACATGCTCATCCGGTCCTTCCGATCCAGAAGGGTTTGCATGAACCAGCGAAAATTCAGATTTACCATTTCCTTCATTCTTCGCTCCGCATCCGATGTTCCGGGAAGGATATCGCTCTCCCGGCAGGTCTGTCTGTAGGCGTCCATGACAAAATCCTCGGCGTTGACTGCCACGGACGGTGACAGAATGGACGCACGGTCGCGCGTATTCTGCGCCCATGGGAAACCCTCCCTGGCCCGAATCTCCGGGTCCCGGTACCAGGGATAGCCTCCGAAAATCTCGTCTGCACATTCCCCGGACAGGGCCACCTTTACCTCCCGGCGAATATCCCTGCAGAACACCAGCAGGGAAAAATCCACATCCGCCATGCCGGGCAGGTCCCGAGCTATTGTTGAAGCCTCTAAAGCATCCGCCAAATCCTCCGATGACAGCACCGTCCAGTGATGCTGGGTGTCCAGGGTGTCCATCATAATCCGGATATACGCATTGTCGGAATCGGGCTGAAATTTGTCAGCCTGAAAAAACCGGTCGTTGTTCCGGTAATCCACGGAAAAGGTTTTCAGCCGCTGTCCCCTTTCCCGCATTTGCCGGGCACAGACAGCGGTAATCAGGCTGGAGTCCAGGCCGCCGGAGAGGAAGGTCCCAATGGGAACATCCGACACCATCTGGCGGCGAATCGCGTCCTGCACCAGATCCCGCACCCGCTCCGAGGTCTGGGCAAAGCTGTCCGTGTGTTCCCGATCCCGAAGCTTCCAGTATCGGCGCAGAGTCAGGCGTCCGGCCTCATAATACCCGCAGCACCCCGGCTCCACCTCCCGAATATCCTTGAAAACGCCGCTGCCCGGCAGTCTTCCCGGGCCAAGCAGAATCAGCTGCGCCGCGCCCGTACTGTCCAGCTGAGGCCGCACGGTGGAATATGCCAAAATCGTTTTGATCTCCGATGCGAACAGCAGTCCGCCCAGGTGCAATTTGTAGAACAGGGGCTTCACCCCAATGCGGTCGCGGGCCAGAAACAGGCGCTTTCTGCGATCTTCCCACACAGCAAAGGCAAAAATACCGTTGAACCGATCCACGCAATCCGCTCCGTACGCGGCATAGGCGTGGAGTACAACCTCTGTATCCGAGCGGCCCATAAAGCGGTGGCCCGCCGCCGTCAGATCCCGGCGAAGCTCCTCCGTGTTATACAGTTCCCCATTGTAGATCAAAAAATAAGTCTCCCCTGCCCATTGCAGCTGCATGGGCTGTTTCCCGTTTTCGGGGTCAATAATTGCCAGCCTGGAATGGAGCAGCGCCACGTCCTCCTGCTGAAAAAAGCCCGAATCGTCCGGCCCGCGGCGACGCATAGTGGCAAGCATTTTGCGGATCGTATCGACCTGTACCGTCAGCCCAATGACTCCGGAAATTGCGCACACAATGACCACATCCTTTCGATCCTTTAATTCTATGCATGGATTGTAAAAGAATGTGCATACTAACAGCGGTGATGCAAGAATGAAAAACAGCAAAGAAATCCTTTCCTCAGTTCTGAAAACCACGCAAATGGGGCAGGTCGGCATTCGCAGCGTACTGGATACCAGCATGCGCCCCGGACTGCGCAAGGCTCTGGAATCCCAGCTGCACGAATATGACTGCATTGAAACGGAGGCCCATTCCATTGCCAACCAGCGGGGCTGGGAGGTAATGGAACTGGACCCAGCCATCCGGTTTATGGCGGACATGACCACCCGCATGAAGCTCAACGGACGCAATTCCGATTCCAAAATTGCCGGAATGATGATCCAGGGCAACACACGCGGCATGATTAAGGGGCTGAAAAATATTCATCAGCTTGCCGATCAGGATGAGCAGATCAATATTCTCTCCCAAAAGCTTTTGGACTGCGAAACGGCAAATATCCGGCAGATGCAGGGATTTTTGTGAGCAGGGGCGGGGAGCCCGGCGTTGGAAATGCAGCGTGCATGGGAGTCCCTCATGCGATTTTCCGGGATCATCTCTCGGGAAACCGTCGGGTTTCAGGAAAAACCAGCACAAGAGGCAGCCTTACGGAAATATCCGTATCGCTGTCAGAAAAGCGGGCCGGTTCGCCTGGATACGGCTTTTCTGCAGTCTCCGCTCCTGTCGCTCCCCGCTCCTAACTCCGCACTCCCCGCGCCATTGCTGTAACCCGGGCAAGCTCTTCCGCATAAGATAATGGAGAATGCGAAAGGAGTGATTTGCTTGTCAGCCACAGGTTACATACAGGTACGCGCCTATGCCAGCACTGCCCGCTTTCCATTGAAGGATGTGGCCATCGCCGTTACCTCCACAGACGGCACCGCCATCGCCATGCGCCTTACCAACCGCAGCGGCATGATCGAACCCATTGAAATACCGGTCCCGGACAAAGCGGAAAGCCAAACCCCCGATCCCGGGGAAAAGCCCTTTGCCTCTGTCAATCTCTACGCACGGCTCAAGGGCTATGAGCAGGTGGAAGCGGAGAATCTGCAGGTATTTGCAGATACCACCACAAATCAGGACCTGGAATTGATCCCCCTGCCGGAATTCCCGGAGCAGTGGGATCAGACCGTTATCTTCGACACGCCTCCCCAAAATCTCTAGGAGGTGCGCTATGCCAACCGTAATTCCCTACGTCCCCCAGCAGATCACTGTTCATCTGGGTGCGCCGGACGTCTCCGCGCAAAATGTCACCGTCAGCTTCGTCAACTATGTGAAAAACGTCGCTTCCAGCGAAATCTACCCCACCTGGGAGGAAAGCGCGCTCCGGGCCAACATCCTGGCCATCGTCTCGTTTGCCCTGAACCGGGTGTACACAGAATTCTACCGCAGCCGTGGCTACGATTTCGAAATCACCAGCTCCACGGCATACGACCAGTTTTTTGTCAATGGCCGCAGCTTCTTTACCAACATTTCCCGGCTTGTTGACGAGCTGTTTGACGACTATCTGCGCCGTCCGGGTTTTGTCGAGCCATTGGCCGCAAAATTCTGCAACGGTACCACCGTCACCTGCGAGGGCCTGAGTCAGTGGGGCAGCCAGAATCTGGCCCGGCAGGGGTACACCGCCCCGGAAATTCTGCGGAGTTATTACGGAAGCGTGGAAATTGTGAACAACGCGCCCGTCCGGGGCTTGACCTCCTCCTATCCCGGCACACCGCTGCGGAGGGGCTACACCGGGCCGGCAATCGTCACCATTCAGGTGCAGCTGAACCGGATTTCTCAGAATTACCCCGCAATTCCCAAAATCTCCCCGGTGGATGGAATTTTCGGCGCACAGACAGAGGCCGCCGTCCGGAAATTCCAGGAAATTTTCAACCTGACGGCGGACGGCATCGTCGGCCGCGCCACCTGGTACGCGCTGGTGCGCTATTACATTGCTGTCACCAGCATGGCGGAGCTGCGCAGTGAGGGGCAGCGCTTCTATGCCAATTCCTGGGCAACCACGGACCCCATCGAGCAGGGTGATCAGGGCGTCAAGGTAGAGCATTTGCAGTATATGCTCAGCGTTCTTGCCGCCTATATACCCGAAATTCCGCCGATCAGCGTGGACGGTATTTTCGGCAGCGCTACCCGGGATGCCGTGCTTGCCGCCCAGCGTTGGTTTGGCCTGCCGCAGACCGGCATCGTCAACTATGACACCTGGGACGCTATCTATGACCAGTTCTCCGGGATTGAAACCACCTGGCGCGACCCGGAAAGCTTCCCCTACACCGCTGCCATCATCAATGGCACCAGTCCCAGAGCACGTTATTCCCAAACCACAACCATGACCCAGTTTCCGGGAAACAATCTGCGTATCGGAAATCAGGATCCCGTCAGACAGGAGGCGCCGCGATGAGACCTTCCGAATCCTTTATTGGCCAACCCGTTCGCAGCTTGCAGACCATGCTGCGGGTGATTGCGGAGAATGATACCGGCCATGTACGCATTATCCCCGACGGCATTTACGGGCCGGAAACCATGCGGGCCGTTTCTGTTTTTCAGCGCATCCACGGCTTGCCTGTAACCGGCGTCACAAATCAGGCCACATGGGAGGCCATTGTCGCGGTCTTCGAGCCGGCCCTGGTGGAGCAGGCGGAAGCCCAGCCGCTGGATATCATCCTGAATCCCCGCCAAATAATCCGCGAGGGTGAGCGGAACCCTCACCTCTATCTCGCGCAGGGAATGCTGACGGTGCTGTCTGACGCTTACAGAAGTGTGGGAAGACCCGCCCTTTCCGGCATTCTGGACAGCGCGACTGCGGATTCTCTGTGTACGTTTCAGTCCCTGTGCGGACTTCCCATGACCGGGCGTCTGGATAAGCATACATGGAAGTACCTGGCGCTGCATTACCCGCTGGCAGCCAATCTGCACAGTCAGCCGGAATGACTCTGAGAAAAATCATTTCCAAATTATGAATTTTTCCCATTTGCACCAGCTTCTACTTGATAAAGTCCGCGAAAATGTCTATAATATATTTATTGCTTTATAGCATTTGTTTCTTGCGGAGGGAACACCCATGTTTATCGAAGACTGGAAAAAGGAAGTATTTACCATACCCAATCTGCTCAGCCTGTTTCGGCTGATGCTGCTGCCTGTCTATGCTTACATTTATCTGAATGCTACGGAAAGCTACCAGTACCTCGCTGCCGGATCCATTATGGCCGTTTCCTGCATTACGGATATGATCGACGGAAAAATCGCCCGGCGATACAATATGGTTTCCACCCTCGGAAAAATTCTGGACCCTCTGGCGGATAAGATTACCCAATTTACCCTGACCCTATGCCTGTCACTGAAATATCCCGTCCTGCTCCCGGTGCTGGCGCTGTTTATTATCAAAGAGCTTTTCCAGCTGATTTCCGGCATTGTAAACCTGTACAGGGGCAAAATGCTTCCCGGTGCGCTGATGGCCGGTAAGGTATGTACGACCGTTTTGTTTATCAGTCTGATTGTGCTGGTGCTGTTCCCCGACATGAATCCCACCTTTGTCAGCGGCATTGCTCTGGTGGATCTGCTTTTTTTGACGGTTTCCTTTATCAGCTACATTCGGGCCTACTGGGGAAAGCATTCCAAGGTTGAGGATATGAAGGCCAAATGATGGAACGCGTCCGCTGCGGTACCCGCCTAACGGACGCTACTTTTTTGGAACCGGAAAAAGTAAAAAAACACGGCGGCTCAGAATTGAGCCGCCGCCGGTCTATGTCCTCTCTTTATGGAAGGCAGTGTGTCACAGGGCCGCCGTCGGCTTATCCGCAGATATTTCCACGGCATCGGCTTTCCTCACTGCCATCCCTCTGTGTATCATTATACCAGATGCTGGCCGCATTTGGTGAAGAATCCTTGAACAATGTGAAAAGAAAACATTGGATGCCTCCAATATAATGAATGTGCCGGAAGCTCTGCCGGAACTGCCCGATCCAACGGCATATCCTCGGTTTTCTTTTCCTTTAAGCATGTGAATCGTATACTTGCTTTCGGTTAAAGGGAACGCCTGATGCCGTTGAGACACCAGGCTTTTTGCGGATGTATGTTAGGGAACCTC
>CAZUAN010000080.1:0-8237 GCA_964618385.1 uncultured Oscillospiraceae bacterium | reverse complement strand
GGTTCTGGCCCTGTTCGCGGGCTGCGGCAGCGATTCCGGCACCACAAGCACCACGAGCGCCGCTGCTCCCACGGAAGCAGCCGCCAGCCAGAGCTCCGGCACCGGCTACACTGGCCCCGATTGGGACGCCATTGACGCCATGGACTATGATGACGCTTCTGACGCACTCTATGACTGGAACCTGGGCGAATTCTACGAATACTACTCCGCTGCCAAGGCTGAGCTGGATGACACGAATTTGCGTACGGCTCTGATGGCTCTGGCAGAGGCCAAGCTGATGGAGTCCGGCGTGTTCATCCCCGTCTACGGCGACGGCGGCGCCTTCGCCATGACTCAGGTGGTACCCCGTTCCACCACCACCACCTCTTGGGGCCTGGACGAGTACAAGTGGTACAACATGCTGGTGTGCAACGAGTTCATCACATCGGAGGATCGTGCCGCTCTGATTGAATTGTGGAAGGATGCGGAGGACGCGGACGCCTGGTATGACGCCGCCTACGCTTTCCTGGAGGAAAACGGCTATACCCTGACCGATACCTATAACTACACCACCGGCTATGACATTGAGACCTGGGATGTAATGGCTACCAGCTACACCTCTGACTCTTATTTCATTGCCTGCACATATTCCGGCCTGCTGGAGTATGACGCCAAAAATGTAGCGCAGCCGGCTCTGGCCGAGAGCTACGAGGTCTCCGATGACGGCCTGACCTACACCTTCCACATCCGTGAGGGCGTGAACTGGGTGGATCAGCAGGGCCGTATCATTGCCCCCGTTACCGCCAACGACTGGGTCACCTCCATGATGCACGTGGTGGATAACAATGACGCGCTGGGCTATCTGCTGACCTCTACCGATGGCTGCGGCATCAAGAACTACGACGCTTATCTTGCCGGTGAAATTACCGATTTCTCCGAGGTCGGCGTAGAGGCTGTGGATGACTACACCCTGGTCTACACGCTGGAGAATAAATTCCCCGCGTTCACTACCATGATGGGCTACGGCATCTTTGCCCCCCTGAACTATGAGTTCTACAAGTCCCAGGGCGGCACCTTCAGCGTTGAGGGCGACGAGTACACCGCCGGCAGCTACGGCACCAGCCCCGGAACCATCGCCTACTGCGGCCCCTACCTGGTCACCAACTTCACCGCGCAGAATATCTACAGCTACACGGCCAACCCGGAATACTGGAATCCGGACGCCGTCACGGTTAAGAATGTAACCTACTATTATAACGACGGCACCGACGCCACCAAGACCTATGAGATGGCCAAGGCCGGCACCATTGATGCCTGCGCTTTCAACGCTTCCACTTTGGTCCTGGCCAAGCAGGAAGTCCCCGAGGGCGAGACGGAAACCTACTTTGATCTGTACAGCTACACCACGACGAACTCCGCCCTCACTTACTGCGGCTGGGTGAACCTGCATCGCGGAAGCTGGACAAACTACAATGACACCAGCGTGGGCGTTTCCGCTCAGACCGAGGAGGATATTGCCCGGACCCGTCAGGCTATCAGCAATCAGAATTTCCGTCTGGCTATGGCCATGGCATTTGACCGTGCTGCCTTCAACGCCGCAAATGTGGGCGAGGAACTGAAGTACGCCTCTCTGAAGAACAGCTACGTCACCGGCACCTTCGCCAGCCTGACTGCCGATGTGACGGTGGACATCAACGGCACTGCCACTTCCTTCCCCGCCGGCACCTACTACGGCGAGATCATGCAGGCGCAGATTGACGCGGATAACGTACCCATCCAGGTGTGGGACCCCACCGCTGACGCCGGCGTCGGCTCCAGCGCGGGCTTCGACGGCTGGTACAATCCCGAAGCGGCTGTGGAGTATCTGGAAGCCGCCATCGCGGAACTGGCGGAGGATGGCGTGGAGATTTCCGCAGAGAATCCCATCTATATTGACATTCCTGTCGGAACCTACAATGAAACCTATGTAAACCGGGGGCAGGTTGTCAAACAGTCTGTTGAAAACGTACTGGGCGGTGCCATTATCATCAACATCGTCGGCTTTGACAACAACTCAGACTATACCGACTCTTACTATCGCACCAGTTACGGCAACGAGCAGAACTATGATTTCGCGCCCGGCACCAGCGGCTGGGGTCCCGACTACGGCGATCCTCAGACCTATCTGAACAATATTCAGCCCTACGGCTACATGGCCCGTCAGATTGGCCTGTACTGATCCCGCATTGACTTTTCAGCATCGATAAACCGGACATGGGTGTGGAGGAGGCATTCCTCCACACCTTTGCTTAAAACCGATAAAATCCGTGTCCTGGCGGATTTCCCCCGGAAAAACAGCGGGAAGCCGGAAGGACAGGGACTTTATAAAATTAAAAACAGCATAGACTGGAAAGGGTGAGAAGAAGTGGCAAAATACGTCCTGATACGAATTGGAAAGGGATTGCTGTCCGCAATTTGCGTCGTTGTGCTGGTCATGGTGCTGGTCTACTCCCTGATGGACCGGACAACCATCTTCAGCGGCGACCCGAATTACTCCAAGATGCTCAGCAACGCCCGTTCAACCTATGAGCAGAGCCGGTATCAGGCTTTCGGATACGTGGATTATGTCAACTATTCTGATTACATCAAGGGGTTGGCTGCCAGCGGCGAGATCGATTCCGAAACCCGGTCCGCAGCCGCGCTCCTGGGCCAGACGGCGGAGAAGGACTCGGAGACTACCGCGATTTATGTCCGGAAATTCACAGAAGAATATGAGGCTCAGGGCTACACCGTGATTCGTCTGGACGCGGACAAAAAGAACAACGGACAGGTCAAGGACGGCGGTGCCGCGGTACTTTACGCCACCCGGGACAGGCCGCTGATCAGCCGCGTGATCTCCTATTTCGCCGATTTGTTTGTGGTTGACAACATCCACTATGTGGATGACAACACGGATATAGGCGAACGGGGCCTGACCTTCACCCTGTATGACCCGGTGTACGGCGGCGAGAAGTTCTCCCCCGCCATCATCGGCAACGGAACCCTGCACAAGTACCTGCTGTACTTCGACAACCGGTTCCCTTACATCCATCAGAATTTCCTGACCATCAGCCTGGGCGAATCCTACACCGTCAACCGGGGCGTGGACGTGTTCACCACCATGACGGCAACCCAGGGCTCCTATGTGCTTAGCACCGTAACCTACGAAACGGGCCTGACGGAGCAGAGCGCGGACGACCTGCATACCGCCACCTATTCCGCAGGGTCCCTGGCTCTGAATTCGCTGTACGCTGACCGGTTTAACGACGACTACACCAATACCATCACGCACAATAAAAACATGTCCAAGCTGGGCTTCTCCTTTGTGATTGGTATTATTTCCAGTATTCTGGCTTATGCTCTGGGTCTGCCCCTGGGTCTGCTGATGGCCCGGTTCAAGGACGGCCTGCTGGACAAGATCGGCACCGTCTATATTGTGTTCATCATCGCGGTGCCGTCGCTGGCTTACATCTTCCTGTTCAAGGCGGTGGGCGGAAGCGTATTCGGGCTGCCGACCCTGTTTGACATGGAATCTACCAGTAAGCTGATGTATGTCCTTCCCATCATCTCCCTGGCTCTGCCCAGCATCGCCAACCTGATGAAGTGGATGCGGCGCTACATGATCGACCAGATGAACTCGGACTATGTCAAGTTCGCCCGGGCCGGGGGCCTGAGCGAGACGGAAATCTTCACCAAGCACATCTGGAAGAATGCCGCCATTCCCATTGTCCACGGCATTCCCAGCACGATTCTGTTTGCCATGACCGGCGCCATCATCACCGAGCGCGTGTACTCGGTTCCCGGCGCGGGCAACCTGCTGACACAGGCCATTAATAAATACGACAACGGCGTCATCGTGGGCGTGACCCTGTTCTACGCTCTGCTGACGGTGGCGTCCAACATCCTGGGCGACCTGCTGATGGCAACGGTTGACCCGAGAATTTCGTTTACTTCGAAAGGCAGGTGACAGAGAATGCAGGAAGCGCAGAAAGAGAAAACCGGCCTGAGCAAGGAAGAACTGTTCAGCCGTGTGTCCCACAGCGAAACCGAATCGGAAAAAATTACCGCGCCCCGGTACTCCTACTGGAAATCCGTGTTCCGGGTGTTCTTCCGTAAAAAGCTGAACATCGTCATTCTGATTCTGTTTGTGGCGCTGATAGCCTTCGCATATATCTATCCGTCTGTTGTGGAATATGACCCCTATGCCAACCTGATGGATTCAAACGCCAAACATCTTGGCCCTACGGACGCCATGGAATACTTTGGCTACAACATCCACTGGATTCTCGGCTCCGGCGCCTCGGGAGAACCGACCTTTGACGCGGTGTGGAACGGAGCAAGAATTTCCATTTCCCTGGCGTTTATCTGCGCCGCCATCAATATGACCATCGGCGTGCTGCTGGGGGCGGTGTGGGGCTTCTCCAAGAAAGTGGATATGATCATGATGGAGGTTTACACCGTTATCGGCAATGTCCCCACCGTTCTGATTATCTCCGTGCTGGCCATGCTGTTTTCTCCCACCTTCTGGACCATGGTGTTTGCCCTGACGGTGGTGGGCTGGCTGAGCATCGCCTACTTCATCCGCACTCAGGTCATCATCATCCGCGACCGGGAATACAACCTGGCCTCCCGGTGCTTGGGTACCCCCATTACCAAAATCGCCACCAAAAACATCCTGCCGTTTATGACGTCCGTCATCGTGACGTTGCTGGCAACGGAGCTGCCGTCCTACATCTCCTATGAGGTGTTCCTGTCCTATATCGGCATGGGCATGAGCGAAATGTCTCTGGGCCGCCTGATCTACGCGGCGGAGGCCGCCATGGTCACCCCCGGCTGGGAGCTGGAATTCTGGAGCCCGGTGGCCATCGCCGCCATCATCACTGTGGTGCTGTACGTGGTGGGCCAGAACCTGGGTGACGCGTCGGACCCCCGAACCCATATGTAGGAGGTGGCAACTGTGAAAGAAAAGAAGGTATTGCTGTCCGCACAGGATCTGGAGGTCAAGTTCCGCGTCCGAGGCAGAATCCTGACCGCTATCCGCGGAGTTTCTCTGGATATCTACGAAAATGAGTCCATCGCCATCGTGGGCGAATCCGGCTCCGGCAAATCCGTGTTTACCAAGACCTTTGCCGGTATGCTGGAGTCCAACGGCTTCGTCAGCAGCGGGCATCTGTACTTCAACGACAGCACCCTGTCCGACGTCCGGGTGCCGCTGAACGACAAGGCCCGGGCCAAAATCGCGGAAATCAAGGGAAAGCTGGACGAGTATTCCCGTTTCGAGCCGGGCGCGGAGGTGTACCGGCAGATGCTGGAGCTGCAGGCGGAAAAACGGAGCCGCTCCACCCTCAGCGCCGAGGAACAGAAGGCCCGGCAACAGGAGCTGAGCGATCTGCAATTCAAGCGCACCGAGCTGTTCAACCACCGGCAGACGCTGGACCGCACCAACGATAAGCAGGAGCTGAAGGAGTCCCAGAAGGAGCTGGCCAATCTGGACGAGCAGATCAAGGCCCTGGAAAAGCACAATAAAGAGGAGCTTCAGGGCCGGGCCAAGGCCGCCAAGGAGGACACCGCCTATCAGAAGGAGTACGCCGAAAAGGAAGCCGCGCTCCAGGCCGAGTACAGCAAGCTGACCACGGCAGAGGTGCCGCAGTCCGCTCTGGAGCGCAATGAAAGGCTGGCCAAGGAAATCTATCTGGCCTCCAACCCCACCGACCCGCTGCGCAGCGGCAAAACCCGGAAGAAGCTGCTGGCGGCCTTTGAGGAAGCCATGAAGCTTGGGCTGGACTGGAACGACCAGGCCAAGCACCGGGCAATCTACACGGGCATCACCTCCATGGTGCGCTACACCGGCGAGACGGAAACGGAAATGACCGGAGAGCGCCTGGTGGATCTGGCCTATATCCAGTCCCCCAAGGAGTGGATGCAGATTCGCGGCAAGCGGATCGCCACCGTGTTCCAGGACCCTATGACTTCCCTGAACCCCACCATTACCATCGGCAAGCAGATTTCCTCCATTATTCTCAAGCATCAGAAATGCTCTGAGGCGGAAGCCCGGGGCAAGGCCCTGGAGCTGATGGGAAAGGTTGGCATCCCTAATCCGGAGGCCCGCTATGATGACTATCCGTTCCAGTATTCCGGCGGTATGCGGCAGCGCATCGTAATCGCCATTGCCCTGTCCTGCCAGCCCCAGCTGCTGATCTGCGACGAGCCGACCACCGCGCTGGATGTGACCATTCAGGCGCAGATTCTGCGGCTGATTAAGGATCTGCAAAGAGAATTCAACTACACCATCGTATTCATCACCCATGACCTGGGGGTTGTGGCCAACGTTGCCGACCGCGTGGCGGTGATGTACGCCGGCCAGATCGTGGAGCTGGGAACGGTGGAGGACGTGTTCTTCGATCCCCGGCATCCCTATACCTGGGCGCTGCTGTCTTCGCTGCCCCAGCTTGCGCAGAAGAACACCGAGCTGTTCTCTATTACGGGTACGCCGCCGTCCCTTTACAACGATATCAAAGGTGACGCGTTCGCGCCCCGGAATCCGTACTGCATGAAGATCGACACCTTGCTGGAGCCGCCGATGATTCAGGTCAGCGATACCCATTTTGCAAAAACCTGGCTGCTGGATCCCGACGCCCCGAAGGTGGAAAAGCCGGAGAGCATCCGCAATCTGCATGAGCGGCTTGTGCAGGCGTACAAAATTTAGGGGGTGAGATTGTGGCAACTTCAAAAGCAAAGTCAGACAGAACGTCCGCTTCCACGTTCCCGGAACACGGGCCGTTGGATGAAAACGGCAGAGAAATTCTGCTGAGCCTGAAAAATGTGGATATCACGTTCGGTAAGGGCGATAACGCGGTGAGGGCGGTTAAAAATGCCAGCTTTGACATCTACAAGGGTGAGACTTTCTCACTGGTTGGCGAATCCGGCTCCGGAAAGACCACCATCGGCCGGGCTGTGATTCGCGTAAACCCCCTGGCCAGCGGCGAGATCCTGTATAAGGGCGTCCGTATTTCCGGCAAAATTTCTCATGCGCTGGACCGCAAGGTTATTCGAAACATTCAGATGGTGTTCCAGGACCCCGCCGCTTCCCTGAACGAGCGCGCCACCGTGGACTACATCATTTCGGAGGGCCTGTACAATTTCCACCTCTACACAGACAAGGCGGACCGCCAGCGGAAGGTGGAGCAGATGATCAACGAGGTGGGCCTGCTGCCCGAGCATCTGACCCGCTATCCCCACGAATTCTCCGGCGGCCAGCGGCAGCGCATCGGCATTGCCCGCGCCATGGTCATGGAGCCGGAGCTGGTGGTCGCTGACGAGCCGATCTCCGCCCTGGATGTGTCCATCCGCGCCCAGGTGCTGAACCTGATGAAGAAGTTTCAGCGGGAGAAGGAAATCACCTACCTCTTTATTGCCCATGATCTGTCCGTGGTTCGCTTCATTTCCGACCGGATCGGCGTCATCTATAAGGGCAATATCGTGGAGATTGCGGAGGCGGAGGAGCTGTTTGATTATCCCCTCCATCCCTATACCCGCAGCCTGATTTCCGCGATTCCCATTCCCGATCCCATCCTGGAGAAAAACAAGGTGTTGTTTACCTACGATCCCTCCGTCCACGATTACAGCGAGGATCAGCCCGAACTGGTGGATATTGGACACAACCATTTTGTGTACGGCAACAAGAAGGAAATCCAGGCGTATTCGGCCCTGCGGGAAAAGGGAGAGCCGCTGAAATCCATCACGATTTTGGACCCCAACACACCCAGAGAAGAAAAGCCGGAACAGCCCGCTCCTTCTACAGAGCCGATTCTGAGTACGCCGGTGCATGATACCGGTGGAAAGCTGTATGCCATCTTGTCCTTTTTCCTGCCTCTGTTGGGCCTGATTGCCGCGTTCGTTTTCAGGAAATTCAACTATATCCGCAATTATAAAGCCTGCCTGAAGGGCGCATTGATTGGTTTGGCAACCATCGGCGTGATTATTGTGTTGTTCCTGATTCTGCTGCTGCTTGCGGTCGTCTAGGGAAACTCTGATGAAATCGGCAAGAACTGATACTGATTCTTTATAAAACCGTTTGGTTTTATAAAGAAGGAACCGCCTAATGGCGCTTCCCTTTTGCGGCGAACCGCCGCAAAAGCCGTCTCATACAGTTCTTAACGCACCTGCGGTGCTATAAAAAGGTTTTTAACCTTTTTAATAAGAACTAGTATGACAGCGAGAGATTTTGACTCAGGTCAAGG
>CAZUAN010000079.1:0-8349 GCA_964618385.1 uncultured Oscillospiraceae bacterium | reverse complement strand
TTTTTTGAAATCTTTTATACGATTTGCTGCATAGATGAGTTCGGGGGCATAGGCAAACGGCGGATATGGGCATTCCCATGACATCCGCCGGCCGGGATCGGAGAACCGTAAGGGCGAAACGCATTTTCCTCTCTGCTTTTTTACAGTATAACAGGCTGCAGCTGCCGGCCTTCCCGTGCCGCCTCCAGCGCCTGGGGGATTTTGGTAAAGTCCGCTACCATGCTGGTGGGCTTATTCCACGCGTCATCCTGGCCAAAGGGGACGAAATAGCAGTATTTCCGCGCCAGAAGCCTGCCGATATTTTCCGCTGCTCCGGCCAGGGCATCGTTGGTGGAAACGGCAATCAGGACGGGCCGCCCGTTTCTCAAGTGGCTTTTCACAGCCATGGTCACCGGGGTATCGGCAATGGAATGAGCCAGCTTCGCCAGGGTGTTCCCGGTGCAGGGGGCAACGATGAGTATGTCGAACATTTTTTTCGGCCCGACAGGTTCCACCTGAGCAATGGTATGCAGCGGCTGCGTACCGCAGATTGTTTCCGCTGTTTTAATGTGTTCTGCGGCGGTGCCGAAGCGGCTGTCAACCGTGTAGGCCGCGTCGGAAAAGATCGGCGTCACCCGGTGGCTCCGGCTCAGCAGCTCCATCACCGGGAATACCTCAGCATATGTACAAAAAGAACCGCACATGGCAAATCCGATTTTCATGTTGTTTCCTCCCTGAGCCGTCTTAAAACGGTCTCGGCAATCAGCTTCCCGGAGGACTCCGGCGCGCGGACTCCCGGCAGACCATTGGCCCGGATCACATCATCGCCGCCCATGCCGGGCCGGGAGGCCAGATCGATTTTTACGCACTGCCCGCATGACGCCAGTTGTGTTTCCGACAGCAGCATTTGCGGCACCGTGTTGAAAATCAGGCGGAAGCGGGACAGGTTACCGGCCAGGTTGGCGGTGTCCGCCGCGTGAAATCCCAGGGCGCGAAGCATGGCCCGGTCCGTTTCCTTTCTGGCAGCGACGGTGACGTCGGCGCCGATGGCTTTCAGCAGCTGCCCAAGACATTTTCCGATTCTGCCCCAGCCGATAATCAGGGTTGGGGAGTCTGCGAAGGCGGTGGTCAGCAGCGGCGCGGCTACCCGAAGGGCGCAGTCCGCTGTAATGGCTGCGTTTGCCGCCAGATATTGGGCGTCTTTCATAAGATCCATGGCCGTATAGCCTGCCAGAGCAGGATGCGTTAAATTTCCGCCCACAACCGTGATATCCGGCGGCAGCATCCGCAGAAGGCGCTCAAGGTCGCCTCCGCCCCGAAGAACCCCATTTCCGGTAAAGCTGGGAACGTCCAGCAGCAGATGCGTCAGCTCCGGGCTGGGATGATCCACCAGAGTAACGCCAGCCTTTTCCAGAGAGGCGGCCCCGAAGCGGCAGGCAGAGGTACTGCCTGCGGGAAACATTCGAATGGAATCCAAACAGATCACTCCTTTGGGACAGAATATGCCGGAAGCGGCGCCCTGGTGCTTGATTTTTTCGCGGCAATCTGTATAATAAACATAGGGGTGATGTGTATGCAGAGGCTGGGATTTATCCACGATATGCTGGACGTCAAGGTACTGATTCTGTTCGTCATGGCCAGGGTCAGCTACCCGGTCACGGTTCAGCAGATTTACGAGCTTTGCTATCAGGATGACTGCCTGAGTTATTTTGACGTCTGTACGGCTGTTCCCGAAATGACGGTTTCCGGCCACCTGAAGGAGCTGGAAAACGAGTGCTATGAGATTACGCAGAAGGGAAGAGATGACGGCGCCATCACGGAGGACTCCATCGCCTATACGGTAAAGCGGCGGGCGGAGGACGCAGTGGACCGGTTTAACCGGCAGATTCGCCGGCGCAGCTTTGTCAAGACCCAGATTCTGCCCAGAGAGAACGGGGACTTTTCCGTCATGATGTCGCTGGATGATGAAATGGGAAATCTGATGACCCTGGAGCTGATGGCCCCAAACCAGAGACAGGCTATCCGCCTGAGCAAGCTCTTTGATAAGAAGGCGGAAGCGGTCTACAATCTGACCATGGCCGAGCTTCTGGACGAGGAGGAAGATTTGGACGAATGATGCCCTTGCCGATTCCTGCAGATCGTGGTATAATAGAAATACACCGGATGACCGGTAATACGAAAGGAGCTGCCGCATATGAAATTTCAGTACAGCGAGAAAAAAGTGAAACTCCCCGGAAATGTCCATGCTTACGCGGAGAAGAAGGTCAGAAAGCTGGGCCGGTATTTTGAGGAGGATGCGGAAGCACTCATTGTCTTTTCTGTAGAAAAGAACCGGAACAATGTGGAGCTGACCGTCCACGGCGCGGGTACCTGGTTCCGGGCAAGCGAGAGCACCTCCGATATGTTCGCTTCCATCGATGCGGCCGTCGGCACCATCGAGGGACAGATTCGCAAAAATAAGACCCGTCTGGCCCGCCGCCTGAAGCAGGGGGCATTTAACCGCACCGTGCAGGAGGAAACCTCCTTTGTTCCGGACTCCGCGGAGGAGGAGTTTCAGATCGTCCGCAGCAAGAAGTTCTACTTTAAGCCTATGACCCGGGATGAGGCTGTGATGCAGATGAACTTGCTGGAACACAGTTTCTTCGCGTTTCGGGATGAGGACAACGGAGGAAGCTTCGCGGTGGTCTACCGGAGAAATGACGGCGGTTATGGCCTGATAGATGATACGGAATAATGGAAATAGGAGCCTCTCGCGAGGCTCCTTTTCACGAAAAAACACGGCCGGCATCTGTTTTGCGGCCGTAATAGAAAGAGGAATGCGGATATGAAGTATGAAAACGGTACAGTGAAACAGATCCGAATTGCCTATATTGGCGGAGGTTCCCGCGGCTGGGCGTGGGGGCTGATGACCGATCTGGCCAGGGAACCGTCACTTTCCGGCACCGTTTGCCTGTATGATATCGATGCGGAGGCGGCGGAAAACAACGCGCAGATCGGCAACCGGATCAGCCGGATGGAAAACGCGGTAGGGAAATGGCGCTATGAGACAGCGCAGACCCTTGGGGAAGCGCTGGACGGCGCGGATTTTGTAGTGATCTCCATTTTGCCGGGTACCTTTGACGAGATGGCCTCCGATGTCCATTTGCCGGAGCGACTTGGAATCTATCAGTCCGTGGGAGACACTGCAGGGCCGGGCGGTATGATACGGGCTTTGCGCACGATTCCGATGTTTGTGACCTTTGCCCAGGCAATCCGGGATCATGCGCCGAAGGCATGGGTCATCAATTATACCAATCCCATGTCGCTGTGCGTGATGACCCTGTATCATGTGTTTCCCGACATCAAAGCCTTTGGGTGCTGCCATGAGGTTTTCGGCACACAGAAGTTTTTGCGGGACGTATGCGAACAGGAATGCGGTCTGACGGGGATTGACTGGCATGATGTGGATGTTAACGTGCTGGGAATCAATCACTTCACCTGGTTCGGCGCGGCTTCCTATAAGGGAATTGACCTGTTCCCGGTTTATGAAAAATTCGTGGAAACCCATCACGCGGAGGGCTTTGTCGATCCGGACAACAACTGGATGAATTCCAGCTTTGCCTGTGCGCACCGGGTGAAAATGGACCTGTTTCAGCGCTACGGCTGGATTGCTGCAGCAGGGGATCGGCATCTGGCGGAATTTATGCCGTCCAATGAGTACTTAAACGACCCGGAAACGGTGCGAAGCTGGAAATTTGGACTGACCAGCGTGGACTGGAGAAAGAACGATTTGAAAAGGCGTCTGGAGCGCAGTGCACGGCTGGTCAGCGGCGAGGAGCAAGTGACGCTGGAGCCTACAGGGGAAGAAGGCATCCTTCTCATCAAGGCCTTGCTGGGACTGGGACGTGTGGTCAGTAATGTGAACATTCCCAATATGGCTGGCCAGATTTCCAATCTTCCGACATCGGCAGTGGTGGAGACAAACGCACTGTTTGAGCGGGATCAGATTGCGCCCGTCATGGCGGGGGCCTTGCCGGAGGAAATCCGGAAGCTGATGATGCCCCATGTGGAAAATCACCAGCGCATTCTGAAGGCGGCGCTGCTGCGGGACGAAGAAATGGTGGTGGAGGCGTTTTTGCAGGATCCGCTTGTCAAAGGGAAAAATTGCAGCGAGAGCGATGTACGCGCGCTGGTACGGGATATGATTGCCAATACCGGTGCGTATCTGCCGGAAGGCTGGAAACGCTGAGTGGGGGTTCTATCCGCTGCCTGCGATGATACCCTGTATTTCCCAAAGCATACCCGGCCCCGGTTCCGCGGAACCGGGGCCGGATGCGTCCGGAGACATAATTGTCCCGCTTGCACCCAATACGAAGCCCTTCTGCTTTCGGTGATATTCGGATTTTTGCCCATTTTTCCAACCATTTTGCCGGGGAATGTTTCCTGGGCATGGCGCATAGTCTTCTCTGAGGTGACGGTATGGGCTATCGTGTGGACTATCCATCTGCCCGGAAGGGGCGCGGCGCGGAAAAACCGCCGCTCCGGCTGGCCGCGCTGACGGCGCTGTGTCTGCTGATTTTTCTGCTGCTTGTAAACGGATTCTGGCCAGCGGGCGCACAGGCGCTGCGGGATTTTCTGATACCGGGAGACACCGCTGTGACCGTGGCCGCGTTGGAGGATCTGGCAGCGGAGCTGCGGGCAGGGGAGACTCTGCCAGATGCTCTGGAAAGCTTTTGCAGGCGAGTCATTGCGGAGGCGGCGCTTGATCCGGGTTGATCCCTGGGCCTATGTCGCCGGGGCGCTTCTGGCGCTGGTTCTGCCTCTGGACTGGCTGCTGGCGGCGCTATGCGCGGCGGCTTTTCATGAAGTGTGCCATGCCGTGGCAATTCACGCGCTGGGGGGCAGGATTCTGGGAATGCGCATTGGAATTGGGGGCGCGGTGATTGAGACGGAGCTTCCAAGCCGGAGAAGGGAATTGCTGTGCGCTCTGGCAGGGCCGGGAGGAAGCCTGCTGCTGATTGGTACCTGCCGTCTGCTGCCGAAGGTGGCGATTTGCGCCGGAATCCAGGGCATTTTCAATTTGCTCCCGATTTTCCCTCTGGATGGAGGGCGGGCACTTCGATGTGGCCTGGAGATGCTCTGGTCGGAGAAGGCGGAGAAAATTGGCAATCGGGTGGAATTTGCTGTTTTTTTCCTTTTGGCAATTCTGCTTGCCGCAGGAACGTTGGCGCTTTCGCTGGGGAGCGGGCCAATACTCATAGCCCTGCTGCTGATTCTCAAAGCGATATTCCGAAAAAAACCTTGCAAACAGTATCAAATCGGGGTACAATAGGGCTACAAAGAATCAAGAGGTAGCACTATGACAGATCTGAAACATCGCATTCTTTCTTCCGTACAGAAGCCCGCACGCTATACCGGCGGAGAATGGGGCGAGATCAAGAAAGATCTGAACGCCGTTCGGGTGCGGGTGGCGTTCTGCTTCCCGGATACTTACGAAATCGGTATGTCCAATGTGGGAATGCGCATTCTCTACGGCGTCATGAACGGCATGGACGGCGTATGGTGTGAGCGGGTTTTTGCCCCTTGGGGGGATATGGAGGAGGCCATGCGGAAAAATGGCCTGCCCCTTTGGGCGCTGGAGAGCCAGGACTCCGTTCGGGATTTTGACATGATCGCCTTTACCATCGGCTATGAGATGGCCTACTCCAATATTCTGAACATGATGAACCTGGCGGGAATTCCCCTCCATGCCAAGGATCGCCATGATTTGAAAAATATAGTTTTTGCCGGAGGCGTCTGTGCCTTCAATCCGGAGCCGCTGGCGGATTTCATCGACTTTTTTTCCCTGGGGGAAGGGGAGGACAGCACCGTGGAGATCGTATCCCTCTATGACCGGGCCAAGGCGGAGGGCTGGAGCAAGGACGCCTTCCTCCACGCGGCAGCCAAAATTCCGGGAGTCTATGTTCCAAGCTTCTATCGCCATGAATACAATCCTGACGGCACCCTTGCCGCCATTGTGCCTCTGGAGGGTGCTCCGGAGACTGTGACCAAGCGTATTGTGGAGAATCTGGACGAGGCATTTTTTCCGACAAATATGGTTGTTCCTTCCACAGAGATTGTCCATGACCGGGCCAACCTGGAGGTGTTCCGGGGATGCATCCGGGGGTGCCGGTTCTGTCAGGCAGGCTTTTGCTGCCGTCCCGTGCGCCGGAAAAGCCCGGAGGTGCTTTACCGGCAGGCTGTGGAGACTCTGGAACGGTCCGGCTGCAACGAGATCACGGTATCCAGCCTGTCTACGTCCGATTATCGCGGCCTGAAGGAGCTGACAGATGCGCTGATCCCATACTGCGCCGACCGGAAAATCAATCTGTCCGTGCCGTCCCTTCGGGCGGACAACTTTTCCCGGGAACTGATGGAAAAGCTGCAAACAGTTCGCAAAAGCGGCCTGACCTTCGCCCCGGAAGCAGGCACCCAGCGGCTGCGGGATGTTATCAATAAAAACCTGACGGAGGATGAAATTCTGAGTACCTGCGCCCGGGCCTTTTCCGGCGGATGGAGCAGCGTTAAGCTGTATTTCATGCTGGGACTTCCAACGGAAACGGACGAGGACGTTTTGGGCATCGCGGAGCTGGTGTATAAAATTATTCAAATCTGGAAGGAAAACGCGGTCAATAAGAAGCGGGGTCTTCGCATCCATGTGTCTACAGCCTACTTTGTGCCTAAGCCCCATACGCCTTTCCAGTGGGAGAAGCAGATTCCGCCTCAGGAATACCTGCGGCGGTGCCGGATGCTGAAATCCCATTTTTATTCGAAATCCATTGAATATGATTACCACAGTCCCGATTTAAGCCGTCTGGAAGCGGTTTTTGCCAGGGGCGACCGGCGGCTTGGCTCGGTTATTGAGGCTGCCGTAAACAGCGGCGCCCGGCTGGACGGCTGGGATGAATATTTCAACTATGCCAAGTGGTACGACGCATTTCGGAAATGCGGCGTTGAGGAGGATTTCTATACGACCCGGGGCTACGGAGAAGACGAAATCCTGCCCTGGGATACAATCGATGTGGGCGTGACCAAGCGGTTTCTCAATCTGGAACGCAAACGCGCTTATCAGCAGGCCGTTACCCCGGACTGCCGCCATGGCTGCGCCGGCTGTGGGGCAAACCGGCTTCTGGAGGAGGTGGCGTGCGATGCTTAGAGCGCTGTTCGAAAAAAGGGGAAACGCGATTTATATTTCCCATTTGGATCTGATGCGCCTGTTTCAGCGGGCTTTCAAGCGGGCGGAGCTGCCCCTGACCCACACCCGAGGCTTCAATCCAAGGCCCTCCGTTTCCATTGCACTGCCTCTGAGCCTTGGCACGGAGAGTCATTGCGAGCTGCTGGACTTCGAGCTGGAGGGGGAGAATCCGCCTGCGCCGGAGGAAATCCGCCGCCGGTTGAACGATGCGCTGATCCGAGGGGTACAGGTGATCCGTGTTTATGAAAACGGGGACAAGCTGAAAAACCTGTCTCTTTTGGAATCTGTGCTTACACTGGAATATGACGCCGGAGTGCCGGAGGGGGCGGAGGCGCAGATTTCCGCTTTGTTTGCCCGGGAAGAGGTGGTGGTGGAAAAAAAGGGAAAGAAGGGGTCCGTGGAGCAGAACCTGATTCCCATGCTTCGCCGGTTTGCTGTTGAGCAGGCCGGCCAGGGGGAATTGGCGCTGCATGTGCTGGCCAGCTGCCGGAACCCGACGCTGAATCCCATGCAGCTGAGTGCTGCCATAAGCAAATATCTGCCCGAGCTTGCGCCGGATTTTGTACGCTGCTGCCGGGTGGAGATATATGATGCCAATGAAACCGTATTCAGATAAGGAGAATGTACAATGGAAGACAGGATATTGCTGGAGGATTGCCCGATTTGCCGCGGCACGGGTATGCTGCTGCATGAAGGCGGGTGGAGCGTTCAGGTGGAATGCATGGATTGCAGCGCCCACACGGTGTATCTGGAGTATCAAGACGAAGAGGAAAAACAGGCGGCGGAGCAGGCGGTTGCCCACCTGTGGAACATCGGAAAGGTAATCAGCAGCGAAAGAGGCGAATAAACAGCTGCAGGTGTCTTTCGCGCGAGGCGGTTAGAATAACTGCTTTGCGCGGAAGAAAAAATTGAGAAAGGGAAAAATAATACTTGCTTTTTTCGGAAAAGTATGATACCATATTCAAGCTGTCACAGGACAGTATAAAAGATCCGGGTGTGGCGAAGTTTGGTATCGCGCTTGAATGGGGTTCAAGAGGCCTCGAGTTCGAATCTCGACACTCGGACCATAAGTACCGATATTTCCCTTTAAGGTGAATATCGGTGCTTTTTTATTCCGTTGCATTTGGTAAAATTGTGAGAATATTTTTCCTGTTGCC
>CAZUAN010000078.1:0-8378 GCA_964618385.1 uncultured Oscillospiraceae bacterium | reverse complement strand
AAACGCAGAGCCTGCTTCCCCGATTCAGGGGAGGCAGGCTCTTTTTCCTTTGATTGGGATTCCATCGTTGGCTCTTAAAGCCGATATAACTGCTTGGCATACTGGGATAAGGGCAGCGGCTTCTTCCTCGCTGCAACCGTTAATTAGTAGCTGGAGCTGGTAATGAGTGGGAGATTCCTTGTCTATTTCAGGGCAAAAAATATCCCTTGGGTCGATCCGCAGTGTGCGAATAAGCGGATATAAAACTTCCATCGTCGTATTTGCCTTGTAGTTTTCGATGTTCATGATGGTTCGCTCATCCGAATTGGTCAAAACAGCGACCTGGTTTTGCGTCAGCCCCATCTTTTTTCTTGCTTTTTTCACCGTGTTCCCCAGGGGGCGCGAATACTCTGACATTATACTTCACCTCAGAAGTATTCTACATTACGGCTTTCGCCAATTGAATACGACAAATTATCGTTTTTTACTGAAACTTATTTCAGTTTCATAGGGAAATTGTGCATGAACATTTTACATATCACCTACTGTCAGTCAAACATACAGATTTTTTCTTAAACAAGTTAGCATATCATCCTTTCCTAACTGAAATATGGTTCACCATTGACGCACTTGATTGCCGAATCGGCACAAGTGCGTCATTTTGCGTCTATTTCCCCCGTTGTCGTTCCCCTCCATTTTGGAGTTTGGATCTACCCCGTACCAAACCGAAATGGAGGAAATGAAATGTTTAATTATAAAACCAAGTATGCCCTGAACAAAAAGGACCCGTTGGCCATTGTCTATCAGGATGCCTATGGCAACATTATCCGTCTCACAGAAGCGGACTTTGAAAGCAGGGAAGAATTTCAGTATTGGAAAACGTTACTGGATGACAGCAGCCACGAGGAAGAAAAAGCGGAGCATATTCATTGGAATCACACCATCAGCTCAACCGGGTTCGAGGAATACTTGGAAACGATCCCGTCACTGGATGGGTTGGAATTGGAGCAATGTACCGTGCTGGCACAGATAAAAGGTGTTCTCACACAAACGCAGTTTCGCAGGCTCTGGATGTACTACGTAGACGAAATGACCATTGATTCAATTGGTCTTAAAGAAGGTATCAGTCATCAAAACATCTCCAAGAGCATCAGGGCTGCAACAAAGAAAATTGAAAAATTTTTCTCTCAGGCCCAAAAACAGGGTGCAAAATCGGCTCAAAATCGGCGATAGGTGAAGGGACATTTCAAAGCCTTTCTCTGAAACTTGAAAACTGAATACACGATGGTGCAAGTACACAACACCTATACGGAAGCACAGAAGATGCGACGCCAGGACAGATGCCTTTGAGGGGGTGACCAACAAAAGGCATCCGAGCGATCTACGCTGCCTTCAAGCCCGGAATGGCAAACCGGGCCTGCGATGATGGTATAGGTGAAAACGAAACTTGCTCACGCTCTCCCGAAGACTTGGGGGAAGCCCTGGGGTATTTGCCAGCCGATTTTGACAGCGGTATCCTGGAGCTATGACAGCCTTGCCAAAGGCGGCTTGCACCATCCCCTCCATTCGGGGGCGTGGCAAATAGAATGGATTCTTTCTCAATCGGTACTGAAAATCAAGTGCCGTTCCACGAGTGCTATGTTTATGGATAGACAAATGGTAGGCGCGGCGCTTTCAAAGTCAGATACCATGCGCTGGGGGATTTTCTTCCAGCGCATTCATGTGACTTTGATAGAGTACCGTCAACCGCTCAGGATAAGGTTTTCAAATTCTGTAAATACTATTTTCGGCCGCATAAAAGGGCCAATTTTAAGGAGGGTATATATCGTGGAAAACATTGTGATAGGAAACGCAACCTATTTGATTGGACGGAACTTTGTAGGAAGCAAAGATGTCTCTGAACTGATTCAAGAGCGCATGGTTGCAAAAAAATCCCAAGTATTACCTTTGACAAACGAGGTGTCTCCATCTTATAATGAGGTTGGAAGAAACGCTGGTTTGAGGAGGAACCATGCGAACTAATATGACATCCAACACACGTCTTGCATCGGTCAAACCCTACGGCATCAAGAATAGCCAGCGTATGCTTGCCTACGCTTACTATCGATTGTCACGGGAAGAAGCACAAAATAGCGAGTCGGCCAGCATTTCCAATCAGAAAAAATTTGTAGAGGCTTACTGTGAGCAAAACGGTATTGCCCTTCTTCAATTTTTTGTGGACGATGGCTGGTCTGGCGGCAATTTTGAGCGTCCGGGATTCCAGAACATGATGCGCGCCCTGGAGAGCGGGAAAGCGAATATGGTCATCACAAAAGATCTCTCCCGCCTTGGCCGTGATATGCGAGAATCCAGCTACTACGCAGAACAATTTTTCCCAGAGAATCAGATCCGCTATATCGCCATTGCAGATAACTTTGATTCGGAACGGGAAAATCTGATGGCCCCATTCCAATTCGCCATGAACGAGGTTTATCTTCGGGATGGCTCCAGAAAGGTCAAGGACGTCCTTCAAATGAAACGAGGCAAGGGCGAATATTGTGCCTGTCCCCCCTATGGGTATCGGAAAGATCCCCAAAACAAGGAGCGCCTGATTCCAGACGAAGCCACTGCCCCCATTGTGCAGCGCATTTTTGAGCGAGCTGCCCAAGGCGATTCCTGTAGGAAGATTGCCATGGATCTGAGCACGGAGGCTGTGATCCCGCCGTTAAAGTACCGTGTGCTGTACCGGGATTCTTTTTCGGATGCCGGAGCGGCCAGAGCATCCGATATCTGGAACTACACCACGGTCAAGCGGATCTTAAAGAACCGGGTATACTTGGGCGATACTATCTTGGGCAAATCAAGAAAGGCAAGCGTCAAATCAAAGAAGAAAATCGCTATTCCCATGGATGACTGGACAGTAACGGAGAAAACCCATCTTCCCCTTGTCACAGAGGAGATTTTCGAAAAAGCACAAACCAATATGGGAAAAGGAACCCGCGACTACCGGCAATATGACCATGTTCGCAAAAGTATTTTTGGTGGTATTGCGGTATGCGGCAAATGTGGACATGCTCTTTGCTCGTCTGGTACTGTTCATAAAGGAGAGCGTGAAAAGTATTGGTTCCTTTCCTGCAATCACACTCGAAAAGACATTGCCGATCCCTGCGAGGGTGTGAGTATTCGATACTCTCATATCTGTGAAATCATTCGTCAAGACCTGAACGGACTGATTGCCATGTCCGACGCGGATATCGACGCGCTTGTGCACTCTGTGATTGAAAGAGAACACGCCCAGCGGAATCTGGTTGACCAGAAAGCACAACTGGAGCAAGCACAGAGCCGTCTGAAAACCATTGACCGTATGATTACCAAAATGTATATGGACAATGCCGAAGGGCGAATCTCCGATGACCGTCTGAACCGAGTTGTAGCGGACTTGGAGAAAGAGGCAAAGGCACTGGAAGAAAAAGTCACAGAGCTGAAAGCCGATGATCCCGCTGACGAAATCCAGGCAAACTATGAGAAATTCTTCACTCTGGCCAAGCAGTATACCCATATCGAAACTCTTGACCGGGATACGTTGGTGACCTTTGTCGAACGGATCGAAGTTGGCGACAAAATCTATCCGGAGGGGTTTACGAAGATGCCCCGAAAAAATGCCAGCTTTCAGCAGAGAGTCAAGATCTACTACAAGTTTATTGGGGAAATCGTCGATGAGCCTGTTCGGGAATTTTCCCCATGCTGCCCATGAGCTTCTTTTTTAGGGGTTCAAAGGCCAAGTTTAATATGTAAAAAGTACACCAAGGGAGGTCGGCGTCAACCTGACCAACGGTTATAACGGTCATCTGACCTCCCGCGAAGCCGGTTCCGTCGGCGGCCAGATGGTCAAAAAGATGATCGAGGCTTACGAGCAGGGCCTGCAGTAACCTTCCCCAAAAGCGGGCAGCCTATTCTTTTGGCTGCCTGCTTCCTTTTTTGCGGATATGATACGGATATTCCATTAAGGACATCCTTCGCGTATCCAAAAATCACGAAAACAGCATCGCCGTCAGGCGATGCCTTCTTTCTGAAGCTCAACGGTTTCAGAAAGAAACCGTACAAAAAGGAAGCAATGCTGCATATTTGCACAATCGGCTCCTCCCGCTGATACGGTTTTTGGCAGATATGCAAAAAAGAAAGGAATTCCGGGAATACGGCCGTGGTTTCTTGATTTTTTAGGGGGACTGTGCTATAGTTATGGTAACTGATTATATCGGAGGCAAACCCGGAATGACTGCTTTTTGGAAAAGACCCGCCTGTTTTGTGTGCGCGGCAATGGCTGTACTGGCTTTCAGCGGTTGCAGCAAAGGCACGGAAACGCCTTCGACGGATCATACGGAAAGGATTACCCTTCCCACCGCACCGGTGGCAGAAACCACCGTCCCGACGGTTAACCCCCTGGAGCTGGTAGAGGAACTGACCGTGGTAATGGAAGCGGGGGAACTGTACACCCTGGATCACTATCCCAATCTGAAAGCCGTAGACTTCAGCACCAGTACATGCTATGATGCCATTGTCCACTTTATGGAAACGCATCCCCAGGTGGAGGTGTCCTATACCGTGGATCTGGGGGGCAGTTCTGTGTCCAACCGGACTGCCAGCCTTATTCTGGAGCCGGACAGCTTTGATTATGGGATGCTCCTGGAGAATCTGCAATATCTGCCGGAGCTTACGCTGATTTCGCTGCCGGATATCAGCCTGACTGCACAGCAGGTTAGGGAGATTCGGGACGCTTATCCCCAAATTACCTTGGATTATACGGTGGAGCTGTTTGGCAGTACCTACAGTGTGGATACCACCGAACTGAATCTCTCTTATATGGAGTCATCTCAGGTAGACGAGGCCGTCCAGAAGCTTGGACTGCTCATAAATCTGACCAGCGTCAGCTTAAGCAATTCCCTCAGCATGGAGGATGTGGCAAAGCTTCAGGATTCCAATGCCGGAGCAGCCTTCCTGTATAGCTTCTATTTGTTCGGGCAGTCCCTGTCCACCACCGACGAAACCGTGGAATACAAGAATTACAGCATTGGCAACGAAGGCGAAGAAAAGCTCCGTCAGGCATTGGAAATTCTGGACAATTGCACCCGCTTTGTGCTGGATAACTGTAAGATCGACTATGACGTCCTTGCCGGCATCCGGGAAGATTTCCGGGACAAAACCAAGGTGGTCTGGCGGATCTACTTTGGCACCGATTCCCGTTACAACGCTCTGACGGATGATGACACCATCCGGGCCGTTTATCATGTCACCGATGACACCTGCTCGGCCCTGCGCTACTGTGAGGACGTCAAATATATGGATATCGGCCACAATGAATATCTGACCGATCTGAGCTTTGTAGGCTATATGCCCAATATTGAGGTACTCATCGCCTCCGGCTGTGCCGCAGCGGAATTGCCGGGCTTTGAAAACTGCAAAAGCCTGACCTGGCTGGAGCTGGCCTACTGCGGAAAGCTGGCGGATATCAGTTCCCTGAAGGGCTGTGACAGCCTGACCTATCTGAACCTGAGCTATACCAAGGTATCGGACTTTATGGCGCTGGATGGCCTGCCGCTGCAGCGGTTTGTCTGCTTATCGCCGAAAGCCACCACGGAGGAGCAGAACACCTTCATTGCCATCCACCCAAAATCAGAGTGTATCACGGTCTTCTATGGCTATTCCAATCCCTACGGCTATGGCTGGCGCTACGACGATAATGGCAAAACCTACAATGCGTATTATAAAGACGTTGTCCGGGTCGCGTTTAATTACGATTACCTGGAAACCCTTCTGCCAAAGGACGAATAACAACACACGCCAACGCGAAATCCGCGTTGGCGCGTGTTTTGTTTTGCCGGCGCCGGAATTTTCCTGACATCCGGCTGTGCCTGTGCTTGACATTCTTTTGTACATCCTGTAAAATAAACTTGTACGAAAGCTTCGCTTTTTATACAATTCGCAAAATATATTACCAAAAAGGAGCGTGTATATGAAAAAGAATCCTGTTACCATTGATCCCTCTATGAAAAACGGCTATATCCCTGCCCCCTATGTCCTGGAGGAGGGCGAACAGATCAACGACTTTTACTTGGAGCCGGTACTGTTCCATAACAGCAACGGCCCCACCATCGGCGTAACCACCTGCGGCGTTATTGTCCAGGACGGTCTGTTCTTCAAGGACATGGACAACTCCGGCAAGCTGGACCCCTATAAGGACTGGAGACTGGATCATGAAACCCGCGCCAAAGATATGGTAGCCCATCTGCCTCTGAAGCAGCAGGCTGGCCTGGTGCTGAACACCCTGTGGAATACGCCCCTGTCATACACCCGGGAAGGTGCCAAGGACGAAAACGGTAATATCGTTCCCGGCAAAATCTTTAAGCGGTATGACCCCAGCGAGCCGATCCCGGAGGGAATCCTCCCGGGCCTGGATAACCGGGTGGATGACGGCCAGGTTCTGGAGCAGAAGCTGGCCGCCGGCGTTTATCGCGGCGAGATGCTGGCCGAAGCCGGTGTTGCGGCGCTGTATCACAATCTGGGCACCCAATATGTGGAATACGAAGCCTGTCAGGGCGGCGTGGCGATTCCGTATTCCCTGCATACCAACCCCATCAACATCGGCTATCCTGACTTCCTGGGCATGGGAGCTGCCTGCCTGGGGGAGGGTAATTTCGACATGGTCTACAACATGGCCGTAACGGATCGCAAAATGATGAGTGCCTGCGGCCTGCATATCATGTATGGCCCCCAGGTGGACGTTTCCACGGACCCCCGCTGGCCGCGAAACAGCGGCACCTATGGCGAACGGCCCGACATTACCGCCGGGATTACCCGGGAACTGGTTCGCGGCTATCAGGACGGCGAGGACGGCTTGAAGAAGGGATCCATTGTCCTGACAGTCAAGCATTTTCCGGGCGATGGCCCCGCTGAAAATGGCTTCGAACCCCACATGGCCATTGGCCAGTGGCGGCTGTATCCCACGGAAGGCTCCATGGCAAAATACCATCTGCCTCCTTTCCAGGCCGCCTTTGACATGAAAGCCTCTGCCATTATGCCCGACTACTCCCGCGTTGGTACCGACGGCCGCAGCAAGCCCCAATATTATCGCGGGAAATTAACCTCCACCGAGCAGGTCGGCTCCACCTACTCCAAAGAACTGATTACCGATCTGGCACGGGATACCATGGGCTTCACCGGCTATGTCAACTCCGATTCCGGCATCACTACGTCCCAGATTTATGGTGTGGAGCATTTGAGCGTACCGGAACGCTACGCCAAGGCAATTTCCGCCGGTACGGATGTCATTGGCGGCAACTACGATGCCGAGAATATCGTCAAAGCCGTCCAGGAAGGATATCTGCCCAAGGCAGACCTGGATCGGGCCAATTACCGCCGCCTGCTGGCCATGTTCGACCAGGAACGTGTGGACAATCCCTATCTGGATCCGGACGAAGCCGACCGGGTTCGGGCGGAGAATTTTGAGGGTGCCAAGAAAGCTGCTTACGAAGCCTGCCAGAAGGAGGTTGTCCTGGCCAAAAATCACGGCGGCGTTCTGCCCATGGTCAAAGGCAAGAAGGTCTACATTGCCGTGTTCTCCGGTGAGGATGCCGGCGCGGCTCTGGCTCAGATGATGGGCGCGGGCGTCGCGGGCGACGGTGACAATGAAAAGCTGCAGGCGCAGATTGCCGCTCTGCTGGAAGCCAGGGGCTATGAGGTCGTGGATACGCCGGAGGCGTGCGACTATGCCTATCTGCATGTCTGGCCCAAGCAGAACAACATCGTCTTCATGCAGCGTTCCATGCCCGTGCTGGAGCTTGTGGACGGCATGATGCATGAGGAACGGGAGGTCAACAAATCCCAGAAAAAGACCGGCAGACGGATTCCCATCAGCACCCTGCATGGCGTTGACAAGATTCCCACTATTGCCGAAACGGTTCATGCCCACGGCGGCAAGGTCATCGCCACCTGCGTGGTGTGCAATCCCTGGATTCTGGACAGGCTGGAGCCTTACGTGGACGGTCTGACCTTCCAGTACACCGTCAGCCCGGTGGCTATGAGCAACGCTTTGGGCGCCCAGATGGATGTTCTGTCCGGCAGCTACAACCCAACCGGCAAGATGAGCCTGACCATGGTGTCCGGTATGGACGTCATTGAGATCACCGAAAAGGAGATTGACGGCGTTGTCCGGGAGGTCTGCGCTTCTCCCAACGATGTTCCCGGCTATGACAAGGATCAGTATATCGATCCTGCTGTTCTGGCCAGGGTAAAGGGCGGCAGCTATGCCTACTGCGACGAGGACGGCAACTACTACCGCAGCGGTTTCGGCCTGCGCTATTAACAGGAAAACGCATAGGATGCCGGCGCTATGGCGCCGGCATCCTTGGCCGGGAAAGAATTTG
>CAZUAN010000077.1:0-8410 GCA_964618385.1 uncultured Oscillospiraceae bacterium | reverse complement strand
GTGTAGGATTTCATTTCCCGATCTTCTTCAATCCAGGGGCACCAGCCGGTCAAGCCGGAAAAAGTATAAATACTGTGCCTTGATGGGCTTTTCATAGATTCTGCTCAGCACTTCTCCATAGGTCTGCACCTGAGAGCGGTAACGCCGGGCTGTTGCCGCTACGGTTTGCTCCGTAACCGCGTCCGTTTTGAAATCCACCACCGTGATGCCGTCCGGCTCCAGAAGCGCACAGTCCACCACACCCTGTAAAAGCACCTGCTCCCCGTCCAGTCCTTCTCCATAATGGCGGCCGTCGTCCAGAATCGAGAACTTGAATTCCCGCAGATAAGGTGTCCCGGTGCGAAGCTTCACGCCGATTTCCGATGAGAAGAACCGGGCAATTTTTTCGCAGTGAATCAGACTCCCCTGCTCTGCCGTCAAAAATTCGCATTCCACTAGCCGCGCAATCTCCCGGGTCACCGCTTCGGTATTGCCGCAGTTTTCATAGCGCAGGTACTGCATGGCCGCGTGAATGGCGCTGCCATAGTCCTTGCCTTCCGTCTTTTTTGAGATAAACGCAGGCTGCCGCCAGGTGCGCACGGGAGGCTTTGGCTCCCGAGTATTTTCTGCCGCTTCCGCGTCCTTCACTCTGCCCTTCCGTCCGGTAGCGGTCTGCTTGGAAGGTGCCTGGACAGCCTCCGGGTAGCGATAGCGGAACGTCAACGCGCTTTTCAGCCGCCCGACGCTTTCCTCCGGCAAGGGCGCAGCCGTCCGGGACTGTACTTCCGCGACAGCCTGTGGCGCCTGGACGACGCGGATGCGCCAGGGATATTCCCCCGACTCCGTTTGGGACGGCCTGCCGCCCAGCGCATGGAGCGCCCCCGCTTCGGTACGCCTGGAAGCCGCCAGCAGTACCCAATCACCAAGGCACACTGCCTCCCGGCACAGCAGTTCGCCGTCATCAAACGCCTGCCGCAGAACCATTTCGCTCAGATCCTTTTCCAGCGTATGGGACGCATAGGTCAGAATCAGGCGGTCTCTGGCCCGGGTCATGGCAACGTAAAGCACCCGCATTTCCTCCGATACGCTTTCCTCCGCCATTTTCACCGCGATGGCCCGCTTGGCAACGGAGGGATATCGGACACGATTGGTGTGATCCGCCACGGAAAGGCCCAACCCTAACTCCCTGTCGCACAGAAGCTGACCGCGCAGGCTCTCCTGGTTAAACCGCCGGGACAAATTGCACAGGAATACCACCGGGAACTCCAGTCCCTTGGACTTGTGGATACTCATGATGCTGACGCCTCCTCCGCCGACTGTTGCGGAGGTGATCAGCCCCCGTTCCTCCAGCGCGGTCAGATGCTCCAGAAACTGGGAGAGATCCCTGAGGTTGTCCTTCTCAAAATCAATGGCCAGCTGATAAAATGCCTGCAAATTGGCGCTTCTCGCCTCTCCGTCCGGCATGGCGGCATAGATGCTGTCCATCCGCGTCAGGGATAGGCAGCGTTCCAGCAGGCCGGTCAGGGTGTTCATCCTGCTTTCCCGCCGCAGCGTTTCCAGAATATGCAGGAAGCGCCCGGCCTTTTCGCTGCCGCTGTGCAGCAGCGCGTCATAAATGCTTTCCTCCTTTTGTTCGCCTCGCAGCGCCGCCAGGTCATCGGCGGTAAAGCCAAAAACCGGGCTGGCCAGAATACTGAGCAGGGGGATATCCTGCCTGGGATTCCAAATTGTCTGCAGAAATGCCCGGAATGTCTCGATTTCTTCAGCCTGCAAAAGATTCGTTCCGCCGCAGCTGCACCGGATGCCCCGGGCTTCCAGCGCCCGCTGAAAGCTGCCCCCCGCGCTGCCAGGGGAACGCAGGACAATGACGATGTCCTCCGGCTCCACCGGGCGCAGCGCTCCGTTTTTCCGAACAGGCGTCCCCTCCCGAAGCATGGTCTGAATCTTTTCCGCCACGAAGGCTGCCTCTTCCTCATAGGTATCCTCCCGGACATCCAGAAGGCAAAGCTCTACCCCAGGCTCCGGCAGGGGGCTTTGGGGAACGCCCTCCCGCAGCGCTTCCGCCTCCCCGTAATACAGTCCGCCCACACTGGGTCGCATACAGGTACGGAACACAGCATTGACGCCCTCGATTACCTCAGGGCCGGAGCGAAAATTGTGGCTGAGAAGCACCTTTCTTCCCTGCCCCGGCAGGGCGTCTTCGGCGGGGACGTAGTCGCGGTATTTTTTCAGAAAAATTTCCGGGTCCGCCAGCCGGAACTGATAGATAGACTGCTTTACATCCCCTACAAGGAAACAATTCTGCCTTTCCCCGGTCAGAGCCATGAAAATTGCGTCCTGCACACCGTTGGAATCCTGGTATTCGTCCACCAGGATTTCCCGAAAGCGGCGGCCAATTTCCAGCGCCGCAGCCGTTGGCCCGCTGCGGGATTTCCCCAAAAGAAGATCCAGCGTCTTGTGCTCCAGATCGCTGAAGTCCAGGCAGCGGCGGCTTCGTTTGGCAGCCTGGTAGTCCTGTTCAAACTGCTTTACCAGCTTCACCAGTCCCCTGGCCCCGGCCGCAGACTGTGCCAGATCCTGCAGCACCTGGTCAGACGAATCCGAAAAGCTTCCCAGCTTTCGCTCCAGACCCTTTTTGCAGGCGTTGCGGGTGGCTTTGATCCGATCACACAAATCCGAATCGACATTTTTCCTGGGGAAAGTCAGCCGTCCAAAGTCGATATTTCGTCTTTCCGCAACGGCATCCCAGGTTTCCGCGCCGCGAAGCGCTTCCATCTGCCAGATGATACTGCGCAGGTTTCCCGCCGCTTTTTCCAAACCGGGACAGGCCTCCGCGCAGGCAACGCACCGCTTCATCGCCTCCAGCTGGCAGTCCAGATAGCTATGCAGATCGGCAATCAGGAATTTCCCCCAGACAGTTTCTGAGGCATCCCGCACCTGATCCAAATTGACGGGGTTCAGGCAATCTTCCAGCCAGCCATTCGGATTGAGATGGCACCGAGCGCTGTCATAGACCTGCTCGATCAGCTGCGGCACCAGACGGTCATCCCGGCCAAAGCCCTGGCTGTCCACAAACGCATAAAAGCTTTCATCCGTTCCCGCTGTCTCATAGGCCCTGTCCAGCAGGCCGGACAGCACCGTGTCCCGCAGTTCTCGGCACTCGTTTTCATCGGCCACACGAAAATCGGCGGCAATGTCCAGCCTGTACGCATATTCCCGCAGCAGGTCGCTGCAGAAGCCGTGAACTGTGGAAATTTTGGTCAGAAACAGCCGCTGCATTTGTGATTGCAGGCGTCGGTTTTCCGGCTCCTGCGCAATGCGCTCCGTCAGCCCGGCGGCAATTTTGCCCCGAAGCTCCGAAGCCGCGGCCTTGGTATAGGTAATAATCAGAAAATCATCCAGATTCGCAGGTTCATCGGGATCTGTCAAATAGCTCAGAATCCGATCCACCAGGACCTTGGTCTTGCCGGAACCGGCGGCAGCGGAAACCAGCAGCCGTCCCCCCCGATTCGCAACCGCCTGGGCCTGCTGGACTGTCAGCTTATCCGCCATGACGCTTCATCTCCTTTTCGATCTCCTCCCAGAACCGCTGGGCGGTCATGGCCTTGTAATTGCGCCGCCCCTGTACCGTCTGCTCGTGGCACACCGATCCGTAAGGGCAATAGGCACAGGCATTGTGGCTGCTGCCCCGGGTATAGGGATTCGGCTCCACATCCCCGGAGGCAATGTCCTCCACCATCTGCGCAAGCACATGGAAAACATACCGCTGCAAAAGCCTCAGCTGTTCCCGGCTGGCCAGATCCCCGGACAGGCTTCCGTCCTTTTTGACGCTGTAGCACATCCGCTGAGGAGACTCCCCCGGCTCCATGGCCTGCAATACCGCTTCATCCGAAAGCAGCAGCCCCCGACGTCTCCACTGAGCTTTGCGGACACTTTCCGCCTCCTCCCCGCTGAGCTTCCCATCCGATGGCAGGTACGGAGCACGCGCGGGAAAATACTGAACGCCGGCGGCAACAGGATGCTCTCCCAGGATTTCGCCGCCGCTTTCCCGGAGGGCAAACAGGTACAGCAGCATTTGCAATCCCACGCCGTTGAACACGTCGCAGTAGTCAAAATCCTTTTTCCCTGTTTTATAGTCCACAACTCGGTAATAGCTGCTGCCGCCGGAACGCCAGAGATCCACTCTGTCAATAAAGCCACGCAGGATAGCGTTCATGCCGTTGTTTGGAATGGCAATAGGGGGAAGCCCATCAGTGCCGCCAAAATTCACCTCAAAGTCAACCGGTTCAAACCGCGACTGCTCCAATTCCAGCCACAGCTCCCGCACCACCATATCCAGCTCCCGGGCATTGCGGCGAAACAGGTAGCTCACACGCTCCGATTCCATCTGACTGAATCGTTCGCGTGCGTATTCCTCACTGTAGCGGCGGGCGATTTGCAGGGTTTCCTCCAGCGAAACCACATGGAAGCCGCCCATATCCCGAACGCACCGGGCCGTGTTTTCCAGCACCGCATGGACGTAGGTGCCGAACTCCGCAGGGTCAATCGATGCCTCCTTCCGCTCACGGGCGCGGAGCCCGTATTTCAGAAAGTAGGAAAGGCGGCATTCCGCCTGCCGGTCAACCTGCGACGCGGACAGGTTCAGGGTTTTTCCGTAAAGCTTTCGCAGATTCTCCGGCTCCACCTTCCCCAGTGCAAAGTCCCGGCTCCGGCAGACCTCCGCATAGGCTTGTTCCACGCCCAGCTGCTTTGCCTGCTCTGCCGCGTTCCACCGGGCAAGCCAGGCTCCTGCTTCGAACGAATCCGCCAGGGCAAAATCCAGATTACTGTGAACCTTCTTTTCACCCCCCGCCAGGCCGGCAAGCCTCCGAAACACAAACGAGGGCTGCTCGGAAGAGCAGTAGATCCGAATGGTTTCCTCCGCGCCGCAAAAGACACCGTAAATCTCCGCAAACTCCGCCTGAATGCCCTCCATGGCCCCGCCGGTCAGCGGCACGCCCAACTCCCGCAGAGTTACGCGTTCCTTGTCCGTCAGAATGCCCGCCGAACCGGTATAGCCGGGGAGCTGTCCTTCTCCGGCGCCTAAGACAATCAGGTGCTTCTGCTGGTTGCAGCGCATGGCATTGACGGGTCCCATTTGCACTGCGTCCAGCACCGGCGGGATTGTACCCACATCGTACTGGCTCAGCAGAAGCCGGAACAACCGGACAAAATGCTCAGCCTCCCAGTGCGTATGGCCAAGAACGTCATACATCTGTTCCAGAGCGGACATCAGAATCTCCCAAAGCTGATTCAGAATCTGGGCCCCCCGGTTGTCCCCGGCGTCATCCATCTCCTGAGCCAGCTGAGATAGCCTCTGTTCCAGCTGAATTTCTTCCAAAAAAGCGTAGAGCGCCAGCACCTGCCCCTGCAGATCAATCGAATCGGAAAATCCCTGCCGCAGGCGGCTCAGCGGGGAAATGGCCAGCATCCGGGCTTCATTCAGCGCCGCCAGGCGCCGCCTGGACGCGTCGCTCCACTCCCCGCTCAAGCCATCGGGGTGGTTTTCCCAAGGGGATTCCCACTTTTTCCCATGAATGCTCCAAATAACGGCATAATTTTCTACCAGATCGCAGACATCCGGACTGAGCGGCGACAGCGCGGAGCGCAGATAACGCAGCGTCGCCCGCTGATCGAAACCGCCTAGCGCGGCGTCCAGTGCCGCCAGCACCGTGGAAACCGCGCTTTTTTGCAGAATCTCTTCCTTGCCGGACTGGTACAGCGGGATTCGGAAGCGGCGGAAAATCAGCTCCGCCAACGGCCGATACACCGCCATATCGGTGCAGACCAGGGCAATGTCCCGGTACCGGCAGCCACGGGCCGCCAGCTCCTGAATCCGGTTCGCCGCGTCCAGGCATTCCTGGTATGGCGATTCGGCCCGGCAGACTTCCAGGCAGGACTCCGCTTCCCCCGGGTGAATCGTCCCCTGAAACAGCTTCTCCCGTATGCAGGTCAGCGGTGTGGCATTCCCGGGGATAAATTCCAGCTTCGTTTCCACCCCTGCCCGGCGGGCGCATTGCAGCAGCTCCCGGGCTGTGGAGCCGGCTTTTTCAAACGCCATCAGCGGGGAATCCACCCGGTCACAGTTCAGACTGACAGTGACGCTGGGGGAAGCCTTCATCAGGTATTCCAGAACCGCCAGATTCTGCCGGGTGAAATCCGGAAATCCGTCTATGTAAAAAACATGCTCCTGCCCAAACGTCCCCAACTCCAGCTGTTCCAGCAGCCAGGTCATCTGATCCCGGGGATCCCGCTTGCCCCGGCTGCACAGGCTGTCATAGCCCTCCATCAGGATGGCCAGTTCCTCCAGCTTCTGGGCAAGGCTGCCATCCGTCTCTTTCGCTGCGCAGGCGAGATCCTGAGATGTAATACAGCAGCGCTTAAATTCATCCACGCCATCAATCAGGCCCGTCAGGAATTCCGGTTTTGTCTCCACGGCGGCATAGGCCTTCAGCCGGCTGCTGAGCTGACGGACCGCGGCGGACATAGCCACCACACGGCCTCCATTGTCCATGCACTCCCGGGCGGCACTGCCCATGCTGTCCGCGACCCGGTGGGCCAGGCGGGTGAAGGACAGCACCTCGGCATAGCGGCTGGCCGTATCCCCCGCCGCCATGCACAGCCGCCGTTCCGTTTCATGGCTGATTAGCTCCGGAACCATCAGGATCCGGTTTCCCTTCCTGCTTTTGACATCCTGTGCAATGCGTCTGAAAATCTCATCCCGGTTGGCCGTCCAGTCGCGGCCAAGCAGCAGATGCAGCATAGTGCCGCCTCCCTCTGTCTTTTTTTCTATATGATACCACAAAATTCTCAGAAAGAACAGGGTATGCTTTATCCCTGCCAGAAGATATTTTCCAGCTTTCCCAACGCATCCAGCGCATAGAAGCGAATCTCATATCCCTCCGTTCCGGCCAGTGCGCTGCTCAATGTGTCCGGGAACCCCGCCCCCGCCGCAACATCCGCAAACCCGCTGGTGGTTGCCGGGATGCAAAGGGACGGGAACACCACGCACCACCAATTATGTCCCTCCCCCCGGCCGATAGTGACCCGCAGTGTCTCATACACACCGGCGGGCAAGGTAAAGGTATCGTAATGCCGGGTCGCGAAGCTTTCTCTGCACAGCGTCACCACCGCTTCCCCGTCAAATCCGGTTCTTTCCAGCGCTGCATTGGCAGCATCCTGAATTTTGGACAGGTTTTCCTGGAGATATGCCCTGGCCTGCTCCGCATCGGCCGCTTCGGCAAGGCTTTTTTGCAGACTGGCCGTCACCGCGTCCCGAACCTGAAGCTTGACACGCTGATCCTCCTCGCTGTCGGAGTTGGCGACCACATGCAGACGGATCAGCCCCTCACGGAGCCGCTGACGGTCGGCAATCAGGGTGCCGCACCATACTAACGCCGCAAGGATCAGGCAAACGCCGACCTGTTTCATCAGTTTTTTCATAGAAAACACCGTCCGTGCTGAAATACTTTCAGTATGGACGGCATTTTCCGGAATTATACAGGTTTGGCAATAAAAATCTGGGGATAGTTTTCCTTCAGCATATTGCACACCACTGCGGCAAATTCAAAGCTGGGCAAAATCGCGAAGACTGCCGAACCGGATCCGGTCATCTGCTGGGCCAGCGCGCCATAGCTGTGGCAGATGGATTTGATATAGTTCAGCTCCAGGTGCTCTGCCGTAACCACGGGGTCAAACACATTGTACACCTGCTCCGCCACCGCGCCAAGATCGCCTGCCAGCAGCGCACTTTCCATGGCCCGGTTATCGGGGCGAACCGGGATGGCCACCTCATCCAGCCTCCGGTAAAGCTCCGGTGTGGAAACGGAAAAGGGCGGTTTGCAGACCACGAATACACAGTCCGGCATATTGGGAAGCCTGCGCAGCCGCTCCCCCCGTCCCTCCGCCATGGCGGTGCCACAGATCGTGCAGAACGGAACGTCGCTTCCAACCTTTGCCCCCAATTCAGCAAGGGCCGGAATCGAAAGCGGATCGCCGTAATGACGGTTCAGCGCCCGCAGAACCGCCGCCGCGTCAGCGCTGCCGCCTCCCAAACCAGCGCCGGAGGGAATCCGCTTCCTAATCCGGAACTCCAGGCCATCCGGCTCCTTGTTCAGGGCATCGCAGTATACTTTTGCCGCTTTCCAGGCCAGATTGGTTTCGTCTGCGGGGATGTCCTCCTGCGTACACAGCAGCCGCCATGGTCTGCCGGTTCCCACGTCGATCTCCAAATCATCCCGAATGGAGATGGTCTGCATCACACTTTGCAGATCGTGATAGCCGTCGTTTCGTTTGCCCAGAACGTCCAGCGTTAAATTCAGCTTCGCATAAGCGCCTTCATAAAGTGTTGTCATGAGTCGTTCCTTTCTTTAGGGAAGCTCTGATGAAATCG
>CAZUAN010000076.1:0-8467 GCA_964618385.1 uncultured Oscillospiraceae bacterium | reverse complement strand
GGGGTAAAAGATCCGCTGTCCAGCCGCAGACGATTGATTCAGAGGTTCCTTAGTACGCATCTTCCATTTCCGGATTAGCGGGAGAGGGAGCGGGAGGCTCCGGCTTATCCACTACCAGCGCTTCCGTTGTCAATGCCATAGCGGAAACGGAAACAGCGTTCTCCAGAGCGCAGCGAGTCACCTTTGCCGGATCGATAATGCCGCAGGCAACCATGTCGCAGAATTTTTCTTTATACGCATCATAGCCGTAGCCGGGCTTCTGAGAGGTTCTGACCTTTTCCAAAATCACAGAGCCATCCGCACCGGCATTGGCCGCAATCTGGCGAATGGGAGCTTCCAAAGCCTTGGCAACAATCTGAACGCCGGTCTTTTCATCGCCCTCCGTGGTTTTCAGCAGCGCCTCTACAGCGGGGATCACATTCACATAAATCGTTCCGCCGCCGGCTACGATGCCTTCCTCCACGGCGGCGCGGGTGGCGTTCAGGGCGTCTTCAATGCGCATTTTCTTTTCTTTCATTTCGGTTTCCGTCGCCGCACCGACCCGAATTACAGCTACACCGCCGGAAAGCTTTGCCAGACGCTCCTGCAGCTTTTCCTTGTCATAATCACTGGTCGTGTTGGCAATCTGAGCCCGAATCTGGCTGATTCGATCCCGGATATCCTGTTCCGCGCCGGAACCATCTACAATCGTTGTTGTCTCCTTGGTGACCTTCACCTGACGGGCGTGTCCCAGCATACTGAAATCCGTATCCTCCAGCTTCATGCCAAGATCCTCGGAAATCACTGTGCCGCCAGTCAAGACGGCGATATCCCGCAGCATATCTTTTCGGCTGTCACCGAAGCCGGGCGCCTTTACGCAGACCACATTCAGAGTGCCGCGCAGACGGTTGACAAGCAGGGTGCTCAGCGCTTCGCCCTCCACATCGTCCGCGATGATGACCAGCTTCCTGCCAGACTTCATAACACTTTCCAGCAGAGGAAGAATGTCCGCGATCACGGAAATCTTCTTGTCCGTGATCAGCAGATAGGCGTCATCCACCACGGCCTCCATTTTCTCCGTGTTCGTTACCATGTAAGGGGAAATATAGCCGTGGTCAAACTGCATCCCCTCCACAACCTCGCTGTAGGTTTCAGAGGTCTTGGACTCCTCAATGGTAATAACGCCGTCAGCGCTTACCTTTTCCATAGCATCCGCAATCAGGCTGCCGATGGCATCCTCTCCGGAAGAAACCGCGCCGACGCGGGCTATATCCTGGGAGCCGCTGACCGCTTTCGACTGTTTCTTAATTTCAGCAACAGCCGCATCAGCAGCTTTCGCCATGCCTTTTTTCATCACCATGGGATTGGCTCCGGCAGCCAGATTCTTCAGGCCCGCATGGATCATGGACTGGGCCAAAAGGGCAGCGGTGGTTGTGCCGTCACCTGCAATGTCATTTGTCTTAGTAGAGACTTCCTTTACCAGCTGAGCGCCCATGTTTTCATAAGGATCGGTCAGCTCGATTTCCTTTGCAATGGTCACGCCGTCATTGGTGATCAGCGGCGTACCATATTTTTTGTCCAGAACTACATTGCGTCCCTTGGGGCCAAGGGTAATCCTCACGGTGTCCGCTAATTCATCGACACCGCGTTCCAACGATTTACGGGCCTCTTCCTCCCGAATAATCATTTTAGACATTGTAACATCTCCTTACAGCAATTATTCGACGATTGCCAGAATATCGCTTGCGCTGACAATCGTGTATTCTTCCTCACCGACTTTGATTTCGGTTCCGGAATACTTTCCGATCAGAACCTGATCGCCCACTTTGACAGGCATCGGCTCATCGTTTTTCCCGGGACCGACTGCCGTCACAGCTGCAATCTGGGGTTTTTCCTGTGTGGACGCAGCAAGGAGGATACCTCCCTGTGTTTTTTCTTCCGGCTTAGCGTATTGGACAACAACACGGTCAGCCAAAGGCTTAATGGTCATATGAAACTGCCTCCTATCTGGATTTGGATGGTGTCGGATTAACCTTCAATCGTGATCAGGTTTTGGGACTCGATCTGAGGAACAGGAGATGCTTTCTGAATGATCAGATACAGCGTGCCATTTTCGTACCTGGCCCGGATGTCCTCCTGACGCACCTGATCGCCGACGTAGAAGCTTCTCTGCATGGTGCCGATGAAACGCTCTCTGCGAAGATAGGTGTATTTTTCGCCTTTCGGATTGGCCTCCTCCTCGGCAACCGCGCTGATCACAAGGTAGCCGTTCTTCAGCTCAATGGATACGTTCTCTTTTTTGATGCCGCCAAGATCAATGGCAACCTCATAGCATCTCTCTGTCTCGCGGATATCTGTCCGCATCAGCCCGGAGCTGATGTGATTTCCGAAAGCGGAATCAGCCAGCTCCTCAAACATACCTCTTGCAAACGCGTAATCTGTTAACATAGACATCGATAAAACTCCTTTCATCGCCATAAGCGATTTTTGATTTGTGCTCTTATTATAGCACCAGATGTTAGCACTTTCAATAGGCGAGTGCTAGATTATTATATCAAGCTTATTATAGTCAATAAAGAAATTTTATCAATCAGCCGGTAAAACCTTGCATAGAACCGCTTTTCGTGGTAAAATAAACAGAGAAATCATTCGGAAAGGAACAGCGGGACTATGAACACATTTCAGCTCCAGTGCTTTTTGGCTGTGTCCAATTCCTTAAGCTTTGCGCGTGCGGCAGAACAGATGAACGTTTCTCAACCCGCCGTCACGCACCAGATACAGGCACTTGAAAATGAATTGAACACAAAACTCTTTCACCGATCTACCCGCATGGTGGAATTAACGCCGGATGGACATGCATTCATTTCTTATGCCCGGGAAATGGTGGAAATGGAACAGCAGGCAAAGCTGCGGTTCGGAAGCCCGAAAGGGCGTGCGTTTGAAATCCTGTCCATCGGAACCGGCAGTCACACAATATTCGCAGATTTGGAACCGATCCTCTCGGAACTGTTGGCACTCCATCCGAATCTGCACCCGAAGCTGCACGTTGCGACACACGAAAGACTGTTCCACATGCTGGATAACGATTCCGCACATGCGATATTCAGCTTTCAGGAAATCGCCCCAAGCCGGGAGCATATGGTCTTTGTACCGCTTTGCGCATCCAGCATGGTCTGCGCCGGAAAGCAGAATCTCTCTGACGAACTGGGCAGCACACGTTCAATCGAGCAGCTGACACAGCAATCTGTGATTATTCACGATCCTGTTTTCCTGTCCTCTGAAGCACTGAACCTTCGCATGGAATTGACCGGGAACCGCAGCCGCAGCAATATTCATTTTGCCGACTCTGTTGCGGCAGCCATAACTCTGGCACGGGCCGGATATGGACTTGCGATCATCCCGGAAATCTACGCACATAATTGCGCTGATTTGAGCCTGTACCGGCTGGAACAGGCTCCGAATCTGACCTTTGGACTGTTTTACAATGAGATGAACCGGGGGGATACCTTGGCATCCTTTCTCAAGCTTGCCAAGAGGGCTTTTTCCGCAGCGGCAGATGATGTGGCCGGTCTGCCGATATCCTCCCTTCCGCCGGCTTCTCATTCCTGACTGCATTGGTCACATTTTACTCGTCTGTACCACCGGAGTTTGTGTCGGGCGCATGCTTCACATTGCCAGGAAACAGTGCTATGACGTCTAAAACGGACTCAGCAATCAGCGTAATACCTGTAAAATTCCAGAGTACCGCCGTAGACGGGAAGGGATTGCCGATTATCACGGAACCGAAGACAACAGACACAATGGCGCTGATTGCCTGAAGGTACCATTTCCCCTTCTTCAATCGCAGGAAATCTACCGTCCGCTGAACCTTATAAAGACCCGTCATCAAAATCACGATGCCGTATAAGAGCGTCAGCACGGGAAACGTGGCAATAAACCATTCGGAATCAAATGTACAGAATACGCCGAACAGCAGAAATACAAGTCCCTTGCCCAGCATATGGCCGGCAGCAGCCTCGGCAGCGTCGCTGCGGAAATACTTTAGGATGCTGATAAGCCCTGCCGCTATGAGGACAATCCCTGCGATTCCAATAATTCCGGATGTGAATCCCACAGGATTCACCATCAGCAGAATGCCAACTGCGATTTCAAAAAGGCAGATAAGACTACCCGTCATATTTGTTTTTAAGAATTTCATTTTTCTCCTTTGACTGTGCAAAAATACGGATGCAGCCCCGGATCAGATATATGGGGTTACATTTTGTTTTGAACCGGATACGCACTACAGCGGAAGCACAAAGGACTTTACCTGTTCTCCGTCGGCATAGCCCTTCTCATAGAGCTGTTTCATTTTCGCGGGATTTCGAGACAGTGTATTGACGCCGCAGGTATCATCCGGCGCAACAATCATCACTTTCCCTGATTTGGCGTAGTTTTGCGCCGCGTCTACCCCTTCGTTGTACCGATTCGCCCTCTGACAGAGGCTTTCCGCTGCGGCGGGGTATTGTTTCCTGATTCGGGCAGCGAGTTTCTCATCCCGCTGCGAGGTGCGCCGGACATTCACCGGCTTTGTCAGTAATACGATGACACGGTCGCATCCCAAGGCAAATGCCTTTTCCACCGGAACCGGATCGCCCAACGCCCCATCGTAATAGGGCGTTCCCTGAATGTAATAAGGCTTACAGACGAAAGGAATTGACGAGGATGCCTTAAGCACATCGTATTCGTCCTGATGAATGTCCCTCTTATCAAAATACTTTGCCTCTCCTGTCACGGCGTTTGTGGCGACCACGATGAACTCCATCGGGTTCTTCAATAAGGCTTCGCAATCAAGCGGGGACTCCCCATCATGATTGCTGAGCGTGCCATAGACATAATCCATATCAATAAAAGACCGTTTCCGAAGGAAATTTTCCATGCTTGCGTACTGTTTTCTGAGTCCGTATTCTGTATAAAAAACATAGTTACGCCCTCTTTGACCGGCAAGAAAGGAAGCAAGATTCGCACTTCCCGCTGAGACGCCGATTCCAAGATCAAACCGGATATTCTGATCCAGGCAGTAATCCAGTACACCGCAGGCATAAATTCCCCGGAATCCTCCTCCCACATCCACAATACCGATTTTCATAGTGCATCTTCCCTTCTGTTATCGTCTCTCCCGAAGCTCAGAGTAAATCCCATTCAGCGGTTGTCCCCCCAATAGAGAATGGCCAGCATCCCCGGCCCGGTATGGGCGCCAATGATGGGACCGATGGGGGCGATATAAACCTCGGCATCCGAATGGGCAGACAGTACCTCCGCTTTGAGCAATTCCGCAGCGTCTGGGGCATCCCCATGCGCTACGACAACCAGCTTTCCCAGATCCGGCCGCCAGCCGGATTGAAATTTTTCCGTCAGAGCTGCCATCGCGTGTTTGCGGCCGCGGAATTTTCCCGCCACCTCCAGCTGCCCCTTATCATTGACCCGGAGCATCGGCTTAATCTGCAGTGCCGTGCCAAACACCGCCGTGGCAGTGGAAACCCTGCCGCCATGTTTTAAATGATCAAAGACGTCCACAATGAACCAGTGACAGACTTTCAGATTGTTTTCCTTCACCCAGTCAGCCAGTTCCTCCATGCTCAGACCCTCCGCCTTCTTTCGGGCAATCTCCCGGATCAGGAAGCCCTGCCCCGCCGAAGCGCAAAAGCTGTCCACACAAAGGATGCTGCGTTCCGGATATTTTTTTCGCAGTCCCTCCATGCACAAACATGCGGATTCATAAGTCCCCGAAAGTCCGGAAGTCAGGGGAAAATAAATCAGGTCCTGCCCTGCCTCCAGCACCGGCTCAAACCATGACAGGAAAACACCCGGCGTAATTTGCGTTGTCTTGGCATAATTTCCTGCTCGCTGAAGTGCGTAGAACTTCTCGATCGTAAGGTTTCCTCCTGATCCGTAAAGGTAATTTTCTCCACCGATTTCCACCTCCATGGGGATGAAACGCACGGTCGGCAATCCCTCCATCATTTCTGGACAGATGTCAGCCGTTGCATCGGCAAAGATTTGATAGTCCGGCATCATGATATCTTCCTCCTTTTTCATGTGTTCTCCCTTGCCCCGCGAACCCGGATCGGCTTGAAACGCGCCAGCAGACGGTGCAATCCTTTGTCGCAATACGAAAACAGCTTCCGGATTGTGCGATCGGCCGGAATTGCCAGCAATCCCAGCGCTGCCAGAATCAGCAGGCACCCGAAATCCAAAGGGACAATGTGAAACCAATCCGGGATGATGATAATCGCGGCAAGGAACGCCGCCCCCATGAATCCGAACAAAATGCCGCGCCAAAGGTTCATAGGCTTACATACCCGGAAAAGCATGATATAGGCCGCTGCAGTGTAAAGATAAAATGCCACAGTAGATGCCTGCTCCTCTCCGATCTGAAACGCCTGCACAAACAGCAGCGACCACTCTACAAGAATCACGGCGGTTAACGCTGCCGGGAATGCCCGATATAAAACATTTCGCAGGAATTTTCCCTTCACCAGTTCCTCATTCGGCTCCAGCGCAAGGAAGAAAGAAGGAATTCCAATCATCACCGCAGCGGTCAGAGCCAGCTGTGCCGGCTTCAACGGGTAGAGCGATGCCGAAAACAGGCTGATCAAAGTCAAAAGAAAAGAAAAAATGTTTTTGACCAGAAACAGCGAGGCAGAACGCTGGATATTGTTGATCACCCGGCGTCCTTCCATAACAACCTGCGGCATTCCCGAAAAGTCGGAATCCAGAAGCACCAAATCCGAAACGCTTGCCGCCGCATCGCTGCCGGAAGCCATGGCGACGCTGCAATCGGCATCCTTCAGAGCCAGCACATCGTTGACTCCGTCGCCTGTCATGGCAACGGTATGTCCGGCTTTTTTCATGGCCCGGATCAACAGCCGCTTCTGTTCCGGCGTGACCCGGCCAAACACCGTATACTCCTGGGCCGCCTTGGAAATTGCGTCCTTTCCATCCAGGGAAGAAGCATCGATATACTGTTCCGCATTGGGGATTCCGGCCTGTTTTGCAGCCATTGCCGCGGTAAGCGGATTGTCACCGGAAATTACCTTTATCTGCACGCCCTGCTCCGTAAAATATCCGAAGGTTTTTGGGGCTTCCGGACGAATCGGATTCCACAGGGTGACAAGGGCGAGGGGTGTAACGTCTGCTCCCAGATTTCCATCGTGAAAGATGTCCTCCGCACCGTCTCTTTCAAACCGGTATGCCGCAAACAGCAGAACCCGCTCACCCTGACAAGAATGCTCCGTAACAGCGCTGCGTAAGGAAGAATCCATCTGCGGCAAGACAAATTCCGGCGCACCCAGCACATAAGCCTCTCCGCCGCCATAGTCTACGGCGCTGTACTTTGCGGCAGAGGAAAAGCCTTTCACCTGCATGGCCTTCCGGTAGGAAAGCTGTTCTTGAAAATAATGATGCAGCGCTTTCATTGTTTCGTTATCGGGATTCATGCAGTGAACGAAATCCCCCAGGGGCTTTTTGTATTGCTCATCCGCAGGGTCCTCCATCAAAGGCAGAATCTCGCCCACCTGCATCTGCGGCTCCGTAATCGTACCGGTCTTGTCCACACATAACACGTCCACTCGTGCCAGCGTTTCAATACATTTCATATCATGCACCAGCGTCTGCCTCTTGGCCAGACGGATGGTGCTGGCGGCAAGCGCAATACTGGTCAGAAGATACAATCCTTCCGGAATCATGCCGATAATGGATGCCGCCGCGTTTTCCACGCTGACTCTCTCCGAAAGTCCAAGAACAAAGTGCTGGTTCCAAAACATCAATCCGGCAAGGGGGATAACAAGAATCCCAATAATCTGAATCAGTCTCGTGAGGGATTTCATCATGCCGGGCTGTTGTTTCTTTTTAATTTGCTTCGCGTTTTTGGAAAGCTGCGCGGCAAAGGATTCATCGCCAACCCTTTCCAGGCGGGCTTTTGCCCTGCCGGAGATAACAAAGCTTCCGGAAAGAATATGGTCTCCCGCACCCTTGCGAATTTCATCCGGTTCCCCGGTTACCAGCGATTCATTGACGGTCAGCTCGCCATCGCATATAACGGCATCGGCGCAGATCTGATTCCCCGCTTCAAATACAACCACATCGTCTAATACAAGCTGATTGCTGGGAAGGCGCTGCGGCTTTCCGTCCCGGATAACCGTTGTTTCCGGAGAAGAAATCAGCGTCAGCGCTTCCAGCTCCCGTTTTGCCTTTAGTTCCTGCACAATTCCAATGATCGTATTGGCCACGACGGCTCCCAGAAAGGTCAGATTATTGAAGGAGCGCTCATATACCAGAGCAAGCGCAATCAGGAAGAAGATAAAATTGAAATATGTGAATACGTTGGAACGGATGATTTCCCCTGTCGTTTTGGATGTATTGGCGCTGACAAGGTTCCGCTGCCCCTTTTCCGCTCGTTCTTCCGCCTGTTTATTCGTCAGGCCAAGATCGATATCTGTTTCATAGG
>CAZUAN010000075.1:0-8490 GCA_964618385.1 uncultured Oscillospiraceae bacterium | reverse complement strand
TTAGATCAGCTCATTCTGCGGGCACCGTAGTAGTGCTGTGCCCAGTAGCCGCTGGTCAGGTCGGAATAGGAAACTGTGGAACGGGAGTTGGGGGCGTGGATGAATTGGCCGCCGCCCGCGTAAATGCCAACGTGGGAAATACCGCTGGAATATGTATTGGCAAAGAATACGATGTCTCCCACCTGAAGGTCGGACTTTTCCACATAGGTACCCTGTGTATACTGGCTGGCAGGGGTGCGATAGGGGGAGAAGCCAAGCTGCTTCAGCACATAGTACACGAAACCGGAACAGTCAAACCCGCTGGGGGAAGCACCGCCGCTGACATAGGGGGTACCCAGATATTTCTGCGCTTCAGCAAGAATCTGCGCGCCGGTTACGCTGCCCGTGTTGCTGGAAGGGACGGCGGATGCAGAAGAACCGGAAGAAGCGGTAACAGCAGCCGTGCTGGAGGCGCCTGCAGAACCGGAAGTGCCGCCGTTCAAAGCGGCCGCGCTGGGCGTAACGCCGGTGGATTGGCCGTGGCGATAGAACATGGGAGAATTGGGGGACGCCTGGTTTTCATAGGGAAGCTCGGTCAGCTCCACAAAGTCGCTGCGGATATAGCAGATGGTTTCGCCGTAAATGACCTTGTACCAGCCGTTGTTCAGGCCGATGATATAGCAGGTATCTCCCTGAGAGGAAACGGCGATGATGCCATAGGCGGTGGAAGGACCGGTGCGCAGATTTACATTGGCTCCCGTGATTTTGCCATAGCCCAGTTCGGCGTTTTCGCAGGTAAGCACATCCAGGTAATCCTTGTACATGTAGCCTTCCTGAAGGTTATAGCTGACTTTGTACCAGTCCCCGATCTGGCTGATGACCACGACGCAGTCGTTGCTGGGAGCCATGCAGATGGTGGAAGAGCTGGTGTTGGGTTCGCTGCGCAGGCGAAGGGAGGTGGCATTCACAAAGCCGATGCCGTACATGGTGGAGCCTGCGGCAGACGCGGTGATGGACAGAGTGCCGGTACACAAAGCTGTTACCAGCACCAGAGCGAACAATCTTCGGAAAAAATTCTTCATACTTTGCCTCCGTCTTGAGTAAAGCGGCTTCAGGCGGTTTGCGTTCCGGAAGCCGCGCGGGGATTTGCCGGGAAAGGCTGAAAACCCTTTTATGGCGTTACAGGTTCGTTAAGAACGGTCTGAAACAACTTCTGCGGCGATTCGCCGCAAAAGGGAAACGCCGTCAGGCGATTCCTTCTTACGGGAACCAAACGGTTTCGGAAAGAAACAGTATTACTTACCTGCCAGAGCACGTTCCAGCCATACACAGCCCACATCCAAAGCCGTGTAGAAGCCGTCTTTTTCGCTTTTCTTCACAACGCGATCCCGGCTTTTTGCGGCAGGGTCCGTCAGCTGAAGCTGAACCGAAACACGGGTTGCGATATCCATATCGCCCAGCTTTTTGGTCTCCAGAACCTGAAGCATCACAATATGACTGTCGGCCATAGAGCCGTAATAAACCAGGTTGTCCTTCCGCATCAGCGGACGGCCTTTATACATCAAAACAGCATTTTCGTCAGCCACGAAATTACCTCCTAATCAAAATGTAACTGGATTGTAACATATTGTAACATGAATGTCAAGCTTTTTTTGTTAAATAATAAGGGAAAAAGCCAGATTTGTGTAACAATTTCTGAAAATATTCTAAAAAAGCGAAGACGGAGGGAAAAGTATTCGATTGTCAAGCTGCAAAGCGGTTTACAGAAATGAATGATGCAAACCGGTTTTCAAAAGCCAAGAGGCCTTTGCCTGTGCAAAAGCCTCTTGGCTTTGAATCATTCCTGCACGAACAGATACTCGCGGACCAATACCTGCATCAGCTCATCCCGGTCGATTTTGCAGATCATACTGCGGGCACCGTTATAATTGGTGATATAGGTGGGGTCCTCCGTCAGCAGATAGCCGACGATCTGGTTGATGGGGTTGTAACCTTTTTCTGTCAGGGCCTCGTACACACTTCGGAGAATGCGCCGCATGTCCTCTTTGTCATCACCAGGTACAGTGAATTTCTGTGTATCTTTTTCCGTCATGGTCTTCAGCCTCCCTTTTTCTCTGAGAATATAGTCATTATAACCGAAATCGGGAAGACTGTAAAGCCCTGTTCCGCGAAATAATTGTGAAATTTTGATTTCGTCTGCGTCTGGCGCAGGTGTTACCGCAGGACAGCGTCCAGACGCTCTTTCAGGGCCTCCAGAACTTTGGCAACGACGGCATCCGAGTCGGTGTCCGTCAGCGTGCGTTCGTCGGAGCGAAGCTCCAGGGAGAAAGCCATGCTCTTTCTGCCCTCCGGGACGCCATTGCCCCGGTAGATATCGAACAGTCGCACATTTCGCAGCAGCTTGCCGGCGGCGGCGGAGATGACTTCCTCGACCTGGGCAGCGGTGACCTTTTCTGAGCATACCAGGGACAAATCCCGGGAAACCGTGGGGTACTTGGGCAGAGGGGTATAGGTGGCGTCGGGCAGCCGGCAGGCCAGCAGCTTGGTGAAGCTGATCTCCGCGCAGTATACCTCTGTTTCCAACCCGTAATTTTTGGCGGCAAGGGGATGCACCTGGCCCAGAACGCCCACCTCCATGCCGTCTATGCTGACCTTTGCGCAGCGGCCGGGGTGATAGCTGGGATTGTCCTTCATGGCGGTATAGCTGGCCTTTTTCAGGCGCAGTCCGGCAAAAATGGCTTCCAGCTCGCCTTTCAGCGTAAAGAACGTTTCGTTTGTGCCGTAAGTGCCGAGCATCAGCATTTTCGGCTCCTGGGGCAGGGGCTGTCCTTCCGGCAGATAGATTTTTGCCAGTTCATAGAGCTTGACGGCCTTGTTGTGATAGGCGTTGTTCCGGGCTAAAATCTCCAGCATGGAGGGCAGAGCGATGGTACGCATGATAGAGGTATCCTCGCCCAGGGGATTCTGAATGCGCAGGGCGTTGCGCAGAGGAGAATCGGCACTCAGACGAATCTGGTCGAAAACTGCTGGGGAGACAAAGGAGTACGTGATGATTTCGCTGTAGCCCAGGGCGCGGCACAGCGTCCCGGCCTTAGCTTCCAGCTTCATTTCCGGGGAATACCCGCCCTGGGTGGAGGTTTTGAAAGCGGTGGTAGGGATGGCATTATAGCCGTAGGACCGACCCACTTCCTCCGCAAGGTCTGCCATCAGGTTCAGGTCGGAGCGGAAGGAGGGCACCAGAACGGTATCGCCCTCCACGGGAATCTCCAGCAGGTTCAGGTACCTGACCATATCCTCTTTGGGGATATCCGTGCCAAGCAGACGGTTGATCTTATCGCACTCCAGGGGCAGCGTTTTGGCTTCCGGGATATTGTTGATCACGTCGATGGTGCCGTTCAGAACGTCGCCGCACTCCAGCAGCTCCACCAGCTCGCAGGCGCGCTGCACGGCGGGAATGGTCATCATGGGATCCAGCTTCTTTTCGAATTTGCCGGAGGCTTCGGTGCGCATACCCAGGGCCAGAGCAGTCTGGCGGATAGAGGTGCCGTCAAAATTGGCGGACTCGAAAACCACCATGGTGGTGTCATCCATGATCTCGGAGTTTTCCCCACCCATGATACCGGCAAGGCCAATGGGTTTGCTGTCGTCAGCGATGACCAGCATACCGGCTTTCAAATTGCGGACATTGCCGTCCAGAGTGGTCAGGGTTTCGCCATCCTCCGCTTCCCTCACCACAATTTTTCCGGAGGAAACATAGCGGTAGTCGAACGCGTGCATGGGCTGGCCGTATTCCAGCATGACATAGTTGGTAATGTCCACGATGTTATTGATGGGCCGGACGCCGTTGGCCCGCAGCCGCTGGCGAAGCCACTTGGGGGAGGGACCGATTTTCACGTTGGCCACCATCCGGGAGGAGTAGCGGTTGCAAAGCTGCGTCGCCGGAACCTCCACGTCCAGATAGTCGCAGATATCGCCGGCGGCGCTGCCCCGGACTACCGGTTCATGATGGCGCAGGGGCAGGCCGAAGGCAGCGGCAGCTTCCCGTGCCAGACCGATGATGGAATAGCAGTCAGGGCGGTTGTTGGTGATCTCGAACTCCACAATGGTATCATCGTTGCCGATGACCGGATTGATATCGTCGCCGGGTTTGCAGTCCTCGCCGTTCAGAATCCAGATTCCGTCGGCGTAAGCGCCGGGCACATCGTTCTGGGTCAGACCCAGCTCGGCAAAGGAGCAGAGCATGCCGTTGGACATTTCGCCCCGAAGCTTGCCCTTGGTGATGTGGACACCGCCGGGAAGCCAGGAATTGTGCAGAGCGGTGGGAACCAGATCGCCTTCGTGAACATTCTGGGCGCCGGTGACGATCTGCACGGGAGCGTCCTTTCCCACGTCTACCTGGCAGACCCACATGTGGTCGGAGTTGGCGTGGCGCACAATGGAAAGCACCCTGCCCACGACCACATTCCTGATTTCAGCGTCCATCCGCTCATAGGTTTCCACCTTCTGGCCGAAAACCGTCATCGTATCGACAAATTCCTTATCCGATACGCCGCTCAGATCCACAAATTCCTCATTCAGCCATTTTCTGTTGAGTTTCATTTTCTATCCCTCCTTAGAACTGGTTCAGGAACCGCACGTCGTTGTCAAAGATCAGCCGCAGATCATTGATCTTCATGCGGCCCATAGCGGTGCGCTCCAGGCCAATGCCGAAGGCAAAACCGGAATACTTCTCCGGATCAATGCCGCAGTTTTCCAGAACCTTGGGATGCACCATGCCGGCGCCAAGCAATTCGATCCAGCCTTCGCCGTGGCAGGTGGAGCAGACCTGGCCGTCAATCTGGCCCGAACCGTGGCATTTGTGGCACTGCATATCCATTTCACAGCTGGGCTCCGTAAAGGGAAAGTGATGAGGACGGAAGCGTACTTGGGCGCCGTGGCCATAGATTTTGTTCATGATGTTAATCAGCGCGCCCTTCAGATCGCCCATGGTGATGTTCTCCGCCACCACCAGACCCTCGATCTGGTGGAACATGGGGGAGTGGGTGGCGTCGGCCTCATCCTTGCGGAATACCCGGCCGGGGGCCAGCATACATAGCGGCGGCTGGTGGTTTTCCATAAAGCGGATCTGCATGGAACTGGTCTGGGTGCGAAGCAGTACGCTGTCATCATCGGTGAAATAGAAGGTGTCCGAACGGTCCCGGGAGGGATGCCCTTCCTCAATATTCAGCCTGGTGAAGTTATAGCTGGCAAATTCCACCTCCGGGCCATCCACAACGGTGTAGCCCATGCCAACGAAGCTGTCCTTGATCTGTTCCAGCACCTGGTTCATGGGGTGCTGATGGCCGATGGTGACGGTCTTGCCGGGGATGGTGACGTCGACGGCTTCGGCAGCCAGTCTGGTTTCCAGAACGGCGGTTTGGATGGCGGCCTTGCGCTCTTCCAGCTTTGCCTCGATTTCCGCCCGGACGTTGTTGGCAATCTGACCCATGACGGGGCGTTCCTCGGGGGACAGCCGCCCCATCTGCTTCAGGACGGCGGTCAGCGCGCCCTTTTTGCCCAGCAGCTTGACCCGCTGTTCTTCCAGCGCCTCCGGAGTTTCGACCGCTTCCAGAGCTTCCAGAGCACTGCTTTTGATCTGCTCCAATTGTTCTCGCATTTTGATTCCTCCCAAAAGGTTACTTACAATATAAAAACAAAATAAAAAAACCCATCATCCCTACTTTGGGGACGAAAGGCATTCCTTCCGCGGTACCACCCGCATTTCGCCGCAAACGGCGCGCTTTTCGGATGCAGACACATCCAAGACCCTTAACGGAGTCATCCGTCCAACCCTACTTCTCGTTCAGGCGGCAGCTCCCGGGAGAAAGCCCGGCATTGCACGCAAGCGGATTCCACCATCCCGCTCTCTCTGCGGCCGCAAACCAATGCAAGGCAGCCCGATCTTCGCTTTTTCCATATCGCCACTCATATTAGCATATTCCGGAAAAATATGCAAGCTTTTTTTCTTCCTTGACGGAGAAAACCGCCCGTGATATGATGAAAAAGACAAGGAGGAATTTGATGGAACACAAAGAACTGACCCATGCCGCTGTCCTGTCCCTTTTGCCGGATCGGAACCCCTGGGGGCACAAGGGGGACTTCGGCAGGGTCCTGCTGCTGTGCGGCAGCCGGGGCTTTACGGGGGCGGCGTACCTGGCCGCCATGGGCGCCCTGCGCAGCGGCGCGGGGCTGGTTTTCCTGGGGGTTCCGGACAGCATCTACGCCATCGAGGCGGGGAAGCTGAATGAACCAGTAGTGTTCCCCTTGCCCGACGAGGACGGAAAGCTCAGCGCCCGGGCTGTGCCGGAGATTCTGAAACGGCTTCCTTCCATGGATGCCGTTCTGGTGGGCTGCGGCCTGGGACAGTCGGAAGGAACCCTGGCCGTGGTGCGGGCGGTGCTGGAAAACGCCTGCTGCCCCGTGGCGGTGGATGCCGACGGCATAAATGTGCTTTCCGCGCATAAGGATATACTGCGCGGAAGACAGCGCCCCACCATCCTGACGCCCCACGACGGGGAGTTTGCCCGGTTCGGCGGAACCATCGGGGAAGACCGCATGGCTGCGGCGGCGCACTATGCCGCACAGTGGAACTGTATCGTGCTGCTGAAGGGCCATGAAACCTGTATCACCGACGGAAAGACAGGTTATGTCAACCATACCGGAAACCCCGGCATGGCAGTAGGGGGCAGCGGTGATGTGCTGGCGGGGGTCATTGCCGGGCTGCTGGGCCAGGGAATTGCCCCGCTGGAGGCGGCGTCCTGCGGCGCATGGCTCCTCGGCGCTGCGGGAGACCTTTGCGCCCGGGAGATGGGCCAGTATGGGATGCTGCCCACGGACATGCTGCTTCGTCTGCCGCGACTACTGAAATAAGGCGGAACTGTGTATGAAAAAGGTCGGAGCGCTGCTGGTTTTCCTTTGCTTTCTTTCCGGATGCGCGGGTGCGTCCCGGGACATCCAGCGGGGAATGGAGCTGCGCAGCAAAATTCTGAAAGCATCGGAATGCGGCTTTGACGCCGCCATTACCGCGGACTACGGGGATAAGCTCTACAGCTTTTCCATGTCCTGCCAGGCCGATGCCCAGGGAAATCTGACCTTTACCGTCACCGCTCCGGAAACCCTCGCCGGAATTTCCGGCCGGGTGGGAAGCGGCGGCGGGAAGCTGACCTTTGACGGCGCTGCTCTGCAGTTCGACCTGATGGCAGACGGGCAGGTGACGCCGGTCAGCGCTCCCTGGGTGCTTCTGAAAACTCTGCGAAGCGGCTGCCTGACCTCTGCGGGGGAGGAGGACGGCTGCCTCCGGCTGAGCATCGATGACAGCTATGCCGACGACGCGCTGCATCTGGACATCTGGCTGGACGGCGAAGATTTGCCGGCCCGGGCGGAGATTCTCTATGATGGCAGGCGGATTGTGTCGGTTGCCGTCACAAATTTCACAATCGCGTAGCATTCCGGGGAATCCGTGCATAGGATATTTTGGATGCGCCGCCGTATAAAATCCGTGCGTTCGTGGGAGAATAGAACTAACCGCGTTACATATGGATTCCGTCCGGTAGCGCAGGGAATTATGCACGGAGCGTGAAGACAATGAACGAAGCATCAGTGAAACGCGGCGACATATTTTACGCCGACCTGTCGCCGGTGGTGGGCAGCGAGCAGGGGGGAACCCGGCCTGTCCTCATTGTTCAGAATGACACGGGAAACCGCCATTCCCCCACGGTCATTGCGGCGGCCATCACCAGCCAGACGGGGAAGGCCCGGCTGCCTACCCACATCAACATTGCCGGGGGCAGCGTGGGTCTGAGCAAGGATTCCATTATCCTGCTGGAGCAGATCCGCACCATCGACAAGCGGCGCCTGCGGGAGCACATGGGGCATCTGGATGAACAGCAGATGTCCATGGTGGATGATGCCATTGCCGTCAGCTTCGGCTTGCCGGGAGGCTCCCGGGGGACGTGAATATTTGTCCCCCTTGCGGCATAGAATGCGGCAAGGGGGCGTTGCTGTTGGAAGGAACCTATGGCGTTTATTTTGGCGACCAGCTTGTGGGAAAGGTGCAGGTGCTGCGCCAGGGGCTTTACTACCGTTTTCTCTGCCGCTGTCAGCTGAGCGGGGATGTGGTGTGCCGGCTAAGCGTGACCTGTGGGGACAGGCGGGAGAGCCTGGGAGTGGTGGTGCCTATGGACGGCGGCTTCGGGCTGGACACCTGTCTGCCCGCCAAGCGGCTGGGGCAGGGGAATCCGGAATTTTCCCTGCGGCCCAAGCATGACCTGCCGGCGGGGAAATTTGTCCCCATCTGCCCGGAGGAGCCGTTTGCCTACATAGAGCGGCTGAAGGAAAGCTTCCTGGTGCGCAGGGGGCAGCAGGTCGGGATTGTGCTGAAGGAATAAACCCGTGCCGCCGCGTTTTTCGCGGCGGCACAAAGCTTACGTATAGGAGATATTGCCATCCTTGTCGCAGGAGAGGGTCATGGTA
>CAZUAN010000074.1:0-8597 GCA_964618385.1 uncultured Oscillospiraceae bacterium | reverse complement strand
CTGAGTCAAAATCTCTCGCTGCCAGTTCTTGCCGATTTCATCAGAGCTTCCTTAGAGGCGGCCTTTCTTCAAAAAAACATTCCGATTGATCCCCAATACTATAGCATAGAGCAGGGGCCTTGTCAAGGGACAGTATTTGTGCTACAATATGCGAAACGACAGCGTTCTGCCGGGACATCGGCCGCTGTGGGTGTTATGTCGGCTGTGTGGCCCCGGCTGTGGATTCGGTGGTTTCTGCTGTGGCTTCCGGCATTTTGAAGCCCCGGATGTGACCTCTGGCGGAGGTATCTGTCACATCCCCGCCGATGATTTCATTTTTGTAAACCAGCAGCGTGGCATAGACCGGTTCTGTTGCGCCGGGGTAATTACTGACTTTGTAGACGTAGCGCATGACCTTTTTCCCAGCGAACTGGCTCAGATCGTACCCCTGTCCCTTTTGCAGGGCGTTATAGCGATCGAATACCTCACTGGTCTGATCGGGAATTTTGACCTGGCCGGATTCCGCCGGAGAAGCTGCCACGTCCCAGCCGAAGCTGGTCAGAAATTTTACCCGTTCGTCATTGTTGGAGGCCGCTGGGGCAGAGGTCTGCGCAGTGGTATCCTTGCTGCCCAACAGCAGGATCAGCGACAATACCAACGCGGCCACGGCGGCCAGGGCCAGCATTGTTTTTTTCATATCGACCTTAGCGGTCATAACCATCATAAATAATCCCTCCCGGTTGAAATAGGTGGTACATCCTATGCTTGGATTCCGGGGGATAGAACGGAGGAACAATGCAGCGACTGGACAAATTTCTGTGTGACAGCGGCGCGGGAACCCGAAGCCAGGCAAAGGCTCTGCTGAAAGCGGGGGCGGTCAGTGTAGACGGAGCTGCGGAACGGGACGGCAGCCGCAAAATCGATCCGTCGGTACAGCGCGTGGAGCTGAACGGGGAAATTCTCGGCGGTTGGCGGCGGCTGGTGGTCATGCTGAACAAGCCGGCAGGCTATATCACGGCCACAGAGGACGCCACGCAGCCTACGGTTATGGAGCTGCTGCCGCCGCAGTGGAAGGGCCTGAAGCCGGTAGGCCGACTGGACAAGGCCACGGAGGGCCTCCTTCTGCTGACCAACGACGGAGAACTGCTCCACAGGCTGATTTCCCCGAAAAAAGAGGTGCCGAAGGTCTACTATGCCCGGCACGAGGGCTGTGCTGCCCGGGCGGATGTGGAGGCGTTCGCCGCCGGATTGACCCTGCGGGATGGCGAAATATGCCTGCCCGCCAAGCTGGAGCCAATCAGGGCGGGGGAGAGCCTGATTACCATTCGGGAAGGAAAATATCACCAGGTCCGCCGCATGATGGCCGCCCGGGGCATGACGGTTCTCTATCTGGAGCGCCGTCAGGAAGGGGGACTGATGCTGGGCGATCTGCCCAGAGGTCAGAGCCGGGAGCTGACGGAGGTGGAAATCGGACTGCTGGAATAACTGCGGCGCAAGCCGGGCTTCTTGTCAAATTGCTGGAAAAATTCAGGGAAAAACGGCAGCTATGGATGGGGCTATTGGAATATTACCTAAAAAACATGAGAGATTTTGCAATAAAATGTCAAAAGGTACTTGCAAAATGCGCAAAATGAATGTATAATGATAGAGCAATTTTGTGAAATGCGCATTTATGCAAGATACTAAGGAGTGACAGAAAGATGTCCAACAGCGTTTTTCAGAGCGTAATTGTTCAGTTAAGAGATGTTTCTGACCATACTTTTGGCGTTATCGACACGGATGGATGCGTTGTCTCCTGTACCGATATGTCCCTGCTGGGCGAGCGTTGGACAGATGCGGCCCTGAAGGTAGGAAACGCTGGCGACGATATGGTCGTTTGGGGGGAAAAGGTATTTAAGGCCATTTTGGGCAACTCCAACTACTTTGAGTACGCAGTGTTCTGCAACGGGGATGACGAGCTTGCACACAGCTTCTGCAGCCTGGCCTATGTTGCGCTGAGCGATGCGAAAACCTTCTATGAAGAAAAGCACGACCGCGGCACCTTCGTGAAAAATATCATCATGGACAACATTTTGCCCGGCGATATTTATATCCGGGCCAAGGAACTGCATTTTTCTACTGACGCCAGCCGGGCGGTGTTCCTGGTTCGTCAGGTTGGCCACACGGATGTGGCGGCTGTAGATGTGCTGGTGGGTTTGTTCCCAGACAAGCTTCAGGATTTCGTTCTGTCCATCAACGAGACGGATATCGTAGTGGTCAAGCAGATCAACGGCAGCGTTACGGTGCGGGATCTGGAAAAAATAGCTATGACCATGGAGGAAACCCTGAAAAATGAACTGCGGATCAAGACGGTCATCGGAATCGGCACAGTGGCCGAACGGCTGCGGGAGCTGGCCGATTCCTATAAGGAGGCCCAGACAGCCATTGACGTTGGCAAGGTTTTTGAAACGGAAAAAAGCATTGTCGATTATGAAAATCTGGGCATTGGCCGTCTGATTTATCAGCTGCCAACCACGCTGTGCGAGATTTTCCTCAGCGAGGTCTTTAAGAAGAATTCCATCGACACATTGGATCAGGAGACTTTGTTTACCATCAATAAGTTCTTTGAGAACAATCTGAATGTGTCGGAGACCTCCCGGAAGCTGTTTGTTCACCGCAATACGCTGGTGTACCGTCTGGAGAAGATCAAGAAGCTGACCGGCCTGGACCTGCGCCAGTTCGACCACGCGATTGTTTTCAAGGTGGCGCTGATGGTGCGCAAGTATTTGGCTTCCAGAGAGAACCGGTGACGACCCGCGCAGATTCAGGAAATATGGGGCCGCTTTTGGCGGCCCTGTTTTTGCGCCTGATCGTTCCCTCCCCGGCGCACAGGCGTACAATATGTGGGGAGAATCGGAAATGACAGCCACAATTCCTGGTTTTATTCAATATTCTTTCAGAAAAATTGTGGATTATTTGTTAAATCTTTGCCTTTTTCGTATTTTTTACGAAAAATGATTGACATTAAACCAGCAATGTGTTACAATTTGGTTACATTGCGGGCAGGCCGTTGCGGGCCGAACCTGCCCTTTAACAGGAGAAAATGCGTATGATACAATTTACTGATGTTGTAAAATCCTATGAACAGGGCAACAAGGCCCTGAACGGCATTACCATGGAGATTGAAGACGGGGAATTCTGCTTCCTTACCGGCCCATCCGGTTCCGGCAAGTCTACTATCATCAAGCTGATTACGGGTGAGCTGAAGCCGACTTCCGGGGCTGTTCACGTTAACGGCTATTCGCTGGAGCGAATCCGCAAGCGAGAGATTCCTTATCTGCGCCGCACGGTGGGCGTTGTGTTTCAGGACTACCGCCTGATCGACAAGATGACGGTTTATGATAATGTGGCGTTTGCCATGCGTGTGGTTGGCGCGAAGGATAAGGAGATTCGGGATCGTGTACCCTATGTTCTGGAGCTGGTGGGGCTGGAGGGCAAGCTGAACCGCCACCCGCATGAGATGTCCGGCGGTGAGCAGCAGAGGCTGGCCATTGCCCGGGCTCTGGTGAACAATCCGTCCACCATCATTGCAGATGAGCCAACCGGCAACCTGGATCCGGAGCGCTCCTTTGAAATCATGGCGCTGCTTCAGGAGATCAATAATCTGGGCACCACCATGCTGGTGGTCACGCATGATCAAGGGCTGGTGCAGATGTTTAAAAAGCGTACCATCGCCATCGATGAGGGTGTTGTGATCCGGGATGGTATGGAGGAGGAAACGAACGATGAAGCTGAATAATATTGGATATCTTCTGAAGGAGGGCTTCCGAGGTATTTTCCTTCATGGGTTTATGTCTTTTGCCGCTGTCTGTGTTACGGTAGCGTGTCTTGTAATTGTGGGCAGCTTTTCCATCCTGGCCTATAACCTGGACGTTATGGTGGATGAGCTGAACCAGACCAGTGAAATCCTGGTGTACATTGACAGCTCCCTGTCCGATGCCGAGGCTAAGAGTGTCGGCACGAAGATCAATCTGCTGGACAATGTCCTGCAGGCGACCTTTGTCTCCCGTGAGGAAGCGCTGGAGAACTTTATTGCGGATCACAACTATGACAGCGCTTTTAACGGCGTTCAGGCCTCCGACCTGCGCCATCGTTATGTTGTTACCCTGGAGGACAACTCCAAAATGGAAGAAACGGACGAGCTGATCAAGCAGATACCCGGCGTGGCGGACACCAACGCGGCCTATGAACTGGCAGAGGGCTTCTCCACCATTCAGGATGTGCTGCATTTGGTTTCCATTGCCATCATTGCGGTTCTGCTGGTGGTTTCCCTGCTGATTATCTCCAATACGGTCAAGCTGGCCATGTATGACCGTAAGGATGAGATCGGCATTATGAAAATGGTGGGGGCAACCAACGGCTTCATCCGGCTGCCGTTTGTTGTGCAGGGCTTCACGCTGGGCATGATCGGCGCTGTTCTGGCTTTCGGCCTGGAATGGCTGGGCTATGACGCGATGATTCAGCGGATATCCGAGGTGGATTCCTTGCAGTTGTTTAGTTTTGTGGCATTTCGGGAGCTGCTGATCCCCATGGTGGCTGTCTTTGGCGCAGCCGGAATGTTTGTGGGGATTCTGGGCAGCTGGACTTCCATTCGAAAGTTTATGGACGTATAACTATGAGTACACATACGCGTAGAAAGAGAAAAGCGGTTTGCGGGATATCCCTGTTGCTGACGTTTGCGCTGGTGTGTGGAGCTGCGCCGGTGCGGGCGTTTGCCGCCACTTCTGCGGAGATTCAGAAGGAGATTGATGCGCTGGAGGCGCAGAATTCTGAGTATCAGGCGCAGATCAATGCCATTCAGAGTCAGTATGATGCCAATTACAGCGATATGGCGGATATCGTGACCCAGAAAAGCGCCATCGATCAGGAGATTGCGCTTCTTAACGGCAAGATCGAGACAACCAACGCGCAGATCACCGCCTACAGCCAGCTGATTGCCAATACCCAGGACGAGTTGGACACGGCCACGGTAGAGCTGAACGATCTGAGCGAGCAGTACCGCGAACGGATTCAGGCCATGGAGGAGCAGGGCAGCATTACCTATTGGAAGGTGATTTTTGAGGCGAATAGCTTCATCGACCTGCTGGACCGCATCACCATGATCGAAGAGATCAATGCCTCCGACCGCCGCCGCATTGAGCAGATGCGGATTGCCTCCGACATTGTCATCGCCACACAGCATAGTCTGGAAAGCGAGAAGGCATCCCTGGAGGAAACCCGTGCACAGCTGGCCGTAGACGAGGCGGCTCTGGAGGAGAAGCGCACCGAATCTGACGAGCTGCTCTATGATCTGGAGGAGAAGGCGGATGAGTTCGCGGCGCTGCTGGAGCAGGCCAAGGCGATTCAGGATGATCTGCTGACGGAAATCGCCGAGAAGGAAGCGGAGCTGAAGGAAGCCAAGTATGATGAATACCTGGCCAAGCTGGCACTGCAGGGAGAAAATCCCCCATCGGATGCCACCTGGCTGACGCCTGTGTCCGGCTACACCTTGAGCAGCCCGTTCGGCAATCGAACCTCACCCATAGCTGGCGCGTCCACGTATCACAAGGGCATCGACATGGCCTGTGCACAGGGGACGCCTATCTATGCCACCCGGGCCGGAACAGTTACGGTTGCCTCCTATCAGGCCGGCGGCGCCGGATACTATGTCAGCATCAATCATCTGGATGGGTTTTCCTCCATCTACATGCATATGACCAATTATGTCGTTTCAGCTGGGCAGACTGTGTCTCAGGGACAGCTGATCGGTTATGTGGGAAGCACGGGGCTGTCCACCGGGCCGCACCTGCATTTCGGCATTTCCTATGCGGGTACCTATGTAAATCCGTTGGCATACATTCTGTAAGAAAAGGAGTACTTTATGAAGAAACGCAAGCAATTGGTATCCATTCTGGCTGGAATTATGGCGGCGGTGATGCTGTTGACGTTGCTTCTGGGACTGCTGCCTACCCATGCCAGCGCCGCGTCCTCCAGCGAGATCCGCAAGCAGATTTCGGCGCTGCAGGAGGAAAACGAGGAAATCAAGAAGCAGATCGCGGAGGTTCAGTCGCAGTACGAGCAGAACGAGGACGAGATCGCTGATATCCTTGCCAGGAAGAGCGTTATCGAGCAGGAGATTCAGCTCCTCAACACGCAGATTGCCAACATCAACAGTCTGATCACTGCCCACAACACCCTGATTGCGGATAAGCAGGACGAGCTGGATGAGGCGGAGGCGGTTTACCGGGAATTGAACGAAGAAAACCGTCTGCGGGTGCGCACCATGGAGGAAGAAGGGGAACTGTCCTATTGGGAGGTTCTGTTTAAGGCCAACAGCTTTTCCGATCTGCTGGATCGGCTGACCATGGTGGAGGAGATTGCTGCCTCGGATAACCGTCACCTGAAGGAATTGAGCGATGCCGCGGAAGCGGTGGCGTTGGCCCAGGAGGAGCTGGAGACAGAGAAGACCGAAATGGAGGAAACAAAGCAGGAGCTGGATGATGCCCAGGCTGAGATGGACGCCAAGAACGAGGAAGTTGTGGCCCTTTTCCAGGAGCTTTTGGAAAAGGCGGACGATCTGGAAGCGCTGATGGAGGAATATGAGGATCAGAAGAATGCGTTTCTGGAGGAAATCGCCAACCTGGAAGTGGCCTATGCTGCGGCAAAGCAGGCGGAATGGGAAGCGTGGCTGGCAACCTCTGTGCCGGAGACAACAGCGGCGCAGGCCGGTACCACCGGAACCACATCCTCCGGAACCACAACCTCATCCGGTACGACGACCAACTCCGGCGGCGGCAGCTGGCTGATACCGGTCAGCTATACGTCCATTACCAGTCCTTTTGGCTATCGAGTCTCTCCCACCAGCGGAGCGTCTACATACCATCAGGGTGTGGACCTGGACACCGGAACCGGCGACCCCGTTGTGGCGACCCGGGCGGGGGTCGTTTCCATAGCCAGCTATAGCTCGTCGGCCGGCAACTATGTCAGCATCAACCATCAGGACGGATTTTCGTCCATTTATATGCACCTGAGCAGCTACTGTGTGTCCTCGGGCCAGACGGTCAGCGCGGGACAGCTGATCGGATATACCGGCGCTACAGGGATCTGCACAGGCGACCATCTGCACTTTGGCATTTCCTATAATGGTGTTTATGTAAATCCCTGCCTGTATGTAAACCTCTATTGATACGATCAACCGGATTGTTCCTTTTAACGGAACTTTTCATGAAATATCCATAGGATTTGTGGGGAATCCGTTGCAGGTAAGGCATTGATCCGTTGCCGCAGTTTTCCGGACTGTGGGAACCACGTTCCGTGAGGTGATATCGGGTGAAAAGAAAAATTTTGTGGGTTGGCTCCTATATTTTGGTTGCGATGGTATCGGTCGCGATGACGCTGACGATTGTGATCAGAGGGGGAACAACTTCCAAGCTGGATGCTCTGGAGTCGCTGATTCTGGAACGGTTTATTGGAGAAACGGACGCGGAAACCCTGGAGGATGCCGCGGCGGACGCCATGGTCAGCGCCACAGGCGATCGATGGAGCTACTACATTCCGGCCAGCCAGTACGATAGCTATCTGGAACAGATGGCGAATGCCTATGTGGGCGTTGGAATTACCATTCAGGCCATGGAGGATAACAGCGGTTTCCTTGTTATAGACGTCAGCGGCGGAGGACCTGCCGAGGAGGCGGGGATTCTGGTGGATGACCTAGTGATTCAGGTAGACAGCCAGGACGTGCGGGGCTTGACCTCATCGGATCTGCGCAATCTGGTGCGGGGAGAAGAGGGGACAAGCGTGGTTATCACCGTCCTGCGCAAAGGAGAGCCTATGTCCTTTTCTGTGGAGCGCCACCAGATGCAGACGGCGGTGGCGACCTATGAAATGCTGGAAAACCGTGTGGGCCTTGTGACCATTGATAACTTTGATTCCCGCTGTGCCGAGGAAACTGTGGCTGCCATAGAAACGCTGCTGGACAACGGAGCAGACAAGCTGATTTTTGACGTCCGGTATAATCCGGGCGGCTATGCCAGCGAACTTGTAGAGGTGCTGGACTATCTGCTGCCGGAAGGAGAACTGTTCCGAACGCTGACGTATGACGGGAAGGAAAACATCGATTATTCCGATGAGGATTGCCTGAATGTTCCCATGGCGGTGCTGGTGAATGCCAGTTCCTATTCCGCTGCGGAATTTTTTGCCGCCGCGCTGCAGGAATATGGTGCGGCCGTTGTGGTAGGGGAGCAGACAGTGGGAAAGGGATATTTCCAGAATACCTATCAGCTGTCCGATGGTTCGGCGGTGGCTCTGTCCGTTGGCAAATATTTCACGCCCAAGGGTATCAGCCTTGCGGGGGTTGGCGTGACCCCGGATATGGAGGTCACTTTGGACGAGGAAGCGGATTCCGCCCTGTATTACGGCACGCTGACCCACGAGGACGATTCCCAGCTTCAGGCCGCGATCAAAGCGCTGACGGAAGGATAATCCAGGCGGACGGCAAATCAGCCGTCCGCCCATTTGCGTGCGGGAGACGCGGAAGGCAAATGAAAAAATTTCAATGTTTTTCTTTGCTTTTTATATGAAGGTTCTATAAGACGAATTAT
>CAZUAN010000073.1:0-8600 GCA_964618385.1 uncultured Oscillospiraceae bacterium | reverse complement strand
TCCTTGATTACCAACGGAAGTGGGCGAACGCCTTATTGGCCTCGGCCATCTTGTGGACATCTTCACGCTTCTTGACGGAAGAGCCGGTGTTGTTGGCAGCATCCATGATTTCAGCGGCCAGGCGCTCCTTCATGGTTTTTTCGCTGCGGTTACGGCTGTACTGCGTAATCCAGCGCAGACCCAGGGTCTGACGGCGCTCGGGGCGAACCTCGATAGGAACCTGATAGGTCGCGCCGCCGACACGGCGAGCCTTCAGTTCCACAGCGGGCATGACATTTTCCATCGCCTGCTGGAAAACTTCCAGGCCATTCTTGCCGGTCTTATTCTCGACAATTTCAAAAGCACCATAAACGACCTTCTGGGCTACGCCCTTCTTGCCGTCCAGCATGATGCTGTTTACGAGCTTGGTAACCAGAACGGAATTGTACTGAGGATCGGGCAGAACCTCTCTCTTGGGAACATTACCTCTTCTGGGCACTTTGCTTCCCTCCTTCATATAATCATGATTTCATCGGTACTCGAAAGTGAGTCTTTCGTTGTGCCTGGCCAGAGGTTTTAATCATTATATATTAAAACGCTGGCAAGGCCTTGCCTTGCGAAAGGGCGTGGAATAAAGTCAGAATCGATCTGGTGTGAAGAATTACTTCTTCTTGCTGGCCTTAGGCCGCTTTGCACCGTACTTGGAGCGGGACTGCATCCGGTTCTGCACGCCCTGGGTATCCAGTGTGCCGCGGATGATGTGGTAACGGACGCCGGGCAGGTCCTTAACACGGCCGCCACGAATCAGTACCACAGAGTGCTCCTGCAGGTTATGGCCGACACCGGGGATATAAGCGGAAACCTCCATGCCGTTGGTCAGGCGCACACGGGCAATCTTACGCAGTGCGGAGTTCGGCTTCTTAGGGGTGGTGGTACGAACAGCTGTGCATACACCGCGCTTCTGGGGAGAGGGCAGGCTGGTAGCCTTGTTCTCCAGGGTGTTCAAGCCTCTCTGCAGAGCAGGAGCGGTGGACTTGTAAGTGACACGCTGACGGCCATTTCTAACGAGCTGATTAAAAGTAGGCATCAATTTTCTCCTTTCTTTTGTTCTCGCCTTTCGGCGGGTAATATATTCTTCGGAACGCTCCGACAGAACCACAGTTACTCCACGACGGCGGCGGCAGCGGCGCCCACCTCGATCCCGCAGGCCCGGCCAAGCGCAAGCATGCTGGGCATCCGGGCAATCTGGATATGATACTGGCCGCAAAGCGCCTCGACGCTTTCGATCATCGCAGGATCGGCATTTTCCGCCAGGAAAACATACCGCGCGCGGCCGGAAATCACAGCCTTTTTCAGCTGCTTCACACCCACAACCAGCTTTACCCCGGTCAAATCGGGCACAGCGCCACACTTCGGTATTTTACAATTCAGTTTCTTATCCATACAAAAAGATATTATACACTTTTTTTCAAAAAAGTCAACAAAAACCTGGGCATTTTTTGCGTGCCTGCCATTTTCCCGGCACGAAATCCTGTTGTTGTATCCGCAAGCCCGGGAAAAAGCCGCATATGGATGGCTCCATATGCGCCCGTGTTCGCTCAGTTGATCTTGATGCTCTCCCAAAGGCTATTCAGGTAATTCAGCATTTCATTGTCCAGGTTGCGGTATGCCTGAAGGTTATACTGTTCGGCGAAATTATCCAGTTCGGGGTACAGCACCTCCATCACATCTTCTCCCATTTCCTCCTGGTAATCCGCATTGGAATAAACCAGGCTGTTGGGAGAGGCATAGCAGGTGTACTCGGCGTTGGCAATGGCTGCCTGCTCTGAGAGCATATAATTGATGAAAATCTCTGCCAGCTCCTTGTTCTGGGCGCAGGAGGGAATGCACATGGCGTCCACATAGAAATTGGTCCGCTCGGGATAGTAGAACTGTAGATCCACATCATCTGCCTGAGCGTCCGCCATTGTGAAGTAGTCGCCGGCATAATAGGCGCCAATGGCTGCTTCGCCGGACTCCATCATGTTGAAGATTTCATCCATGACATAGCTGTATACCAGAGGCCGCTGGGCCAGCAGCTCCTCATAGGCCTGATCCCAGACCGCTTTGTCGGAGGAGTTCACATCCAAACCCAGCTTGTACATTGCGGTGCCGAAGGCGTCCCGCGCGTTGTTGAACTGGAGGATGGAACCGGAATACTTCTCATTCCACAGGATTTCCCAGCCGCCTATGTCCTCCTCGTCCACCACGTTGGCATTGTATAGTATGCCCACAATGCCGTAAGCGTACGGAACACTATACTGGTTGTCGGGGTCATAGTACAGTCCCCGGAATGCCTCGTCAATATACCGGTAATTGGGAATGTTGTCAAAATTCAAAGGCTGCAGCAGCCCTTCGTCCGCCATCCGGGCAATCATATAATCCGAGGGAATAATCACATCATAGCTTACCGCTCCGCTGGAAATTTTACTGTACATATCCTCATTGGACGCGAATGTGCTGTAGTTGACCGCGACTTTTTGGTCATAGGTTTCCTGATACCAGGACTCGAACTCCTTAACGGTATCAAAGCTTCCCTCGCTGCCGTCGGAGATGTATTCGCCCCAATTGTAGACATTCAATGTCAGCGTGTCGGAGCTTCCGCAGCCCGTCAGACACAGGGCCAGCGCCAGAGCCGCGCACAGCGCGATGATTTTCTTGTTCATGCCGTTTTTCTCCTTCCTTCGGTTTAGAGGCGGCCTTTATGCTTCCTCCGTTTTTCTTCTTTTCGCTTTCGCTGGTCGCCGCTGTCAATCAGATTGCTCACCAGCAGCAAAGACATGGTCACAAAAAAGATAATGGTGGCCAACGCGTACATTTTGGGCGTAACCGTTTTTTTCGTCATGCCGTAGATGCGGATGGGCAGCGTTTCAAAGCCGTTTCCGGCGGTAAAGTAGCTGATGACAAAGTCATCCAGAGAAAGCGTAAAAGCCATAATCGCCCCAGTGAGAATGCCGGGGAAAATCTCCGGAAGTTCCACCTTCAGAAATGCCCGCATGGGCGTACAGCCCAGGTCCATAGCTGCCTCCGGAAGCGCCGGGTCCATTTGCTGGAGCTTTGGCAGCACCTGCAAAATCACATAGGGGAGGCAAAAGGTCACATGGGCAATCAGCATGGTCCAGAAGCTCAGGCTGGTGGACGCGCCGAACAGCCTGCCTATGAACACAAACATCAGCATCAAAGAAATTCCGGTGATAATGTCCGGGTTGGTCATGGGGATATCCGTGACCACATTCATGACTGCCCGGTACCATTTGCTGCGCAGCTTATTGATGCCTACGGCCGCTGCTGTTCCCATGACGGTGGAAATGGCTGTGGCGGAAAACGCCAGCACAAGGGTGTTCTTCACCGCCTGGAGGGTATTCCGGTCACTGGCAAGCTCCTCATACCACCGCAGGGAAAAGCCGGAATAAACGGACAGGCTTTTGGCCGAATTGAACGAATAGATCAGCATAACGACAATGGGCGCGAACAGGAAGGCGAACATTACGCCCGTGTAGATTCTGGAACGCAGTTTCATGTCATTTCCCTCCATAGGCATACCGCCCGGCCACACGCTTCACCACCGCCATGGCGGCCAGCAGGATCACCATCAGAATAAAGGCGATTGCAGCTGCAAAATGCAGATTGTTTGCCGTATACTGTCCTTCAATGGCATCGCCAATCAGGTAAAATTTGCCGTTGCCCAGCTTTTGGGAAATATAGAAGGTGCTGATGGACGGGATCAGAACCATGGTGATGCCGGAAACCACGCCGGGCAGACTCAGCGGGAATACCACCCTTCGCAGCACCGAAAAGCTCCCGCAGCCCAAGTCCCTGGCCGCTTCCAGCAGCCGCACGTCCATCTTGGCCATGATGGAATAGATGGGCAGCACCATATAGGGAAAATAATCGTACACCATGCCAATGATAACGGCTGCCTCCGTACCAATAATATGCACCTGCCCCAGCCCCAGTGCCTTCAGCAGATTATTCAGAATGCCGGTATCCTGCAAAATCGTCATCCAGGCATAGGTTCGGATCAGGAAATTCATCCACATGGGAATCATAATCAGCGTCATCATGGTTTTCTGCGTCTGCTCCCGGGCCTGGGCCATGATATAGGCCAGAGGATAGCCCAGCAGCAGGCAGATACCGGTGGAGATCACCGCCAGCTTCACCGACCGCAGGAAAATTAGCAGATATGTGCGGACCTCCTGAAGGCTGCCATCGCTGGCCGTTACGCTGCTGGTGGCGGTAAAGAACCGGACAAAATGCTCCGTGGTAAAGGAAAAGCTGTTGTCCGTAAATGCGTAATAGCCAATAAACGCCAGCGGCACCAGAACGAACAGCAGCGCCCACAGGGAATATGGCACCAGCGCTGCGCGGTAGGAATCCATGCGTCTTTTCATTCTTCCACCCCGCTCTCCGGGTCAGACAGCTCGTCAAGCTCGCTGGAGAAGGAGGAATAATCGCCGAACATCCCGGAATATTCGGACTTTTTCATGATGTGAATGGCGTCCGGCTTCAGCCGCAAGCCGATATGCTGTCCTTCGGCAGCGCTTTGCGTAGTCTGAATCATCCACTTGAAGCCGTTGATATCCACAATAATTTCGTTATGCACGCCCATGAAGGTGATGGATGTAACGACGCCATTGAGCATCTGTTCCTCCGGGGGAACAATATCCACGTCCTCCGGGCGCACCACCACATCCACCGCTTCGTTTTTGCCGTAACCGGCGTCCATGCAGGCAAAGGTGTTCCCCGCGAAACGAACCCGGTAATCCTCCAGCATGACGCCGTCCAGGATATTGCTCTCCCCGATAAAATCCGCCACGAACGCGTTGACCGGCTCGTTGTAGACATCCGCAGGCGTACCAATCTGCTGAATCTTTCCGTTGCTCATCACCACAATCGTGTCCGACATGGACAGCGCCTCTTCCTGATCATGGGTCACAAAGACAAACGTGATTCCCGTGGTTTTCTGAATCTTTTTCAGCTCCTGCTGCATATCCTTGCGCAGTTTCAGATCCAGCGCGCCCAGAGGTTCGTCCAGCAGCAAAATCCGCGGGCGGCTGATCAGGGCTCTGGCAATGGCCACACGCTGCTGCTGTCCGCCGGACAGACTGGTGACCCTGCGCTCGGCAAAGCCGGAGAGCATGACAAGGGACAGCATTTCCTTTACCTTTTCCGTAATTTCCTTCTTGGGGACATGCTTTTCCCGCAGGGGGAAGGCCACGTTCTCAAACACATTCAGATGCGGAAACAGGGCATATTTCTGAAACACGGTATTGACGTTTCGTTTATGGGGCGGTGTATCGTTGATGCGTTCTCCCATGAACACCACATCTCCGCTGTCCGGCTGTTCAAAACCGCCGATGATGCGCAGTGTGGTAGTTTTTCCGCAGCCGGATGGACCAAGCAGAGTGAGAAATTCATTGTCATAGATGTCAAGGCTGATGCCGTCCAGCACCGTTTCGCCGTCGAATGCCTTGGAGATATTCTTTAATTCAATGATTTTATCCATATTCTCTCTCCCTTTCTCTCTTTGCCGGCTTCCGAAACGTAAAAAAAGCATGCTGCATTCGCAGCATGCCGCTTGTAGGTCTGGGTTGTGACAGCCCGGCAACCATGTCCGGCGAAGAATCAGGAACAAACCGTTCGGAAACAATTCGCGTCTGCTTCTTCCCCTTCCAAGGAATTTGCCAAATCACAATGGAGTCAGAGTCTATATAGCAAAGATTACTTTTACTACTCTTATTGACCATTTCACAAGTTTTGCCGCGAGGCTCTGGTTTATAGTAACCAACTTATAAAACTGAGCTTTTAACTCAATCAATAAGGCAACAGAAGTTGCCAACCGCCCAAGGACGGTTCTCGGCATTCGACCCGGCTGTCCGTATGGCCTTAGCCGGCAAACCGCCGGCGGTCGCAGATCTTGCTTTGGAAAGACTCTTTCCAATGGAGATGTTCGCATTATAGCACAGTTTCCGGAAAATGTCAATCTTTTCTGACCGTTTATTTCGAGGCGGGCTTCAGGAAAAACGCAGCGTCTGCGCTGTGTTTTTCTTCCCGCATCCGCGTTCCGGCAACATGACATCCGGTAAAATATCCGCAAGCCCCTGCCCGGTCAAAGAACCGGGCAGGGGCTTGTTCCGCCGCTGAAAGTCCTATTTTTTTGATGCCAAAGGCATGGGAGCGGAAGCCTGCGTCAGTTCAGCGCGTTCTGAATCATTTCCTCCGGAATTCTGGATTCCGGCGTTACGCCGGGCTTGTAGTCCCGATAGGCCATCAAGCCGGAGCCGGCAGGGATCAGCTTGCCAATCAGCACATTTTCCTTCAGGCCCACCAAATGGTCAACCTTGCCTTTGATGGCGGCATCGGTCAGAACCCTGGTCGTCTCCTGGAAGGAGGCTGCAGACAGGAATGAATCCGTTGCCAGCGCGGCCTTCGTGATTCCCAGCAGCATAGCGCTGGCCTCTGCCTTGCGCAGCTCTGTCTCCCCCGCGTCGATCCGTGCCTGGATCGCGGCATTGGCATCCTCGAACTCAAAGATATCCACGGCGCTGCCTGTCAGCAGTGCAGTATCGCCCGGATCTTCCACCCGCAGCTTGCGCATCATCTGACGGATGATGACCTCAATATGCTTGTCGTTGATCGCGACGCCCTGCTGACGGTACACCGCCTGAACAGACTGAACCAGATAATCCTGAACGGCCTCTACGCCGGAAATCCGCAGAATATCCTGGGGATACAGTGCGCCGTCGGTAATGGGCTGGCCCTTTTCCACCGTCTTGCCCTGACTGACCTTCAGGCCCATGGAATATGGCACCTGATAGGTTTTGACCTCGCCGTCTTCCGCTGTGACCGTGACATTGCGCATGGCGGCGCGGTGGGTGTCATCGATGCTGACAACTCCGGTAATCTCGGAAATCTGGGCCATTTTCTTGGGCCGGCGAGCTTCAAACAATTCTTCAACTCTGGGCAGGCCCTGGGTAATGTCATCACCCGCGACGCCGCCGGAGTGGAAAGTACGCATGGTCAGCTGAGTGCCTGGCTCACCGATGGACTGCGCCGCAATGATGCCCACTGCCTCGCCCAGATCCACTTCCTTGGAGGTAGCCAGGTTCATGCCATAGCATTTGGCGCACACGCCCACCCGGGCACGGCAGCCAAGAATGGTACGGATATAGATTTTGGTAATGCCGGCCTTCTCAAACTTTTCCGCGTCCTCTGGCATCATCATGACGTCCTTGGAATGCAGCAGTTCCCCGGTTTCCGGGTGCAGAACATCCCGGACGGGATAGCGGCCACGGATGCGGTTGCCAAAGGTATCGATGACATCGCCGTTCTTGTCGTAGACGGCGCCAACCCAAATGCCGTTGGTTGTGCCGCAGTTGTGCTCCCGGATAATCACATCCTGAGAAACATCCACCATACGGCGGGTCAGGTATCCGGAGTCAGCGGTACGCAGGGCGGTATCGGTCATGCCCTTCCGGGCGCCTCGGGAGGAAATGAAGTATTCCAGAACGGACAGGCCCTCGCGGAAGTTCGCCTTGACAGGGATCTCAATGGTGCGTCCGTTGGTGTCCGCCATCAGGCCACGCATACCGGACAGCTGACGGATCTGAGCCATGGAGCCACGGGCGCCGGAGTCCGCCATCATATAGATGGTATTGAACTCGTCCAGGTTCCCCTGCAGAGCGTCAGTGACGTCCTTGGTAGTTTTCTCCCACTGCTGGACAACCAGACGGTAGCGCTCCTCGTTGGTGATATAGCCCTGGCGGAAGTAGTTTTCGATCTCCACCACCTTGCCCTCGGCCTCTCTGACCAGCTGATACTTGATCTCCGGAACTTCCATATCGGCAATGGACACAGAAATTGCGCCCTTGGTAGAATATTTATAGCCCAGAGACTTGATTTTGTCCAGCATTTCCGTAGCCACCGTAAAACCATGGCGCCGGATGCATTTGTCGATGATCTTGCCCAGCTGCTTCTTGCCCACCAGGAAGCCGACTTCCAAATCAAACTCATGCTCCGGATCGCTGCGATCCACAAACCCCAAGTCCTGTGGGATAGGCTCGTTGTAGATCAGGCGGCCAACCGTGGCATTGATGATGCGGTACTCCGTGACCCCATGGATTTTCTTACCATAGCGCACAAGAATGGGGGCATGCAGGCCCACGGAGCCGTCCGCATAAGCGGCAATGGCCTCATCCGGGGAAGAATAGCTGTGAACGGGGTGGAACTTCGCCTCTGTCCTGCCGTCCTTACGGGCAGCTTTGTTGGCGGCCACAAATTCGTCCGCGTCCACAAGCTCGTTCACAGGCAGATCGGTTTCGCCTGCATCGGTAACAAAGACTGTTTCCGCGCCCTTCTCCGCCTTGCCCAGACGGGTGTAGGTCAGATAATACGCGCCAAGGATCATGTCCTGCGTGGGAACCGTAACCGGCTGACCATCCTGGGGCCGCAGCAGATTGTTGGCGGACAGCATCAGCAGACGGGCCTCCGCCTGAGCCTCCGGAGACAGCGGCACATGGATTGCCATCTGGTCGCCGTCAAAATCGGCGTTGAACGCGGTGCAGCACAGCGGATGCAGCTTC
>CAZUAN010000072.1:0-8622 GCA_964618385.1 uncultured Oscillospiraceae bacterium | reverse complement strand
TATTACAGCTCTGTTTTCGAGATTTTTGAGATAGAAAATCACGAAAACGCGCGCATCATTATGTTCTTCCTATTTCCTATCAGAAATTACACCACCAGGAAGGTGCAGCTCATGGGGGCCAGCTCGATCTTGCCAGCGCTGACGGGGGCGCCGCTGAGGTCAGGCAGCTCCCAATTCTCACCCAGAACCAGATCACGGCCATTCAGGGTCATGACGGTGGCCCGCTTGTCGCCGCCCTTGCCGTTCAGGGTGTAGATGGTTCCGTCAACGGGCAGCTCCACGGTGGTGGATTCCGTCTCGGAGTTGTTGATGATCAGATAGACCTTGCCGTCCTTGCCGTCCTTGCGGCTGTGGACATAGACGTGGGCGCCTTCCCGGACGGGTTCGCCAGAAGCGTAGACGGTCTGACCCATCAGACGCTGCCACAGCAGTACAGCGAAGTAATTGGGGCGGGGATTGAAGACAATACGCTCCAGGAAGCCGTAATCGGAAGATGCCAGGGTGTTGTGGAAGATGACGCCATTGGTCAGCGCGGCAAAACCGCCCAGCTCATTCAGTGTGCGCAGAACATCCAGATAGGTGGAGGCCCAGGTATCGCCGCCGCCGCCAGCGTCACCGGACTCTGTGACCCACATCTCACCGCCGGGGCAGTACTTGTCCCGGAAGGGCATATAGGTGCGACAGAAAGCCATGGCGGTGTCCAGATATTCTTCGCTGTTGGCCTCGCTGGGATCCCAGTGACCGGATGGCATGACGGAAGCCAGACGCTCGGAAATACCGTTGTAATAATGGTAGCTGAACACATCCACAGGCACCTTGGTGCCATTCAGCAGAGCGTCGGTACCCACGGTATCCTTGACCAGCTGCTCAATGCCGCCGCCTTCTCTGCCCATCTTGCCAAAGCTGACGCTGTCGCCGCCGGTGGTGGAGGGGCCGACATACAGGCAATCGGGATAGTTCTCCTTCAGCCAAGACGCGAACAGGTCGGCATCCCGGCGGTAGTGTTCGGCTTTGTAGCCCTTGGGGAAGCCGGTGTCTTCCATCATGTTGGGTTCGTTGGTGAATTCGGCAGCCTGGATGGGCACGCCGTACTCCTTGGAGAATCTGAACAGCTTCTCCGCTTCTGTGAAGGGCCAAGGCTCCTCGGCAGCGTGCAGGCCGGGGCAGTTGGCAACGGAAACCTTCAGCTTCAGACCGCAGTCCTTGACAAAGTCCAGTACGCCGATCCACTGCGCCTTGGTCAGAACATTCAGATAGCCCTCCGGTACGGTGCCGTCCGCGTACTCACCGTCAAAGTCGTAGTAGGTCTTGGTTGCCCAGGTGCCGGAAACGCGCATCCACGCAGTACCCAGATCCTTGGTCAGCTTGCGCAGCTTGGGGTTGTACAGATCGATGGGAGGATACACCTGCATCAGATCCTTGTACATGGAGGCAATGCCGTCGGCGGAGGGCGCCACATAGAAAGGCTCCGTGCCGGCAATCTGACCGGGGGTGTAGGCTTTCCAGAAGGTGCCGCCGGTGACTTCCGCGAATTCCACGTTGTAGCTCATCAGCAGGGGGTTGACTTCCCGCAGAGCGGTCAGCTCGCCGGGATTCAGTTTGACAAATTCAGCCATAGTTTTCGCTCCTTATTGAGTTCAATTTTTGAGGTATATAAACCCAAATACAATTTTCATTATAATCAAAACAGGCGTTGAACGCAAGAGCCGGGGGAATATTTTATCAGCCAAAAAAAGGCGGCGGTTTTTGGGCAATATCCCGAATCCGGGAGAGAAGAACACTTACCGGAATTCCCGTTTTCTGTAGAACACGATGGAAAGATACCAGGACAGGGCGTACAGTCCGGCGGCGGCAAGGAAAAGCAGCAGAGGAAGGGCAGGGAAGGTCCGGACGGCGGGGAGGTCTTCTTCAAACCATATGGAAGCCGTCACAAATCCCCCGCAGCAGACGGCAATCATCAGGTATTGGGCCATGCGCCCTTTTTCCACGCCGTACCGGAATAGAAAAGGCAGGGGAATAGCGGGGATGGCAAGACTCATAGCCAACAGGGAGGCCATCATTGTCAGATAGAGATCCCAGGAGAAGGTCCCCGACTGGTGCAGCCGGAAGGCCTGGGAAGCCGCAATGGGGAGAATGGCAGCCAGCTGGACAGCCAGGCCGAAGAGATATTTCCCGCTGACGATCTGGGCTTTGGTGTAGGGAAGCGCCTGACAGAAGCTCTCCCATTTTGACTTTTCATCGTAGGATTGCAGGCTTGACGGGATCATCCCGCAGAGAAAACACGGGTAGTAAACGTAAAACGAGTTTCCGTCGACAAAGAAAGACGCGGCGGCAAAAGCCAGGACGATCAGAAAATACATACGAAAGTATTTTACCGTCATGTACAGGTCTTTCAGAAGCAGTCCTTTCATTTATTTCGCCTCCTTAATAATGAATACAAACAGTTCCTCGATGCTGACGGGACTTAGGGACATACCGGAGGGAACCGCGTCCCGGATCACCAGTGCCTCCACGCCATAGGCGGATTCCTGTTTGTGCAGCACCGCCTCGGGCGCCAGCTCCGCGATCTGGGCCGCGGTGCCGTGCAGGATGCCGTATTTGCCCAGCAGGACATCCTTTTCCTCGCAGAGCAGCAGCTTCCCCTCGTGCAGAAAGGCAATATAGTCGCACAGCTTTTCTAAATCACTGACGATATGGGAGGAGATCAGGATGGCGCGGGATTCGTCCCGGGTGAAATCGCTGAGTATCTGCATCACTGCATCCCGGGCCACGGGGTCCAGTCCGTTGGTGGCCTCGTCCAGCAGAAGAAGCTTGGGATCGTGGGACAGGGCAATGGCAATACCCAGCTTCATTTTGTTGCCCCGGGAAAAGTCCTTGAAGGGTTTGTCTGTTGGAATGGACAGGGACTGCAGGTAGCCGTCGTATACGGCGCTGTTCCAGCTGCGGAAGGTGCGCTTCATGATGTTTCCCGTCTGTTTGGCGTTCAGGCATTCCGGAATGCCCACCTCGTCCATGATGACGCCCACATCCTCCTTGGTCAGCCGGATGTTGTCCTGATTGTCCCGGCCCAGGATGGTGACGCTGCCGCTGTCCTTGTGAAGCATATCCAGGATCAGCTTGATGGTGGTGCTTTTGCCCGCGCCATTCTCGCCGACCAGTCCCAGTATACAGCCCGCAGGCAGAGTCAGGTTCAGATGATCCAGGGTAAACCCCGGGAAGGTTTTGCATAGGTCCTTGATTTCCAAAGCATTCATTTTTGTTCCTCCAAACTGAAACGTACCATTTCCAGGATATCATCCTTGCTTAAATTGCAGGAAGCGGCAAGCTGAACGATCTGCTCGATATGGTCCTCGATTTTTTTCAGGTTTTCCTCCCGCAGCAGCTCCACATTCTTCGGCGCCACGAAACAGCCCTTGGCCGGAATGGTGTAGAGAAAGCCCTCCTTTTCCAGTTCGTCATAGGCCCGTTTTGTGGTCACGAAGCTGATCCGCAGATCCTTGGCCAGTCCCCGGATAGAGGGGAGTATATCATGTTCCCTCAGTTCACCGCTGATGATCTGGTTTTTGATCTGGGTGTAGATCTGGTCGTAGATGGGAGCGCCGCTTTTGTTGTCAATCAATATGGTCATGTCCTCACCTGCCTGTTAAAACTGTATATATACAGTATATACGGTCATAACAGATTTGTCAACAGGAAAAAGAAAAATCCGAACACAATTGTGTCCGGAGGAGAGGGAACCGCCCAACAGCGCTTCCTTATCATAGCATATGAGAAAAGCAGCCGCAGCGAGGATTGTTTTGCTGCGGCTGCTGCCGGAGTTATTTTCCGTCGCGGATCTGAAGCAGCTTTCCCTTCAAATCGTTTTCCATCCTGGCCATTTCCGTCTCTGCGGCAAGCCGCTTGGCGCGGCCATCGGCCTGAATCTTCATCACATCGTCCAGAGTCTGGATCAGTTCGGCGTTGGTCTTTTTCAGCGTTTCGATATCCACAATGCCGCGCTCGGCTTCTTTGGCGGTTTCCACAGAGGCCATATGCAGCTTTTCGGCGTTCTGCTTCAGCAGCGCGTTGGTAATGTCCGTTACCTGGCGCTGGGCTTGGGCGGCTTCCGTGGAGTGGGCGATGCCCAGTGCCAGAACCATCTGATTTTTCCACAGGGGGATGGTGTTGACCAGCGTGGTCTGAATTTTTTCCACCATCACGTTGTCGTTGTTCTGAATCATGCGAATCTGAGGCGCGGTCTGAATGGAAATGGCTCGTGTCAGCTCCAGGTCGTGAATTTTCTTTTCAAAGCGCCCGCATTTATCTGCCAGATCCTTGGCGGCCTGGGCATCCTCTGCCAAGCCGGTAGCCCGGGCTGTTGCCTCCAGATCCCGGAGCTTACCGTTTTGCACCTGCTGGAGCTTCTGCTTGCCTGCCAGGATATACATGGTCAGCTCCTTGAAGTAGGCCAGATTCTGCTCATACATTTTATCCAGCAGGGCGGAGTCCTTCAAAAGACGAACCTGATGCTGCTGCAGGGCGTCGCTGATCTTTTCCACGTTGACCTCGGCCTTGGCATACCGATTCTTCATGGTTTCCAGTTTGTTTGTCTGCTTGCGGAAGAAGCCGAACAGCCCTTTTTCCTCCTCGGCGTCAAAGTTCTTCAGTTCGCCTACAACATTTACAATCAGATCCCCGACCTCGCCCAGATCCTGGGTGCGGACGCTGGCAAGGGCGGCGTCGGAGAAATCTGCCATCTTCTTCTGGGCGGCCGCACCGTACTGCAGAATCTGAGCTGTGTTCTCCACGTCAATTTTGGCGGCAAAATCGGAAACCATTTTCTGCTCCTGCTCGGTCAGGGAGGGTTCCGCGATTTGCGGCTGCTCCAGGTTCGTTTCCTGGGACACAACCGGCGCGGGGGCTGTCTCCAGCTCCGGCTCCAGGGTCAGGCTGGGGGCGGCGGGGATATCTGCAAATTGCTTGAATTCAGCGTCCATAGTCATTCTCCTTCTGAAATATGCGTTTGATTATATCGTCCTTGCGTTTTCATCCTGGAAAACTCGTCCTCCGTCAGCCCTTCCTGAGCCAGCAGGGTGTTGAGAACGGAAATATCGCTGGAAACGTCCAGGGCGGTGTCCTTGAATACGGAATCCAGCAGCTTCTCAAAGGCCAGATTCAGGGTATCCAGCGTGGCCTCAATCTCCCGCTTGGAGGCTTGAATCGTGTCCCCCTGCACAGGCTGGGCATCCATTTCCGCGTAAGCGTTCAGCAGCTTGATCGTCATGGGCAGGTAATAATCCATCAGCTTTTTCAAATCGGGGACGATCTCCGGATGGGCCTTGGCCCGTTCAAAGATGCGGCGGACAATCAGCTCCATGCGGGAGATTTTCCCGGAGATTTCCTCCCCGGGGATGGCGTCGTTGCAGCCTCGGATCTGGGCAATGAAAGCATTCCCCCGATCCAGAACCTCCTTCACCCGGGGATCCACAGGGGCAGAGGCCTGGGCTTTCGCGGCGGCCTCCTGGCGCTGGCGCTGCTCCAGCATCAGGCGGCTGGATTCATACTGCTGGTAGGTTTCGTCGCTGGTGATGAGGCAGGTTTCCTCCTTGTCCATGTGGCCCTCCAGAAAGAGGCCCTGATCGATCATCTGCTTCAGCTCCCGGCGGACATATTTTACATTTTTTCCCACGCTGCGGGCCAGCCGCTCCAGATTGCAGTGGGTCTGCTGTCCCAGAGTCTTGCGATAGGTTTTGAAGCGGCCGACCCACCCCAGGGTGCGGATGCCGCTGCCGATCAGCCACAGTCCGGCGGCGAAGCCCGCTATTGCCAGCGCCATGCCCACACTCAGCACCCCGGCTGCCGGGACAACCAGGTGCCACAGAAAGCGCGAAAGCAGAGTCAGAAACGTGACAAAGCAAAGCACGCCGCCTCCCGCGGCTTTGAGTATGCCCGAGGCGGTTTTCTTATTGGTGCTGCCATACAGAACTGGCAGGTTTTTCTGCTGGACGGTGACGGGATGTTCCCCCGGGGGGGCTGCGGAAGCGGGGCGGGCTGCCCTGCGGATGGCTTCGCTTCCCAGATCCACGGCTCGATCCACCACCTGAGAAATGGTTTGATTCAGCTTTTGGTAATCCCGGGATTGGACAGCCCGGTCAACAATGTCCTCAATGCTGCGGCCCAGGTCATCCCAATTCTGATGATAATACGCCATACGATCCTCTCCATGACAAGCTGCCCTTATTATAGCGTTATCCGGCGAAAAAAACAAGCGTTCTACAAAAAATAGAACGCTTTTTTGCATCTTCGATGCCGGGGGCCGCCCCCTTACCGCAGCCTGCCGATCAGCGCCGGGCCGTTGTCCTTCAGCCATTGCCGGCTGACACGGTACTCCGGCAGAACCCGGGCAACCTCCGCCCAGAACCGGGCGGAGTGGTTCATTTCCTTCCGGTGGCACAGCTCGTGAACCACCACGTAGTCCAGAACCTGGGCAGGGGCCAGCATCAGCAGGCAGTTGAAATTCAGATTTCCTTTGCTGCTGCAGCTGCCCCAGCGGGAGCGCTGGCTTCGGATGGTAATTCTTCCGTAGTCCACGCCTGCCAGCGGCGCGAAGTGGGCCGCCCGCTCCGGAATTGCCGATTTCGCGGCCCGGGCCAGCTGATCCAGCTCCCCCCGGGTCAGAGGGGGAAGCCTGGGTACGGCGGCCTGCCTGCGCAGATGCGTTTCGATCCATTCCGCCTTGCTGCGCACAAAGGCGCGAATCTCCTCCGGCTGACTTTGCCGGGGGCAGCGAACCAGCACTTCACCGTCCGGGCGGATCTCGATGGCGATGGAGCTTCGGCCGCTGGGGATGACGCGGTAGGAAAACGGTTCCATGTTCCGGGTGTTCCGTCACTCCCGGCGGAAGCTGAAGTTGACGGAGGTGTCCCCCTGGGCGTTGACGCCGAATTCGTAATCCTTGCCCGGCAGAACCGCGTTCAGGAAGATGCCAACCAGCGCCGCCACAGCCAGACCGGACAGGCTGATGGTCACGGAGCCGATGGGGATTTCGATGGAGCCGCTGTAGGTCACGCCAACAGCCAGACCCATAATCAGGGCGGCGATCAGCACGTTGCGGCTTTTGGTGAAGTCCACCTGGTTTTCCACCACGTTCCGGACGCCCACGGCGGAAATCATGCCGTACAGCACCAGGCTGACGCCGCCCATGGTGGCGGCAGGCATGGCCACAATCAGCGCGGCGAATTTGGGGCAGAAGGACAGGATAATGGCAAACAGGGCGGCCAGCCGGATGACTTTGGGGTCATAGACCTTGGAAAGGGCCAGCACCCCGGTGTTTTCGCCGTAGGTGGTGTTGGCGGGGCCGCCGAACAGGGAGGCCAGGGTGGTGGCCAGGCCGTCGCCGGCCAGGGTGCGGTGCAGGCCGGGGTCCGCCACATAGTTGACCCCCACGGTGGAGGAAATGGCGCACATGTCACCGATATGCTCCACGATGGTGGCCAGGGAAATGGGGGCGATGGTAATGATGGCGGTCAGCAGCATGCCGCCGTCGAAGCCGCTGCCGAAGATGGAGAACGCGGTGTTCTCCCAGATAATGGGAATGCCGAACCAGTCCGCCGCCGCAACCGTGGCGGCAACATTGGCCCGGGCGGAGGGATCGACAATCATGGCGAACAGGTAGGAGGCGAGGACGCCCAGCAGAATGGGGACAATCTTGACCATGCCCTTGCCCCAGATGTTGCAGGCCACCACCACCAGGATCGCGACCAGGGCTACCAGCCAGTTATTCTGGCAGTTGGTGATGGCGGAACCGGCCAGGGACAGACCGATGCAGATGATGATGGGGCCGGTGACAATGGGAGGGAAGTAGCGCATGACGTTGCCCGCCCCGAACTGCTTGAAGAAAAACGCCAATACCAGATACACCAGGCCGGCCACGGCCACGCCCGCACAGGCGTAAGGGAGCATCTGCGTATTGGCGGAACCGTTCACCATGGGGGCGATGGCGGCGTAGCCGCCCAGGAACGCGAAGGAGGAGCCCAGGAACGCGGGTACCTTCCGCCCGGTGACCAGGTGGAACAGCAGCGTGCCGAGTCCGGCAAACAGCAGCGTGGTGGAGACATTCAGGCCGGTGAGGGCGGGGACCAGCACCGTGGCGCCGAACATGGCGAACAGATGCTGCACGCCCAGCACCAGCATTCTGGGCTTACCCAGGGTTCCGGCGTCATAGACGGCTTCCGGATTTTTTTCGTTTGGCATAACAATCATCCTTTCTTGTGTCTGTCCGATGGGCAGAAAAAACGGAGGCTCCGCCATACGCTGATGGGGACCTCCTTTCTGCGGGATGGATTTTCGCTCCAGGTAAGTATAGCGGAAATCCGGGGAAAATGCAAGAGCGCCCCGGCCCTTTCCACGGAAAAAAACGCAGGCCAATCCGCCGCGTTTTTGGGCAAAGTGCGAAAAACGGGCCTGCGGGGGCTGCGGACGGGCGCCCGCGAAAAATGTCGAAAAAAACGGAAAAATTTTTTAAGCTGGGGGGTTGCATTTGCGGAAGTTCTATAGTATACTAAAGCTGAAAACGTGTCGGGGGCGCGCGCCCCCCTGACGCTTTCCTTCCGGAAAGCGTCAGGTTTTATGACACATTGGAAT